>JBFXEX010000080.1:0-27894 GCA_050179645.1 Xanthobacteraceae bacterium | reverse complement strand
GGTTGGTCTTTGGAGCTATTTCCACGAGCAATTGCAGCCGCTTCCCACTGAGCTCCGGCGTGAGCAGCGACAATCCAGTGATGTTGCCACCGGGCCGGACAAGGCTTGCAACCAGTCCGATGCGCGTCGGGTCGGACACCGCTACGATTACCACCGGGATGGTGTTGGTTGCGGATTTCACCGCCAAGCTGCCCGGCGTCGCCGCGACTACGATGATGTCAACCTTGAGCCTGATGAGTTCAGCCACGAGCGCGGGCAATCGTTCGTACCGTCCGTCCGCCCATCGCACTTCAATCGCTATGTTCGAACCTTCGACGTACCCGAGTTCGTGCAATCCTTGGCGGCAGGCTTCCCAGAGTTGTTTGCCCTCCTCTTGCTTAAAGGAAAAGAGATAGCCGATCCGCGGCTTTCGGCTCGGGACCTGAGCCCCTGCGGTGATTGGCCACCCTACCGCGCCGCCGATTGCAACCATGAACTCTCGTCGCCCGACGGTGATGGTCATTTGCGCGGTCACACCAGTGGAGTTGAGGGCAACAGTAGCACGTTTTGAAGGCTGGTTGTCTGGATAAGATCTGACGCGCATGGCGCCGACGAGGTGATCGAGGACATGTCACTTCCGCACTGGGGCAGCAGCGTCCAGTTGGTTGCCTAAAGCGTCCGTCTGCAAGTGTCTGCTTCGCCGGAAAGCGACCGAAGTCGCGCCGCAGCGTGTCGCTGAAGGCTAAAATCGGCCGTGAGCATACGCAGCATTACTCAATCACCTCGTCGGCGCGCTGCTGTAGAAGCAAGGGCAATTCGAGGCCGAGTACTCTCGCCGCAACAATTCCAAGCCGTCCATGTCCGCAGCGGGGTTCAATCGCGGCCGAGAACGGATGAGCTAATTTGCCTGTACGTCCGCTTTTTAGAAACCGGACATGAACCAACCTGACACGCCTCGTTGCGCAGGCCGTCGGGCCGGCCGTCCCGCCGAACCCACCATCACATCCGCCCAATTCTGCGCTACAACACGGACGCTGGGAGACGGGGGCCCTTGAATGGCGGAAGCGCTGGATGAGCCGAACATGCCGGAGCGCGCGCCGCCGCCGTGGGCGCAGCCCGGCGCGCGGCCGCTCGTTCGGTTCGAGGGCGTGCGCAAGAGCTTCGGCGGGATCGTTGCGGTCGATGGCGTGACGCTCGACATTTTCGAGCGCGAGTTCTTCGCGCTGCTCGGGCCGTCGGGCTGCGGCAAGACCACGCTGCTCCGTCTCCTTGCTGGTTTCGAGACGCCGGACGAAGGGCGCATCCTGCTCGATGGCGAGGACATAGCGCGCGTGCCGCCGCACCGCCGGCCCGTCAACATGATGTTCCAGAGCTACGCGCTGTTCCCGCATCTCACCGTCGCGGGCAACATCGCCTTCGGCCTCAAGCAGGACCGCATGCCGCGGGACGAGATTGCGCGCCGCGTCGAGGAGATGCTGGCGCTCGTTCGGCTCGACGGGCTCGGCGCGCGCAAGCCGCACCAGCTCTCCGGCGGTCAGCGCCAGCGCGTCGCGCTCGCGCGCTCGCTCGCCAAGCGGCCGCGCGTGCTGCTGCTCGACGAGCCGATGGCGGCGCTCGACAAGAAGTTGCGCGGCGAGACGCAGTTCGAGCTGATGCGGCTGCAGCGCGAGCTCGGCATGACCTTCGTCATCGTCACCCACGACCAGGAGGAGGCGATGACGGTCGCGAGCCGCATCGGCGTGATGAACCACGGCAAGCTGGTGCAGGTCGCGCCACCCCATGACATGTACGAGCAGCCGAACTCGCGCTGGGTCGCGGACTTCATCGGCGAGGTAAATCTGCTGGAGGGTCGCGTGCGCGAAAGCGGTGCCGTCGCGACCGTGGTCGAGACGTCCGCCGGTGTGGTGCGCGCGGCGCCGTGCGCGGAGGCGAACGTGGGAGCGACGGTGTGGGTCGCGCTGCGGCCCGAGAAGATCGACGTTGCGCTCGCGCCGCCCGAAGCCGCGAGCGGGAACTGCGTGGCCGGGCAGGTGACCGGCATCGGCTATCTCGGCGATCTCTCGGTCTACCAGGTGCGGCTCGACGACGGCACGGCGATCAAGGCGACGCTCGCCAACGTCCGCCGCCAGGTCGACCAGCCGATCCGGGTGGCGAGCCGGGTCTGGCTGACCTTCGCGGACGACGCCGGAGTTGTTTTGGCGCGGTAGGGTAAGTCCCTTCGAGGGAAACGCAGCTTTCTCCGTTCGTCCCCGCGCAAGCGGGGACCCAGGATTACGAACTCCGAATGCTTGGCTCTGGGTTCCCGCTTGCGCGGGAACGAGCGGGGATAGAGTTTGCATTAACTCAAACGAGGCGTCTGCGGCTGCGGGCCGCAGAAGGTCTGGGAAGACGGCGGGAAGAGGCGCGAAGCGAGCGATGCCGCAGGCGAAGACGACGGGAAGAGGGGCGAACATGAGCGCAGACGGGGGCGGGCAGGGCGGTCGCGGCGGCTGGGGCCGGCGGCTGGTGATCGGCATTCCGCTTCTCTGGCTCGTGGTGTTCTTCCTGGTGCCGTTCCTGATCGTGTTCAAGATCAGCCTGTCGCAGACCGCCATCGCGCAGCCGCCCTACACCCCGGTGTTCGATTTTTCCGAAGGGCTTGAAGGGCTTAGCCGGTTCCTGGCGGCCCTGTCGCTGGACAATTACCGCTTCATCGGCACCGACTGGCTCTATCTCGCCTCGTATCTCAAGAGCCTTGAAGTTGCAGCGGTTTCCACGCTGACTTTGCTCGCGATCGGCATTCCGCTGGCCTACGGCATCGCCCGTTCGCCCCGCCGCTGGCAGCCGATCCTGTTCATGCTGGTGGTGCTGCCGTTCTGGACCTCCTTCCTTATCCGCATCTACGCCTGGACCAACATTTTGCAGCGGGAAGGCCCGTTGAATCAGGTGCTTATGGGCCTCGGCCTGGTCGACACGCCGCCCGTCTGGCTGGCCACCGACACCGCCGTCTATATCGGCATCGTCTATTCGTATCTGCCGTTCATGGTGTTGCCGGTCTACGCCAGCTTGGAAAAGCTGGACGCGACCTTGCTCGAAGCCGCCGCCGATCTCGGCTGCCCGCGCTGGAAGGCGTTCTGGCTGGTGACCCTGCCGCTAGCGATCCCCGGCGTCGCCGCCGGCGCGCTGCTGTGCTTCATCCCGATCGTCGGCGAATTCGTGATTCCCGATCTGCTCGGCGGCTCGCAGAACGTCATGATCGGCCAGACGCTGTGGACCGAATTCTTCCAGAACAAGGACTGGCCGGTCGCTTCCGCGGTGGCAGCCGTGCTGCTCGCCCTCCTGGTCGTTCCGATCGTGGTCTACCAGCAGATGGAAGTCCGCACGGGGGAGCGCTGACCGATGCACCGTGCATCCTGGTTCAACGTCACGTCGGTCGCCCTTGGCCTGATCTTCCTCTACGTGCCGATCATGATCCTGGTCATATTTTCATTCAACGCCTCGCGGCTGGTCACCGTCTGGGGCGGCTGGTCAACCCGCTGGTACGTCGAATTGATGCATGATCGGGCGATGCTCGAGGCCGCGTGGGTGACCTTGCGAATTGCGGTCATGTCCGCGACCTTCGCGACCGTGCTCGGCACGCTCACGGCCGTGGCGCTGGCGCGCTACGGCCGTTTCCGGGGCCGCATGCTCATGTCCGGCATGGCCTATGCGCCGCTGGTCATGCCGGAAGTGATTACCGGGCTGTCCCTGCTGATGCTTTTCGTCGCGCTCAATGTCGACCGCGGCTTCTGGACCGTCGCGCTGGCGCACACCACGCTGACCATGTGCTTCGTCACCGTCGTGGTGCATTCGCGGCTTCTAAGCTTCGACACCAGCCTGGAGGAGGCCGCAATCGATCTCGGCTGCCCGCCTTGGAAGACATTCCTGGTGGTCACGCTGCCGATCATCGCGCCGGCCATCGCCTCGGGCTGGATGCTGGCGTTCACGCTCTCGCTCGACGATCTGGTGATTGCGAGCTTCACCACCGGGCCCGGCGCCACCACGCTGCCGATCCGCATCTATTCGGAGATCCGTCTCGGGGTGAAGCCGGAGATCAATGCGATCTGCACCATCCTGATCGCGGTCGTCGCCATCGGTCTCGTTGCGGCGTCCCTGTTCGGCAAGTTTAATGGCGCCGGCCGCGAGCAATCGCCGCACCACGCGCGGCCGCAGCTTGCACCATAGAAATGGCGTTGCGCCCTATTGCGCCGGTTCCGCTGTCTCGCTCGATTTGGGCTCGGCCGCCGGCAGGCTTTCGGTCGCCGCGGGGGCGTACTCCGCCGTCGCGGGTTTGGCAGCGGTTTCCGCAGGCGGTGGTTTTGCCGCCGGCGCTGCGGGCAGGCCAATGCCGAGCTTCTCGATCGCAGAGCGAACCGCTTCGCGGGCCGAACTCTTGCGCAGCGCATCCAAAAGCGGTTGTGCGGCGCCGGAGCGCTGGATCAGGCTCTGGGCATCCGGCAGCATGATGGGATCGTCCCACGCGCCCTGGACCATGAACGGCAGTTCGAACGGCGGAAGCGTTGTCGAGACCAGGCTCGCGGTGCCGCGCAGATCGAGGTCGCGGTCCGGGATCGATGCCGAACCGACCATCCCGAGCCGCACGGTCGGCCCCTCGACACGGATGTCCTCGATGGTGGCCGTGCCGCGGGTGATCTTCAAGCTGGCGCTGAGCGAATCGTAGGGCGTCTTGCCGCTGCGGAACTCGTTGCCACGGGAAAGCGGGCTGCGCTCCATGCGCTTGAGCATCTGTTCGACGTTGATGCCGGAGATTGCGCCCTTGCGGCTGACGAGGTTCGCCGTGCCGTTCAAGCCGCGAGTCAATGCGTAGACGCTGTCGCCCGAGCTGTCGATGATGAAGCTCAGATTACCTTTGCCTTCCAGGCGGCGGAAGCCGAACATTTCACCGAGACTTTGATCGAGATCGATGTTGGCAAATTGCATTTGCGCCTTGAGGTCGGCGCCCGACGACGTGCGGGCGAACCCGAACGTGCCCTTGACCACGCCGCCGAATGCCTCGGACTCGCCGACCGCGATGCTCAGACGATCGCCGCGCAAATTGGCGGCGACCGCGGTGCGGCCGAGCTTCACGGCACCGACGGTGACGCGCGCCGCCGACAGCCGCAGATCAACGTCGATGCCGCTGAAACTTTCGACTGCCAGGGGCTGGCGGTCCCAGCCGCGATCGCCACTGGCCATCAGCCGTACGGTGGAAATGTAGGGGGTAAGGTCGAGTAATTCGGTGGCGAGCGTACCTTGCAGTGTGCTTCGACCGTCGGTCGCCAACGTCAGGACGCCTTCACCGGAATTCCCGTCGAGCTCGATATGGACGCCCGAAAGCCCGATGGTGCTTCCGGCCACATTGGCTTGCGCCTTGAGCGCAAACCGGCCGAAGCCGCCGCCCGGAGGCGACTGCGCCCCGGTCCACCGGAACGTCTCGCGCAGGGAGGACGTGTCGGCCGCGACCGCGCCTTCGATTTTCAAGGTCGGGCGATGACTGAGATAGCCGTCGAAACCGAACTTCAACGGCGTGCCGGCAAGGCGCACCTTCAGTCCCGAGCGGTCGCCGCGTAGTGCCGCCGCGAAGTCGGCAAAGCTAACGGTCGTGTCGATGGTCTCATTGTGCCAGGCAAAGCGTCCGGTGGCGGCGAAGCTCTTGGAGATGGATGGCCAGGCGAGCGACATCTCGACGTTCGAAAGCGTCTCGACAGCTTTGTAGGACTTATCGCGCAGAACGATGGTGCCGTTATCGATCCGGATTTCGGAGAACGACGTGTTCTGCCGCGGTCCGGCCTGCAGATTACGCGCCAAGGTTTCGATGTGCCCCGACCAATTCGAACTGCGGTCGGCGTTGAACACGATGTTGATGGTGGGCCGCTGTAGCAGGACGTCAGCGATCTCGATGCGGCCGATCAGCAGCGGAAAGAAGCGCAGACGCGCCACCACCCGCTCGGCCGTGAGCGCCGGCTTGCCAGTCCGATTGTCGCTCAGGCTCACGTCTTCGAAGCTGACCTTTCCGGCCGGGAACAACGACATCGAGGCGTCGCCGCGCAGCACCGGATCCAGGCCGGTCACAGCACGGATTTCCGAATTGACCGCTTCGCGGACGGTGTCGGCAGGCATCAGAACCGACAACAGCAAAAGGCCGCCGGCAGCTACGGCAAGGACAACCCCGAGGGCGATCCCAGCGCGCTTGATGCCGGTGGCAGAGGTCACGATGTTGTTTCCATACGCGCTTCAGCAATCACGCCAAGCGACTCTACCGGTGGGGAATAAGGCCGCAACCTGAAACCCCTCTGTGTCGCTTTCGTGGCTGGCATATGGGGTGCCTAGGCGCCCGTAATTGCTGCCTTTTTTACGCGGTGCGGATGCCGGCCAGGCCGCACATCAAGCGCAGAACGTCCTCACGCGCTGTTGGTCAGAGCGACCCGATAATCCGCCTCCGTCTTGCTCTTGATCTCGTCCTCGGTCACGCCGGGCGCGATCTCGACCAGCGTCATGCCGCCGCCCTTGCGGTCGATGTCAAACACGCCCAGGTCGGTGATGACCATGTCAACCACACCGGCGCCGGTCAGCGGCAGCGTGCAGCGTTTCAGCAGCTTCGCCTCGCTCTTGGCCGAGTGCTCCATCACCACCACGACCTTCTTGACACCGGCCACCAGGTCCATGGCGCCGCCCATGCCCTTGACCATTTTGCCGGGGATCATCCAGTTCGCCAGATCGCCGTTCTCGGCGACCTGCATCGCGCCGAGGATCGACAGGTCGATGTGACCACCGCGGATCATCGCGAACGAGTCGGCCGAAGAGAAATAGCTGGTGGTCGGAATTTCGGTGACGGTCTGCTTGCCGGCATTGATGAGGTCAGGGTCCTCCTCGCCCTCGTAGGGGAACGGACCAAAGCCCAGCATGCCGTTCTCGCTCTGCAACTGCACGCTCATGCCGTCAGGAATGTAGTTGGACACCAGCGTCGGGATGCCGATGCCAAGGTTGACGTAGAAGCCGTCGCGCAGCTCTTGCGCTGCCCGCTCGGCCATCTGCTCGCGAGTCCAGGCCATCAGACTTCCTCTCCGGTTCCTGCCGGCGCGAGACGCTTGCGCACGGTGCGTTGCTCGATGTGTTTCACGGCGTTGGGTACATGAATCATCCGCTTGACGTAGACGCCGGGTGTAACAATCCGGTCCGGATCGATCTCGCCGGGCTGCATGAGGTGCTCGACCTCCGCGACCGTCACCTTGCCGGCGGTCGCCATCATCGGATTGAAGTTCCTCGCGGTCTTGCGATAGACGAGGTTGCCTTCGGTATCGCCCATCCAGGCGTGCACGATCGACAGATCGGCGACAATGCCGCGCTCCATGACATAGCGCTCGCCGTCGAATTCCCGCTCCTCCTTGCCCTCCGCGATCAGGGTGCCGGCGCCGGTCTTGGTGAAGAACGCCGGCACGCCGGCGCCGCCGGCGCGGATGCGTTCGGCCAACGTGCCCTGCGGGTTGAATTCGATCTCCAGTTCATTGGCGAGGTATTGCGCGGCGAAGGTCTTGTTCTCTCCGACATAGGACGAGATCATCTTCTTGATCTGCCGGGTATCGAGCAGCAGGCCGAGGCCGACGCCGTCGGTTCCCGCATTGTTGGATACCACCGTCAGGTTTTTCACGCCGGAATCGCGGATCGCCAGGATCAGGGTTTCGGGGATGCCGCAGAGCCCGAAGCCCCCGGCCATGATCAGCATGCCGTCCTTCAACAGCCCGGCGAGCGCCGCCGATGCGTCCGGATAGACCTTTTTCATGAATTCCTCGTCCTTGCGACATCGGCGGCCAAGGCACGGCTAAGGCAATGCGAGGCCGCCCCGTCTGCCCGCCGGCGGAATTTTCTACCGCGCTGCAGTAAAGGCCGCAATCGCCCAATGATGGGGAGGGCTTACCGTCGAGGTTCCGGGCTTGAACGCCGGACGCGGTTGGCCAGGGGGGCCTCGTCGGCGTAGCGGGTGATGCGGATCACCGGCAGGACGCCGACCGCGACGATGATGAGCGCCGCCAGCGCGCCCTCCTCGAAATCGCCGCGGGTGGCGAACTGATAAATATAGGTCGACAACGTCTCGACGTTGAGCGGCCGCAGCAGGAGCGTTGCCGGCAGCTCTTTCATGCAATCGACGAACACCAGCAGCGCTGCCCCGAGTATCGCCGGCCGGGAGAGCGGGAGCAGGATCGTGCTGGCCAGCCGTGACGGGCCGGCACCGAGCATGCGGGCCGCGTCGTCGAATTCCGTCGGCACCCGGGCAAAGCCGGCCTGCGCCAGGCCGGTCGCGATTGCCAGAAAGCGGATGACATAGGCGATGACCAGGGCGGCGCTCGATCCGGCGACCACCAAGCCGATCCGGCCGCCGCCGAGTGCCCCGGAAACCGCGTTGATCGCCTCGTCGATCAGGACCAGCGGCGACAGCAGGCCCAGCGCCAGTACTGCGCCGGGGATGGCGTAACCGATGCCCGCGACGTTGACGCTGGCGGCGACGATCGGGCGCTTGACGAAGCGCACCGCCGTGACCGCCGAAAATCCGACCAGCAGCACGATCAGCGTTGCGGTCGCGGCGAGCGCAACCGTGGTGAGGGCATGCCCGAGCAGCGCGGGGTCGAAGCCGATCAGCAGCCCGCGCGTTATCACCTCGCGCGCCAGGTAGCCCGCCGGCAGGAGGAACCCCAGCACCACCGGCGCGAAGCAGGCGCAGGTCATCAGCCATCGCGGCAAGCCGGTGAGCGCGATGCGCGACGCGAGGCGGCTGTCTTGTGCGGGCATCGCGAAGGCACGCCGCCGTCGCCCGTAACGCTCGAGCGCAATCAGCGCGGCTACGATCACCAGCATGAAGCAGGCGATCTGCGCGGCGCCCGGCAGGCTGTTGCGGTTGAGCCACGTGGTGAAAATCGACAGCGTGAGAGTCTGCACGCCGAGATATTCGCTGGCGCCGATATCGTTGAGAGTTTCGAGCAGCGCGAGCGCGAGGCCGATGGCGATCGCCGGCCGCGCCAGCGGCAGCGTGATGCCGAGCGCCAGCCGCCAAGGCCGGGCGCCGAGCATCCGCGCAGCTTCGGTGAGCGGCGCCGCCTGGGTCTGAAACATCGCCCGGGCGGCGAGGTGGACATAAGGATAGAGCACCAAGCCGATGACGAAGATCGCGCCGCCGAGCGAGCGCACATTCGGGAACCAGTAGTCAGCCGCCGATTGCCAGCCGAACACGGCACGCAACGCCGTCTGCACCGGTCCAAACGCATCGAGGATGGCGACGTAGACGTACGCCACGATGTAGGTCGGGATGGCGAGCGGCAGCGGCAACAGCCAGATCAGCGCGTCGCGTCCCGGAAACGAGAACGTGGTGACCGCCCAGGCGGTGCCGACGCCCACGATCACGGTCACGGCGGCGACGCCGGCCAACAGCAGCCCCGTCTGCCACAGCGCTGTCGGGATAACGTAGCGGAACAGGTGTTCCCAGATGTCGCCGGTCTCGCCGCCGATGGCGATCACGATCAAGCTGGCGAGCGGGATGATCGCGAGCAGCGCCGCCGCAATGGCGATCCACGCAGCCGCTGCCGGCAGGCCGCCGCGATACGGCGTCACATCGGGCAGGCGCTGCGCGATGTCCGGATCGCCCAATGGGTATTCGACGCTCACCTGAGACATGGTCGCAGTGCCGGTAGGCGCCGGGCAAACGAAATCGTGCGCACCGGCGCTTCGCAATGTACGAAGGCCGCGGGCCGGGCGGGCCTGCGGCCTTCATGGAGGAGGGGCAATAGCGTCACTGACGCGGTGCGCAGGGCGTCATTTGTCGAAGCCGACCTTGTCCACCAGGTTGGCGGCGGCCTTCTTGTGGTCGGCGATCTTCGAGAGCGGCAGCGAATCCGGCTTCAACTGGCCGTAACCCGCAATCGTCGGGTTGATCGCGATGCCAGCGCGGATCGGATATTCGTAGTTCATGTCGGCATACATGTGCTGGGCCTTCTCGCCGGCCAGCCACTCGATAAGCTTCAGGGCATTGGCCTTGTTCGGCGCGTGCCGGGCGAGCAGCACAGCCGACAGGTTGACGTGGGTACCGTCGCCCTGGAAGGTCGGCAGGATCACCTTGGTGGCGTCGGCCCAGGCCTTCTTGTCCGGGTCCTTGTTGTTCATCAGCGCCCAATAATAGGTGTTGCCGATGCCGAGATCGCACTTGCCGGCGGCAATGTCGCGCGCCGTCTCGCGGTCGCCGCCGGACGGCTTCTGCGCGAGGTTGGCCTTGAGGCCCTTGAGCCATTCCTCGGTCTTGGCCTCGCCGTGGTGGGCGATGTAGGCCGCAAACAGCGCGTTGTTGTAGATGTGCTGGCCGGAGCGGATGCAGATTTTACCCTTCCACTTCGGATCGGCCAGTTCCTCGTAGGTGAGAGCGGTCTGCGGCACCCGCTGCTTCGAGGCGTAGACCACGCGCGCGCGCGCCGAGATGCCGTACCAATGGCCTTCGGGATCGCGGTATTGGGCGGGCACGATCTTGTCGAGCGTCTCGGACTTGATCGGCTGGCTGACGCCCGCGCGCACCGCATCCTCGATGCGGCCGATGTCGACGGTCAAGAGGACGTCGGCGGGACTGTTGGCACCCTCCGCCTTGATGCGCTGCTCGAGGCCGGAACTGGCCGAAATCACGTTGACCTTGATGCCGGTGTCCTTGGTGAAGGCTTCGAACAGCGGCTGGATCAGCTTCGACTCGCGGTAGCTGTAGACGTTGACCTCACCGGACTGCGCATGCGCCAGCCCGGCGCTCGTCACCAGTGCACTCGCCATCATGGCGCTGCGAGCGAATGCCAGCCTGAAGTTGGTGATCATGGGTGTCTCCTGCGGGGAATCGTGCGCGACGGGCAATTGGCGCCGCGGCCTTGGCGCTCTGGTAGGACCGCGAGAGCATGGCGTCAATCAGATTAGCTTTTTGAATTCAACAGCTTGGAACGATTCTAGAGTGTTGCACATACGTGGAATTATTCGAAACAAGCGACCATTGCATTGATCGAGCGCAACGATCCGTGTGGCGATGCTGTGGCAGCCGCGGCCGGCGGCCACTTGGTCGCAGGGCCACGCCGGCGCGGTCAGCGCGCCAGGACGTGCCGCGCCGGACGTGCCGATCCGAGCGCCGCAATCTCGGCGATCAGCTTCTTGACGATGGCGCGGCCGAAGGACTGAAAGTTCTCCGCCACCAGAACGAAGGCGCCGGGACCGCCGATCACGTTGTCCCGGTAGTACTTCTCGAGCCCGCCCGGCGGGTTGGTGTGCTCGGCGTTCCACGGTACCGGCCGGTCGCTCAGGATCACCAGCCCGTTGATGACGACGCCTTGCGCCAGGACTTCGTCGCGCGTGACCCGGACGTCACGGCCCGCATTGTTGGTGCCGTCGCCCGAAACGTCGATGGTTCGGCGGGGCGCCTCGAATGGCGCGTTGGCGAATTGCGCATTGGAAAACTCGATGCCGCCGCTGATCGACGTCCGGTCGGCGAACGAGCGCGGCAGTTCCAGCAACTGGTCGCCGAACTTGCGTGCGGCCGCGGCGCCGTCGATCCTGGTCCAGTTGATGACGAGCTTCTGCGCGCCGAAGCCCGACCACTCGACGAAACTTATTGCGATCTTCTGATGCGGCCCCGACTTGATGGCATCGAGCACCTGCGGATCCGAAATCGCCGCCGCGTAGCCTTCGCGCTGGAGCAGAAACTTGGGATGGTCGACGCTGCGCGAGACGTCGGAGGAGAGCACCAGCAGCAGATCGACCTGCTCGGCAGCGCGCGTCGCCGTTGCCGAAAGCAGGATCGAGGCGGCAAGCGCCAGCATCAAACGCATGAGGCGGATCATGGTGGTTATCACCTCACAATTCGTCGCGGTCGGCAGGGCCGGCCGCGACTTTCGTCCCAGCGGCCGCAAGTCTAGCCGATTTCAAACGGCTTGCTACGGGCGAACTGAGGGTTCGGGTCGCTTGGCTGACGCCCTCTCCAACCGGGCGGAGCCTCCCGCCATCGGCGTACTGCGGGAAGGGAACGCCGAATCCAGTGGGCCGGACCGGCAGAACCGGGATCATTTCGCCGTAATATAGGGCGTGAGGAAGCGACCGTCGTTGACGCCGACTTCCTTGGCGATGAGGTCGTTCAACAGAGCGTTCATCCGCAGGAGCGTTACCCGGTTCTTCTCCGGATCGAGCGCCAGATTGTGCACTTCATCAGGGTCGTTCTGGAGATCGAAGAGCTGAACGTCGTTGTTCTTGAAAATCTCCTCCAAAGTCCGCGGCGTATTGAATGCGGTCGGCGCGTAATAGCGGCCGAACTTGTAGCGCCCATCGAACGCAAAGGAGAGCAGGCCGCGCTTGTCGAGCTTCGCCTGGCTGAGCGGCGGACGGGGCTTGTTGACATAGGGAGCAGCCAGCGCTTCGCGCAGATAGTTCGCGTCAACGGTGCTGACGCCCATGTAATTGAAGAGAACACCGGGGCGTACCGCTTGCACACCGGCTTTGTCTGGTTCGGCCAGTACCGCCGAGAAGTCGTGTCCCGGCAGCGCTTTCACGTTAGCCGGACGGCTGGTCTCCGGCAGTCCCGTCAGGCCGACAAAGGTCGGGAGCAGGTCGAGATGGCTGGTCAGCGCGTTAGTCGACGCGCCCGCCTTGCCGGTCGGATGCGCGATGATCAGAGGCACGTGGGAATTGGCCTCGTAGCTGAACGGGCCCTTGCCTTTCAGGCCGCCATGCGCTCCCGCCATCTCGCCGTGATCGGCGGTGAAGATCACGACGGTGTCCTGCCACATGCCCATCTCGTTCAGCACGTCCACGAGCTGCTGGAGAGCGCCGTCCTGATCTCGGATGGAGTTGAGATAGTAGTTGTAGAAGACGCTCCACATGTCCGGACGATCGGTGGGAATGGTGCCTGACCAGCCATCCCAGCCGGTCTTGTATTCCTGCAGCGCGCTCGGCATGCCGGGAGCCGTGAGCGATTCCTGCAGGCTCGGCGACAGCTTCAACGGCCAGTTCTTTTGATAGATCGTGTTTGCGGGCAACGGCGGCAGCGCTTTGGGCGAGACAGCCTTCTCGACCGCGGGTTCGCCCGGAACGTTGGCATTGCCGTACATGATGTCGTGCGGATTGACGAAGCTCGCGACCATGAAGAACGGCTTGCCGCCCTGTCGCGTCGCGCCCGCGTTCTCGCGCAGCCAGCGGACGGCCTCGCCAGCGATGAAATGATCGTTGTCAAATCCGCTCTGCGGACTGCTGCCGATGTCCCCATCCGCGTTGAACACGTCAAATCCATAGGGCTCAATCGCCGCGCTGTAATTGACGGTTGGCTTTACCTGAAGGATCGACTTGTCCATCTCGAACTTGCCGAAATAGGCGGTCTTGTATCCGAGGCCCTTCAGCACGGAGCCCATGTTGGGAAACTTGGGGTCAAGGGTCGGCGTGAAAGCGTATTCCATCTGATCGAAGACATGGTGAACCTGGGGCGGCTGACCGGTCAGAAACGACGCACGTGAAGGCGAGCACATCGCCGAGGCGATATAGTGGTTGTTGAAGGTCACGCCGCGACTTGCGATAGCGTCGATGGCCGGCAGGGAATATCCGCCGCCGACGAACAGTCGATAGCTTCTTTGGTCGCTGATCACGAACAAGATGTTGTAGGGCGGTTTGCCGGCCACGGAGGCGGCCGGTCGCTGGTCTTGAGCCCCCGCGAGCGTGCTGCCGAACAACACCATCAGGCACGTACCCGTCAGCATACGCAATGCGGTCTCTCGCATTTTGGTTCTCACGTTCACGGCCAAATGGACATCGCGGAGCGACGAGCGGGTGAAGACCGCAGCCAACCGCTCGCCGCGATTTTCTCCGACTCAGGACATCAAAATCGTAGCACGGCAGAGCGCCGCCGGCGTCTTCGTCCTTCAGGCCGAAAAAACCCAAGTTCCGTTCAGTCCAACGGTTCCACCTGCCGCCGAAACACCGCGGTCGTCCGGTCTCAGCCGGCGAGCCCTTGCGCCGAGGGAAATATCACTTCGACCAGCGTACCCTCCTTGGGCGCGCTCTGAATCTGGAAACGGGCGCGGTTGGCTTCGGCCAGCGCCTTGGTCAGCGGCAGGCCGAGGCCGGTCCCGCCGGCGCGTCCGGCAATCGTTGTTTCGATCTGCCGGAACGGTTCCAGCGCGGTGACGATATCGGCCTCGCTCATGCCGATGCCACTGTCGCGGACGCGCAGCGCCACGCCGCCTTCGTCGCTGAGTGCGGTCGAGACGATCACCTGTCCGCCGGACTCGGTAAATTTGATCGAGTTGGACAGGAGATTGAGCGCGATCTGCCGCACCGAACGCGCATCGGCGACGACGTGCGGTAGGGCCGGGGGCAATGAGGTGCGGATGATGATGCGCTGGCGATTGGCCTGGGGCTGCATCAGCGCCACGCATTGCTGTGCGAGATCGTTCAGCGATACGTCGTCGAAGTGGAGTTCGAGCTTGCCGGCTTCGATCTTGGAGAGATCGAGCAGGTCGTTGATCAGCGACATCAGGTGGCCGCCCGCAGCGTGGATGTCCCTCACGTAGTCGCGATAGCGTTCGTTCCCGATGGGTCCGAAGCGTTCCTCCATCATGACTTCGGAGAAACCGATGATCGCGTTCAGCGGCGTGCGAATCTCGTGGCTGATCTTGGCCAACAGCTCAGATTTGACGGATGACGCCTTTTCGGCCTGGCGCTTGGCCGCGAGCAAGTCTGCCTCGACGTTCTTCCAAGGCGTGACGTCGCGGAATACCGCGCACACTTTGTTGCCATCCTCCCCGATCCGCCCCAGGCTCATAAACAGCGGCACGTCCCCGCCCTGGCGAACGCGTCCCGTCACGTCGCGCCCGTTGTTCAGCACGCTCGCGACGCCATGTTCGCACACGCTGTCGAGATAGCTCGCCGCGAGGTCGACGCTCTCCGGTGCGAACAGTTCGATGAACGGCCGGCCGGCGAGTTCGCGGGCGTCGAAGCCGAACAGCGCTTCCGCGCTGCGGTTGGCTGAGACGATCGACCCGCCGCGGTCGAGCACGATGACGCCGTCCGTGGCGGTATCGAGGATCGCCCGAAGCTCGGCGACTTCGGCGCGCGCGCCGGCGGCGTCCGCCTGTGCCGCGTCGGCCTCGGCTTGTGCGGCAAGGAGGCTGGCCTGCACCGCTTCGGCTTGCGCCTGGGTTGCGGCGAGCTTCGCGGCCGCAGTTTCGTCCCGTTCGAGCGAATGTTCGGCGGCCTTGGTGGCGGTTGCCTTGCTGGGTGAGGCGATCAGCAAAGCGTGAGCGGCCTCGCTCTCCCACAGCACCGGAATGAGCTCGATACCGACGCTATTCTCTCCGCCGCGATCGACGATCGTCAAGGCACATGGCTTGCCCGGAGCAGCTTCAATCGAGTTGCTGTCGGGCGCGACCAGAATGCCGTCGAGGCCACCTGCTTCGATGAGTTCGTCGAGATTGTCGTAGCCGACGGCCTGCAGGAAAGCGTGATTGGCGTAGATCAACTCCTCAAGCCGGTAGATCAGGACGCCGGCCGGCAACCGGTCGAACAACTGGCGCATATCTCCTGCTGGACTGAGCAGCGAAGCTGACTCGAGGATTGCGCGGTCGAGTTCCGCGTCGTCGTGATTGAGATGCGTAAGCCGTCGCGACAGTTCGTAGAATGCGTGATGTTCGACCGCGCTCAGAGTTGGCGCCTCGGCTTCGGCTGTCGGCGTTTCAGCCGGTGCCGGAACGTCGTCCGGCACCGCGTCGACCGCGGCTTCCAGCGGCGCCTGCGCGGGGGCGCTGCGCATCCGTGCCAAGTCATTGAGCCTTGCGATGTCGCGGCAGACTCCGAATCCGCGATAGCCGCGAAACTGGCGCTCGCGGTCGAACGACGGCAGGCCGGACAACTCAACCGTCAGCCGATCGGCGTTGCCGTCGATCGGCCAGGCGACTGTCAGTCCGCTCCAGGTGTCGCGCGTGGCGAGGGCCTGGGCAATGCTCTGTTCGGGATCGAGGCCGAGTTCGGCGGCGATTTCCGCCCAAGTGCCATCGAGCGCGCCGGCCGTGGTCGGCCCGGCGAGCGCGATGAACTCTTCGGAACCGAGCGTGAAGCGCCCGTCGGCGTCGATCTGCCAGACGAAACGCAGCGGATGGCGGCGCTCGATGAACGGCAGCGGCAGTTCGCTTGCCGCTTTCAGCACCGGTTGCGCAGCCACAGCCAGGGAACGCTCGGCAGGAGCTGTGTCGGCGGCCGCGGTCGCGGCGGACTCGGGGGGCCGCGCGACCACGGGCTCCGGTGCCGCGGGGGTGACGGCGTTGGCGGTCGCGGTTTCTACGGCAGTCGCTTCGACCGGCTCGGGCGCTGCACCCGCCTCTGCATCCGCGATTGCCGGCGCGGGCACTTCCACGAGTGTCGTCATCTCGGCGAATTCTGTCGCGGCCGGAGGCTCGCTCTGCACCGCTTCCGGTGCAGTTGGCTCCGACATCGCGGGCTGAGACGTGACGGGCTCGACGGGCTCCGCGCTGGATGTTTCAGGAACCTCGGCTGCCGGCATCTGTGCGTCGCACTGTTCGGCGAAAGCCACGAGCAGCACCGCTTCGGGTTCTTGGCCGAGGCGATCGATGCGGACAGAGCCGTGCGAACTTTGGCCCGCCGCACGTCCGGTGCTCAAAGCAGCATGCGCAATCGGCTCGATCCCCAGCGCGGCGAACGACCGCTCGCCCGGCATGAAGCATTGCGCGGCCGGCGAAACGTGCATCGACTTGCCTTCGACCGAGAACGCCGCAACCGTCCGGTCGCAGCCCGCCAGCAATCGCGTTACGCGCTCGTCGAGCGTCAGGTCGGGGCCTGCGCGCTCGGTCGCGATGACCAGAATTGCTTTGCTGCCATCGGGCAGCGCGACGCGCGAGCACTGGCATGTCAGCGCACGCCCGATCCCGGCGCCGAAGCCGCGCAGCCGCACCGGCTGCGGCGCACCGTCCGCCGCAAGCGTGTCAGCAAGTTGCGCAACCTGTGCGGCGGCGGGTTGTCCGGCATCGAACTTGCGCGCGGCGATGCTTGACGAGGTGGCGGCGCCGAAGACCGCGGCGCCGGTCGGATTGGCCCAGAGGATGCGCGATGCGTCGAGGCTCCAGAGCCATGCCGGTAAAGCGCTGACGGCAAGCGGAGCGATCCGCTCGTCGCGCAACAGCGCCAAGCCGTTACTCAACCAACTCATGGCCTGCTCACCTGCCGGCGCAGATGGCCGGAACACACGCAATTGACGTAATTTCCATAACGGCTGGGCGGCGCAGCGTCCATCAACCGCGGTGGCGCGATCCTGCCCAATGCCGCGCTAACGTTAATTCAACGATGACAGAATTCGCGACGTGCGACGGCCGCGATCGTGCTCTCATGCCGCCAGCTCCCGCATGATGCCGTAGAGCGCGGATTGTCCCTCGAAACCGATGCCGGGACGGTCGGAGAGCGACAGGCATCCGTTTTCCACCTCGGCGTCGTCCGCGAAGCCGCCGAAGGCCCCGAACACACCAGGATACGACTCCGCGCCGCCCAGCCCGAATCCGGCCGCGATGGCGAGCGACATCTGGTTGCCGCCGTGCGGAAACAGCGCCGAGCGCGGCCAGCCGTGGCGTTCGAGCATGGCGACTGTGCGGGCATATTGCACGATGCCGTAGGCCTGCGGAGGATCGACCTGGATCACGTCGCGGCGCTCCGGCTTGAGGCCGCCGAAGCGCACCAGGTTTTCGACATCCTGGGTCGAGAACAGGTTCTCGCCGGTGGACAAGGGCGGCGCGTAGGCGTGTGCGATCTCGGCGAGCAGAGCGTAATCGAGCGGGTCGCACGGTTCCTCGAACCAGCGCAGGCCGAATGGCGCCAGTGCCTTCGCATAAGCCAGCGCCTCGTCGCGCTGAAACTTCGAATTGGCATCGACCGCAAGGTCGGCGCCGGGGGGCAGAATGTCTTTCACCGCCGCAACCCGCCGCACGTCCTCGTCGAGCGGGGCGCCGCCGACTTTCATCTTCAGCATGGTGTAGCCGGCGTCGAGATGACGGCGCATCTCGTCCTGCAGGTCCTGCACGGTCTGGCCGGGGAAGTACCAGCCGCCGCCGACGTAGCAGAACATTTTGGTGGCGACCTTGCCGTTGTTGTAGCGCTCGGCCAAGAGGCGATGCAGCGGCTTGCCGGCGATCTTGGCGACCGCATCCCAGACCGCGACCTCGATGGTGCCGATGCCCACCGAGCGTTCGCTGTGACCGCCGGATTTTTCCCGCTGCATCATGGCGGCGAGGATTTTTTCCGGCGCGAAGTTCTCGCCGGTGTCGTCAAGCAGGGTTGCCGGATCGGCCGCCAGGATGCGCGGGATGAAGCGCGCCCGCATCTGCGCGCCGCAGGCATAGCGGCCGGTTGAATTGAACGCAAAGCCCGCGACCGGCTTGCCGTCGCGGACGACGTCGGTCATCACCGCCACCACCGATGTGGTCATCTCGGAGAAGTCGAAGCTCGAATTGCGGAGGTTCGAATTGAGCGGCACCGCGCATTCGCGAATATCGACAATACGCATCCTGATCTCTCTCGGTTGGGGTCCGCAGTGCCCGCGCGTCGGTCCGGGACGGCGAAGTCCTTGGCTATTGCATCGCCTCGGCGCATCGTCACAATGAATTCGGCGGACCCCTGCTATACTGTCGTCGGCGGGCGGGCAAACCGGGGGCTGCGGGCAAACCGGGAGCTAAGGAGAGGACGATGGCCGATCGCTTTGAGCTTCCCACCGATATGAAGGCATTTGCCGAAAAGAGCGTCGAACAGGCCCGGCAGGCGTTCGACGGATTTATCAGCGCCGCGCATCAGGCTGTCAGCACCCTTGAGGGACAGAGCGAGACCGCGCGCCAGAGCGCCAAGGACGTCACCACGAAGGCCATGACCTTTGCGCAGAAGAACGTCGCGAGTTCGTTCGAATTCATGCAGAAACTGGTGCAGGCCAAGGATTTTCAGGAAGTCCTCAAGCTGCAGACCGATTACGTCAAGACCCAGATGCAGGTCTTGACCGAACAGGCGAAGGAACTGGGCGGAAGCACCGCCAAGGCTGCCAAGGATGCGACTACCCCGCGGTCGTGAGGGACCGGCCGGCCTGGGCAAAAAAGATTTTGTGCAACGCAATATAATTATTGCGTCGCACGCAGGCCATCATTATATGTTTGTTATGAACGTGGCCCGTACTGGGGTCACCGCATCGGTGGTGCGCGGCCCAAGGGGCAGCGGCCCGCCGGCCCCATTCGCTCTAAAACGAGGATTGCCCATGTCCGAGGCCATTGACGTCCAGTCCCCCAGGAGCAGGTCGAAATCCGCTGCCGCGGCTTTCGAGATGCCGAAGTTCGAGATGCCGAAGTTCGACGTCCCGAAGATGGAAGTCCCGGCTGCCTTTCGCGAGATGGCCGAAAAGAGCGTCTCTCAGGCGAAGGAAGCCTACGAGAAGATGCGCTCCGCCACCGAAGAGGCGACCGACATGATCGAGGATACCTATGCGACCGCCAGCAAGGGTGCCTCGGACTACGGCCTGAAGTGCATCGAGGTGGCGCGCGCCAACACCAACGCGACGCTTGATTTCTTCAGCAGCCTGATGACCGTCAAGTCGCTGTCGGAAGCCGTCGAGCTCTCGACCGCCCATACGCGCAAACAGTTCGAGGCGCTCACCGCCCAGAGCAAGGATCTGGCGGCGCTCGCCCAGAAGGTTGCAACCGAGACCGCCGAGCCGGTCAAGGAAGGCGTCAGCAAGGCCTTCAAAAAAGTCGCCTGAAGCGGTGGCTGAGATGAGATCGTCGGGCCCGGACCGTTCGTCTGGGCCTTCTTTTTGTTGGCGAACGCAATGGGGCTGAGTGCGCCCGGCGCTCTCGTGGCCGACCTGCGTCGCGGCTTGCTAAAAGCAGCTATTGCTCATAGTTTCCGGCCAATCCTGCGGGCGCCTCCATTGCGGCCGCCCCTCGATACTGCGTGCAGCTGTAGCTCAGATGGTTAGAGCGCCGGTCTGTGGAACCGGAGGTCGGTGGTTCGAAGCCACCCAGCTGTACCATTCGCCCATCCGATCCTAACTGCGGTGGGCATCATCTCAGTGCTGGAACGTTACGCGCTGCGGGTCGCGACGAAGCGCGCCGCGGCCTTGAGCACATCGGCGGAACCGCCGAAAGGCGCGAGAGCCCGCTCCGCCTCCGTCACCAGCGCGTCGAGCCGGCGCTTTGCCGCTGCCGCCCCCAGCACGCCCACCAGCGTCGCCTTGTTCGCGGCCGCATCCTTGCCGGTGGCCTTGCCGACCTTGGCGGGGTCGCCTTCCAGGTCGAGAAGGTCGTCCGCGATCTGGAACGCCTCGCCCAGTACCGAGCCGTAGCGGTCGAGCGCGTTCCACCTGGCGGCGTCCGCCTGCCCGAGAATGGCGCCGGCGACGCAGCCGAAGCGCAGCAGCGCGCCGGTTTTCATCGCCTGCAACGTCTTGACGTCCTGTTCGCCGAGCTTTGGCGGGGCAGCGTCGAACCGGCCCTCGGCCGCGAGGTCGAGCATCTGGCCGCCGACCATGCCGCCGAGCCCCGACGCCCGGGCGAGCGCCATCACGAGCTTGAGCCGCACATCGGCCTCCGGGTGCGTCTCCGGGCGCGAGAGAATGTCGAATGCCAGCGTGAGCAGCCCGTCGCCTGCCAGGATGGCGGTGGCCTCGTCGAACGCCTTGTGCGCCGTCGGGCGGCCGCGTCGCAGATCGTCGTCGTCCATCGCGGGGAGATCGTCATGAGCCAGCGAATAGCAGTGCACGCATTCGAGCGCCGCTCCCGCCATCAGCGCATGTTCGCGCGCCACGCCGAACAGCGAGGCGCATTCCACGACCAGATACGGACGAAAGCGCTTGCCGCCGCCGAGGGCGACATACCGCATCGCATCAATCAGGCGCGCGGGACGCGCAAGCTCGCCCTCGGTCGCGCCAGGGCCCAGCAGCCGGTCGAGCTGCGCCTCGATGTCGCTTGCCACTTGCGTCAGGCGGTCCTGGAACACCGCTTCGACGTCGAGGCTCTTTTTCAAAGGTTCACTACGGGGCATGTCCGTCCGCCTGAAGGAGCTGCATTCTACCAAGAGGTCAACTTCCGTCCAACTTTTCCTGTCCCCGTCCATTGCCTATGTTGACGTGTTTTTGCCGGAACGGTTACGACCCCCGCAGTCCGCGAGCCGCCCTTTGCAAATCGGAGATCGTATCCCGCGTGATAACTGTGTCGGTTGCGTCGATCGCGCTTGCGATCTGGCTCTATCTGATCGTGGCCCGCGGCGCCTTCTGGCTCAACACCGAGCGCGATGAGCCAGCGCCGCCCACGCCGGCCTCCTGGCCGCGGATCGCTGCGGTCGTACCGGCGCGCAACGAGGCCGCCAGCATCGGTGAGAGCATCGGCTCGCTGCTGCGGCAGGATTATCCGGGCGGGTGGTCGATCGTGCTGGTCGACGACGACAGCAATGACGGCACCGGCGACATCGCCCGCCGCGCGGCGGGCTCCGACGCCAGCCGACTTGCCATCGTGACCAGCCGGACGCTGCCGCCGGGCTGGACCGGGAAACTGTGGGCGGTGAAGCAGGGCATCGACGCCGCGATGGCGATGCCGCAGCCGCCCGACTACCTGCTCCTTACCGACGCCGACATCGTGCATGGGCCGGATTCGATGCGCCGGCTTGCCGCCCGCGCGGAGGCGGACGGTCTGGTGCTGACGTCGCTGATGGTCAAGTTGCGCTGCGAAAGCCTGGCCGAGCACGCGAGCGTTCCGGCCTTCATCTTTTTCTTCCAGATGCTTTATCCGTTCGCCTGGGTGAACCAGCCGGACAGCGCGGTGGCGGCGGCTGCCGGCGGCTGCATGCTGGTGCGCGCGGACGCGCTTGCTCGGGCGGGCGGCATCGAAACCATCCGCACTGCGCTGATCGACGATTGTGCGCTGGCCAAGGCGCTGAAGGCGCAAGGTCCGATCTGGCTCGGCTTGACCGACCGGGTGCACAGCATCCGACCCTATCCGGAGTTTGCCGACATTCGCCGCATGGTGGCGCGTTCGGCCTATGCGCAACTGCAATACTCGCCGCTGCTGCTCGCCGGCACCGTGTTGGGAATGCTACTCACGTACCTTGCGCCGCCGCTGCTGGCGATTTTCGCCAGCAGCACCGCACAGGCGATCGGCGTCGCCGCCTGGCTTCTGATGACGGTGGCGTTCATGCCGACCTTGCGATTCTACCGCGTCCCGCTCTATTGGAGCCTCGCGCTGCCTGCTATTGCGTTCCTGTACATGCTGTACACCCTCGATTCCGCCTACCAGTATGTGCGAGGACGAGGCGGGAGCTGGAAGGGGCGGGCGCAAGCCAACGTGTCGGGTCCGGGATGACGACTGCTGCCGAATTGCGATCGGGCAAGGGGCACCGGGATGAGAACTTTCCGGTCGCTTCGCGTCTCATCAGTCCGCGACATCGCGGACCGATCCTGGCGTTCTACAATTTCGTGCGCACCGCCGACGACATCGCCGATCACCCGACGTTGCCGCCGTCCGATAAGCTGCAGCTCCTCGATCGTCTCGAGGCGACCTTGCTCGGTCGCGACGACGACGAACCGGCAGGGGTTGCGCTGCGCGCCCAGCTCGCCGAGCGCCACCTTGCGCCGCGCCACGCGCAGGATCTGTTGACCGCCTTTCGCATGGACGTCACCAAGCTGCGCTACCGCGACTGGGACGATCTGATCGGCTATTGCGCCTACTCGGCCATGCCGGTCGGGCGCTTCGTGCTCGATGTCCACGGCGAGAGCCGGGCGCTGTGGCCGGCCAACGACGCGCTGTGCGCGGCACTGCAGATCATCAATCACCTGCAGGATTGCGGTAAGGACTATCGCGATCTCGACCGCGTCTACATCCCGCTCGATGCGTTTGCCGATTCCGGTGCGAGCGTCGAGGCGCTCGGCGCCGCGCGGGCGACGCCTGCGCTGCTCGCTTGCATCCAAAAGCTCGCGCGCCGCACCGGCGAAACCCTCTTGCGCGATAGCCGGCCGTTCTCCGCCGCGATCGCCGATATTCGGCTCGCGCTGGAAGTGGCCGTCATCCAAGCCTATGCGGAGCGCCTCACCGCCATGCTCTGCCTGCGCGATCCGCTGAGCGAGCGCGTGCATCTCGGCAAGGCCGGGACGGCCGGCCTCGGCCTCGTCGGCCTGCTCCGTGGCGCCACCTCGCGGATCGGCCGGGTGTTCTCGGCTGCGCCCAAGCCGCAGGGGACCTGAGCGGTGTCGTCGGTCGATTCGTCGGATGTGGCGGCCGCCGAGCGGGCGTCGGGCAGTTCGTTCTACACCGCCATGCGCATCCTGCCCCGCGCGCAGCGCGAGGCGATGTTCGAAATATATTCGTTCTGCCGCCAGGTCGACGACATCGCGGATTCCACCGGAGTTCGTGAAGAGCGCCGGCGCGCACTCGACCACTGGCGCGCCGACATCGACGCGATCTGCGCGCAAAACAGCGTGCCGCGGCTTGCCGGGCTCGAGCGTGCGGTACGGCAGTTCGGACTGCGCCGGGAGGACTTCCAGGCCGTGATCGACGGCATGGAGATGGACGTGGTCGCTGATATCCGCGCGCCCGACGACGCGACGCTCGATCTCTACTGTGACCGCGTGGCGAGCGCGGTCGGCCGGCTGTCGGTGCGAATCTTCGGCATGGAGGAAGCGGACGGCATCGCGCTCGCACACCATCTCGGTCGCGCGCTGCAACTCACCAACATCCTGCGTGATATCGATGAGGACGCGGCGATCGGACGCTTGTACCTGCCGGCGGAAGCGTTGCACGCCGCCGGCATTGCCACGAGCGATCCTGCCGCGGTGCTATCGAGCCCGGGACTGGCCCAGGTCTGCAACAGTGTTGCCGAACGTGCGCGCCGCCATTTCGCCGAGGCCGACAAGATCATGGCGCGCAGTCCGCGCCGCGCCGTCCGTGCGCCGCGCATCATGGGCGAGGCCTACAAGCTGATCCTCGATCGCCTGATGGCACGCGGCTGGTCGCCGCCCCGCAACCGGATTCGCATTCCGCGCCCGCGGCTGTTGTGGATCATCATGCGCTACGCGTTCATCTGATGACGCGCACCGTCCATGTCGTCGGCGCCGGGCTCGCGGGGCTGGCCGCTGCGGTACGGCTCGCGGGGCAGGGGGCGAGCGTCGTCGTGCACGAGGCCGCCGGCCAGGCCGGCGGACGCTGCCGCTCCTACCATGACCCGGCGCTCGACATGGTGATCGACAACGGCAATCATCTGCTGCTGTCGGCCAATCATGCCGCGCTGGCGTTTCTCGCGACGGTCGGCTCGGCCGACAGCCTGGTCGGGCCGCCGGCAGCCGATTTTGCCTTCGCCGACCTCAAGAGCGGCGAGCGTTGGACGCTGCGCATCAATGCCGGCCGGCTGCCGTGGTGGATTTTCAATGCGAAGTCCCGTGTGCCTGGGACTGCGCCTCGCGACTACCTTGGATTCGCGCGCCTGTTGTGGAGCGGCCGCGCGCGGACGATTTGCCAGACGGTGACGTGTGCCGGACCGCTGTATGAGCGGCTGGCGCGGCCGCTGTTCGTCGCCGCGCTCAATACCGAGCCGCAGGAAGCCAGCGCCGCGCTGGCGGGCGCGATCGTGCGCGAGACGCTGCTCGCCGGCGGCGCTGCCTGCCGGCCGCTCATCGCGCGCGACGGCTTGGGCCCCGCCTTCATCGAACCGGCGCTGCGGCATTTGGAAACGCGCGGCGTGCAGGTGCGATTCGGCAGCCGGCTGCGCGATCTCGAATTTGGCCCCTCGCGCGTGACGGGTCTCGATTTCGCCGAGCAAATCACGCCGGTGGGCGAGGGCGATGCGGTGATCCTGGCGGTCCCCCCGGTGGTGGCCACTGCGCTGGTACCTGGCCTGACGGCGCCGTCCGAATTCCGCGCCATCGTCAATGTGCATTTCCGCATCGATCCGCCGGCGGGGCTGGCGTCGATCCTTGGGCTCGTCAATGCGACGACCGAGTGGCTCTTCGCCTTCCCCGGCCGGCTGTCCGTGACGATCAGCGCCGCGGACCGGCTGCTCGATCTCGCGCGCGAAGAACTCGCCGCGACGGTGTGGCGGGAAGTCGCGCAGGTGGCGGGCCTTCCCAATACGCTGCCGCCATGGCAGATCGTGCGCGAGCGGCGAGCGACCTTCGCGGCCACGCCCGCGGAGGATGCTCGGCGCCCCGGCGCGGCGACCGAGTGGCGCAATCTGGTGCTGGCCGGCGATTGGACCCAGACCGGGCTGCCGGCGACCATCGAGGGCGCGATCCGCTCCGGCAACCGCGCCGCAGAGCTGGTCTCCGCGCACAGCGGCTAGATGGATCGTTGACGCATGAACAGTGTGCCTGAAGCACCGGAGACGCCGGTTCCGGACAAGGCGGTCATCGACCGCAGCATTGCGTCGGCGACCGCGGCTCTGCTCGACCAGCAGAAACCAGACGGCCATTGGGTGTTCGAGCTTGAGGCTGACGCCACCATCCCGGCCGAGTATGTATTGCTGCGGCACTATTTCGGCGAGCCGGTCGATACCGAGCTTGAAGCCAAGATCGGCAACTACCTGCGGCGCATCCAGAGCCGCAAGCACCACGGCTGGCCGCTGTTCTATGGCGGCGGCTTCGACATGAGCGCGACCGTCAAGGCCTACTTCGCGCTGAAGATGATCGGCGACGATCCCGAGGCCGAGCACATGTGGCTGGCACGGACCGCGATCCAGGCGCACCCCGGCGCGGCCGCGCGTTGCAATGTGTTCACTCGCGTGCTGCTCGCGCTCTACGGCTTCCTGCCGTGGCGCAGCGTGCCGGTGATGCCGGTCGAGATCATGCTGCTGCCGCGCTGGTTCCCGTTTCATCTCGACAAGATTTCGTACTGGGGCCGCACCGTCATCGTGCCGCTCCTGGTATTGATGACGCTCAAGCCGAGAGCCAAGAATCCGCGCGGCGTGCGGATCGACGAATTGTTCGAAGCGCCGCCCGAGACCATCGGCCCGCCGAAGCGGGCGCCGCACCAGAAGCGCGGCTGGTTTACGTTCTTCGCCGCGGTCGACCGGGTGCTCCGCCTCGCCGAGCCCTACATGCCCAAGGCGCAGCGGCAGCGCGCGATCGACACAGCGGTCGCCTGGGTCGGCGAGCGGCTCAACGGCGAGGATGGGCTCGGCGCGATCTATCCGGCGATGGCCAACAGCGTGATGATGTACGACGCGCTCGGCTATCCGGAGGATCATCCGCAGCGGGCGGTGGCAAGACGCTCGCTGGAGAAGCTGTTGGTGATCCATGAGCACGAGGCCTATTGCCAGCCCTGCGTATCGCCGATCTGGGATACCGGGCTCGCCTGCCACGCGCTGCTCGAGACCGGCGACGAACGCGCGAAGGCACAGGTGCACGAGGCGCTCGACTGGCTCACACCGATGCAGGTGCTCGACGTGAAGGGCGACTGGGCGGCGCGGCGGCCGAATGTGCGGCCCGGCGGCTGGGCGTTTCAGTACGCCAACCCGCACTATCCGGACGTCGACGACACCGCGGTGGTGGCGATGGCGATGGATCGCGCCCAGGGCTCAAGTCCTGGAAGCGACTTTACGCCGGCGATCGCGCGCGCCAAGGAATGGATCTACGGCCTGCAGAGCAAGAACGGCGCCTGGGGCGCGTTCGACGCCGACAACGAGTTCACCTATCTCAACAACATCCCGTTCGCCGACCACGGCGCCTTGCTGGATCCGCCGACCGAGGACGTGACCGCGCGCTGCCTGTCGATGCTGGCGCAACTCGGCGATACGGCGGAGAAGACTCCCGCGGTGAAGCGGGCGATCGACTATCTCAAGCGGACGCAACTTGCCGACGGCAGCTGGTATGGCCGCTGGGGCATGAACTACGTCTACGGCACCTGGTCGGTGCTGTGCGCGCTCAACGCCGCGGGCGTCTCCCAGGCGGCACCCGAAATGCAAAAGGCCGCGGCCTGGCTCATCGCCATCCAGAACCAGGACGGTGGCTGGGGCGAGGACGGCACCAGCTACAAGCTCGATTACAAAGGCTACGAGCGCGCGCCGAGTACGGCGTCACAGACCGCCTGGGCGCTGCTCGGCCTGATGGCGGCGGGGGAGGTGAACCATCCGGCGGTCGCGCGCGGCATCGACTATCTGGCGAAAAATCAGGGCGCCGACGGCTTCTGGAACGAGCCGCACTACACCGCCACGGGCTTTCCGCGGGTGTTCTACCTGCGCTACCACGGCTACTCGAAATTCTTCCCGCTCTGGGCGCTGGCGCGCTACCGCAACCTGAAGAGCGGCAATGCGCGCACCGTGGCATTCGGCATGTGACGGCGCGATTACGGGGCGTGCCGGTGCGGATCAGAGCCCGAACGGGTAGGTATCGGGCATCGCCTCCAACACCTGGGTGTCGAAGGGCGTAATCGCCGTCGTCCGATCGAGCCAGACGTATTCGTCGAACTGTCGCGGCAATACTGCCTGGAAATAGTGGCTGGCGAGCTCGGTTTCCGGCCGGTAGATCACCCCGATCGCGCGCTCCAGCCGCGGTTCGCTCAGCCGTTCGGCGAGTCTCGGGCTGGCGTCGCGCAGCGGCAGACAAAACGACGGCATCCCGGCCTCATGGCAGTGCCGTTCGTAGCTCTCCGGCAGCGCCGGACGCACCGCCTTGATCTCCATTACGCCGTCCCAGCTCGATGCCGCCGCTACGGTACCGGCGTTGGTACCGAAGCCGATGATATAGGCGTTCGTCCCGAATTCTTTCCGGCAGAGGTGACCGAGATTAAACTCGCCGCGCGACGACATCTCGGTCGCACCCGAATCGCCGACATGCGAATTGTGCGCCCAGACGATGGCCTTGCTGTCCGGGCCGTAGAAGTTGAGCAACGCCTTGAG
>JBFXEX010000079.1:0-27933 GCA_050179645.1 Xanthobacteraceae bacterium | reverse complement strand
ATGACCGGCGGGAAAGCGCAGCATGTCCCTTACCGCGGCAGCGCCGCGGCGCTGACCGACGTCATCTCCGGTCAAATCCCGTTCATGATCATCGACCTGGCGGTCGCCATCCCGGCCATCAATGCGGGCAAGGTGAAGGCGCTCGGCGTCACCTCGGCCACCCGCGTCAAGGCCATGCCGGACCTGCCGACCATCGCCGAAGGCGGCGTAAAGGGCTACGGCGCCGCCGGCTGGTTCTCGGTGGTGGCGCCTGCGGGCACGCCGCGTCCGATCGTCGACAAGCTCAACGGGATTCTGACCGCCTACGTCAACCGTCCCGACATTCAGGACCGCATGAACGGCCTCGCGATCGCACCCTTGACCAGTACGCCGGACGAGCTCGCCGCGTTCATTCCGGTGGAGATCAAGCGGTGGGCGCAGGTGGTCAAGGACGCCGGGATCACGCCGCAGTAGCCGCGCGTGGCCCGCGGCCAAACCGCGCCCGCCACGCCGCCACGAAACGCAGGCGCTTCTGCCGCATCAACTCGATTCCCATCAGCGCCGCCGGCGTCACGATCAGGGTCAGCACGGTTCCGAAGCCGAGGCCGAACACGATCGCGGTCGAGAGGCTGATCCACCATTGGGTCGCCGGCGCACCGACGGTGATCTCGCGCGACAAAAATTCGATGTTCATGCCGAATGCGATCGGCAGCACGCCAAGGATCGCCGTCACCGCGGTCAGCACGACCGGCCGGGCGCGCTCGCGGCAAGTCTCCATGATCGCCTCATAGGCCTCGACGCCTTCGCGCCGCAAGCGATCGTAGGTGTCGATTAGCACGATGTTGTTGTTCACGATGACGCCCGCATTGGCGATGACTCCGATGCCGGTCATCACCACACCGAACGGCTGGCCCATAAACAGCAGACCCAGCAGCACGCCGAATGTCGACAGGATCACCGCTGTCAGGACGAGCGCTACCGACGTCAGCTTGTTGAACTGGGCCAGCAGGATCGCGAAGATCAGGAAGATCGCGGTACCGAATGCTTTCATCAGGAAGGCGCCGGCCTTGGCGCGCTCCTCGTCCTCGCCCTTCATCTTGAAGGTCACGCCGGAGCCGAGATCCGCGCGGGCGAGTTCGGCGGTGATCTGCTCTTGAACCTTGGCGGCCTGCACGCCCTCCGCAAGGTTGGCGGTCACCGTCATGACCCGGTTGCCGTTGACGCGATTGATGTAACCGACCCGCTGCGCTGGGACCCGCTTGACGAAGTTGCCGATCGGCACATGACCGGTCGTGGTCTGGATACGCAGGTCGTCGATCTGGTCGAGGCTGCGGCGGTCGGGCGGGAACCGCACCAGGATATCGACCGACTTGTCGCTGTCGACCGGACGATACTCGGTCGCCTTCAGGCCGTTGGTGACGAGCTGGATGGCGCTGCCGACGGCGGGTACGCCGGCGTTGTATTTCGCCGCCTCCGCCTTATCGACCTCGATTTTCCAGTCGATGCCGGGCAGCGGCTGGCCGTCGTCGAGATCGCGAATGTCGTCGCGGACCGCAAGAATTTCGGCGACCTTCTTGGCCGCAGCCGGCAACGCGGCCGGATCGAGCGCGCCGAGCTGCACCTGGATCGGCTTGCCGGTGGCCGGCCCGCCGCGCGGCGCCGTCACCTCGACCAGGATGCCGGGGATATCGGCGGTCTTGGCGCGGATCGCGTCCATGATCTCGTGCGCCGGCGCACGCACGCGCCAGTCGGCGAACTCGAACTGGATGACACCGACGGTGTCCTCGGTGATCTCGCTCATGCCGCGCGGCTGCTCGCCGATGCGCGTGTATACGGTCTTGACGCCCGGGAACTCGAGCACGTGCTTCTCGACCGCGTCTATCAGGCGGTCCTTCTCTTCGAGCGACAGGTTGCCACGCGCATGCACGATCACCTGGCCGTAGTCGGGCTCGACACTCGGGAAGAACTCGACGCCGCGGCCGAATTTGCCGTAGGCGGTCTGCACCACGATCAGCAGCGCCACGGCGAGGGTCAGGGTCAGGCCGGGGCGATTGAGCGCAAACCGGACCGTCCGCATATAGGGGCCGGTGTCTTTCGCCCGATCGTCATGCGGCACCGGCGAAGCCTTGCCGAGCAGCGCGCCGAGCGTCGGCGTGAAGAACAACGCCACCACCAGCGACGCCGACAAAGTCGCAATGAGCGTAATCGGCAGATACTTCATGAATTCGCCCACGATGCCCGGCCAGAACAGCAGTGGCGAGAACGCCGCGATGCGGGTCAGCGTGGCCGCGATCACCGGCCCCGACATCCGCTTGGCGGCGAGCGAATAGGCCTCCCGCGGCGGCATGCCTTCGGCCATCCGCCGTTCGGCGAATTCCGAGACGATGATCGCGTCGTCGACCAGCATGCCGACCGCCAGAATGAGCGAGAACAGCACGACGATGTTCACGGTCAGGCCAGCAAGCTGCAGGCCGAGCACCCCGGCGAGGAACGACGCGGGGATCGCGATGCCGATGAACAGCGAAGCGCGGAAGCCGAGGGCGAACAGGATCACGATCACCACCAGCAGAACACCGGTCGCGACCGAATTCTGCAGGTCGCCGAGCATCTGCCGGATGACCTTCGACTTGTCCTGCGTGAAGGTGACGTGGACCGCCTCGGGCCAGGTCTTCTGCAGCTCGGTGACAATGTATTTCACCGCATCGACGGTCTCGATCAGGTTCGCGCCGGTGCGCTTCGAGACCTCGATGGTCATCGCCGGCCGACCATTAACGCGCGTCACCGAGGTTGCATCCTTGAACGTCGGTTTGACCTGCGCGATGTCCGCCAGCGTGATCGTCGCCTTCTGGGTGGATACCACCGGAATCTTCAGGATGTCCTGCGGCTTCTCGAACAGCGAGGGCACCTTGACGGCGAAACGGCCGGACTGCCCTTCGAGCGCACCGGCGGCGATCAGGGTGTTGAACGACGAGGCGATCGAACCGAGCTGCTCGATCGACAGGCCGTAGCTGTTGATCAGGGTCGGATCGAGAATGATCTCGACCGCCTCATCGCGGGAGCCGCGCAGTTCCGCCGACAGCACCCCCGGCGCCTGCTCGATCGCGTTCTTGGCAGCCCGCGCGATGCGCAGCAGCGTGCGCTCCGGCAGGTCGCCGGACAGGCCGACGACCAGCACAGGATAAAGCGATAGATTGACCTCGAGCACCTGTGGCTCGTCGACGTCGCGCGGCAGATCGTGCTTGGCGGTATCGACCTTGGCCCGGACATCGGCGAGCGCCGACTTGGAGTCGAACCCGGCCTCGAACTCAAGCAGGACGAAGCCGCCGCCCTCGAACGCGGTCGAGCGCATCTCCTTGACGTTGCCGACCGACTTGAGCTGCGTTTCCACCGGCCTCAGCAGCAGCCGCTCGGCGTCCTCCGGACTGATGCCGCGCTGCGAGAGTTGCACGTAGATGATCGGAATCTTGACGTCCGGCTCCGACTCCTTCGGGATCGTCACATAGGCGACCAAACCCGCGAGCAGCAGGAATATCAGCGTCGCGATCGTGAGCCGCGCATGATCGATGGCGTAGTCGATGAGCCGGGACATATCATCAATCTCGCTTCGTTCGTGCCCCGGCTACCTCGCGGTCGCCGTCAGTTCGACCGCCGGCACGGCGTCGACCTTCTGGCCTTCGCGGACGAAATCCTGGCCTTGAACGATCACGCGCGTGCGGTCGACAAGGCCGCTGACCCACATGTAGGTTTGCTCGTCCTCAAGCACCGACACCCGAGAAAACCCGACGACGTTGTCGTCGTTGACATTGCGCACGCCAAGCTCGCCGGCCGACGAATAGGTCAGCGCCGAGCGTGGCACCCGCGTCGCCGCAACCTGCGCCAGAGGAATCGACACCTCCGCGGTGATGCCGTCGGGGATCGCGCCGTCGACATTGGGCAGTTCGACCTCGACCCGGTAGGTACGCGTGGTGGCGCTCGCGGTCTTCGACACAAAGCGAATGCGTCCGCTGACCGTCTCGCCGGTGACGAGACGCACCGCCGCGTGCTGGCCGACCTTGGTGCCGGCAAGCTTGCGTTCCGACACTTCGACCACGGCCAGCATCGGATCGAATGCCAGGAGCGACGCGATATCGCGGCCAGAGAACGAGAACGACGCCTGGCCGACTTCGACCGCGAGGTCGACGATAACGCCCGACCACGGCGCTCGCACGATGCCGCGCTCCCGTTCGGCGAGCGCCAGCGCGAGGTTGGCTTCGGCGATCCTGAGCTGCGCCTCGAGATTCACACCTTCGAGCCGCGGGATAGCGCCGCTGGCCAACAGGCCACGCTTGGCCTCGAGTTCGGTGCGCCGCTGGGTGACGAGCGACTGTGCCTGTACTACCTGGGCCTCACGCGCCTCGTCCGAGAGCACCGCGATGATGTCGCCGGCTTTCACGACCGAGCCGCGTTTGACACGAACCTCCTTCACCTCGCCGTTGGCGCGGGAATTAATGACGACGCGCTTGTCAGCCTCGGTGCGGCCGGACAGCACGAGCTTCCGGCTGTGCGGCACGACGTAGGTCTCGCTCACGGCGACACGAAACAGCTTCTTGGCCTCGCCCTCGACGGTGCGGATCGCCGCGCGGCTCTCGGCCGATTCGTGCGGCAGGAAATGCCCGGACGCGATCCAGAGCGCAGCCCCGACCACAAGGCCGAAGGCTGTGATGCGGCTTGCCTTCATTCGTCACACTCCTTGGCGGCCGTCGGGCAGTTTGGCGCGGGCACGCTTCTCGGACGGCTTCGCAGCATGTGCCGGGTAATGTTCATGAAAACCGGGAGTATCGCTTCCGGGTCGAAATCTGGATCGAGAGCGCGGCGCCACCACACGCCGTCCGCGATCACCATCAACATGGTCACGACACCATCGAAGTCGACATCCTCCGGGATGTCGCCGCGCGCGGCAGCGTTGCGCAGCAGATCGGTCAACCACTTGCGTACATCGGCATCGAACCCGTTCGAGATACGGGCGATCTCCGGATTGCGGCGGGCCTCCGCCATCACTTCGGTGCAGAGCAGCACCTGCTCGCTCGGCCGCACCGCGAAGTGATGATGCGCCATCCCCTCAAGCACGGCGAACACTCCCTGCGAGAGATCGGCGCTGGCGAACTGCTGCCCGACCTCGGCGCGGTCGCGCTCGGCAATGCCGGCAATCAGCGCCTCCTTGGACGGGAAGTAGCGGTAGAGATTGCCGGGGCTCATGCCGGCCTCGGCGCAGATGTCCTGCATCGAGGCACCATGAAAGCCCGAACGCACGAAACATCGTTGCGCGGCCGCGAGAATCTCGGCGCGTCGGTCAGATTGCAGCTGCGCGTTGGCGCGGCGCATCAGATCCCCCTCTTTGCGGCGCAACAATAAGAGAATGAACGTTCACTCGCCGAAATGGCGTTTCTAAGGCAGCGGCCGGATTCGAGGAGCGCAGGTATTGAGACTTGGCTGCCAATTTCGTCGGACTTTGGGCGAGAAAACACAGTGCAAGTGCGGATTTCCGCCTTCCGCCGCCTTGCCACCCCACTGACCGCCCCTATAATCCGCCGCTTCCTTTTGCGGCCTATTCGAGGGGCTGATGGCCGGGAAGCCAGTTGCAATCATTATGGGCAGCCAGTCCGACTGGGCGACGATGAAGCACGCCGCCGAGACGCTGGATGCATTGGGCGTCGGCCACGAATCGCTGATCGTCTCGGCGCACCGCACGCCCGACCGGCTCTTCAAGTTTGGCAAGTCAGCGCAGCGCAAGGGCTTCAAGGTGGTGATTGCCGGCGCCGGCGGCGCCGCGCACCTGCCGGGGATGACCGCCTCTCTGACGGCCTTGCCGGTGTTCGGCGTACCGATGAACACCCACGCGCTGGAGGGCAAGGACAGTCTCCTGTCCATCATGCAAATGCCGGCCGGCATTCCGGTCGGCACGCTGGCCATTGGCAAGCCCGGCGCGATCAATGCGGCGCTGTTGGCGGCCGCCGTGCTCGCGCTGTCCGACGCCCGGCTCGCCAAGCGGCTCGCCGCCTGGCGCGCGGCACAGACCCAGTCCGTCGCAAAGCGCCCGAAGGACTGAGGTGCTCAAGCCCGACTCCACTATCGGCATCCTGGGTGGCGGCCAGCTCGGCCGGATGCTCGCGCTCGCGGCCGCGCAACTCGGCTTCAAGTGCCACGTCTTCGCACCAAATCCGGATGCCCCGGCTTTCGACGTGGTGCATCGCGTCACCGTGGCCGACTATGCCGACACCGGCGCGCTCGACCGGTTCGCCGCCGATGTCGACGTCATCACCTACGAGTTCGAGAACATCCCGGCGGAAACCGCCATGTTCCTCGCCGCCCGCAAGCCGGTGGTGCCCGACCCGCAGGTACTCGCGATCACCCAGGACCGTGCGATCGAGAAGGAGTTTGTCGCTCAGCTTGGCATCCCGGTCACGCCGTTTGCACGCGTCGATACCGGCGAGGAGATTGCGGCCGCGCTCGATCGTATCGGGCGCCCGGCCGTACTGAAGACCCGGCGCTTCGGTTACGATGGCAAAGGGCAGACAACCATTCGCGTCGGCAGCGATCTGGACGCGGCGTGGCGCGAGATCGGCGGCCAGCCCGCCATCCTCGAAGCCTTCATCCCGTTCGATCGCGAAGTCTCAATCGTCGCGGCGCGCTCACGGGCCGGCGAAGTCGAATGCTTCGACCTGACCGAGAACGAGCACCGCGATCATATTCTCAAGATCTCGCGGGTGCCGGCCGACGTGCCGACGGAGGTTGCCGACGAGGCGCGCCGCATCGGCGGCGCAATCGCCGAAGCCTTCGACTATGTCGGCGTGCTGGCAGTGGAGATGTTCGTCGTCCGCACCGACGGCGTCACGCGACTGCTGGTCAACGAGATCGCACCACGGGTCCATAATTCCGGGCACTGGACGATCGACGGTGCTTCGGTTTCGCAATTCGAGCAACATGTCCGGGCGGTCGCCGGCTGGCCGCTTGGCAAAGCGCGACGGCGCGGCCGAGTCGAGATGACGAACCTGATCGGCGCCGAGGTCGACGATTATACACGATGGCTGACCGTGCCCAGCGCCAGCGTGCATCTCTACGGCAAAGCCCATGCCCGCCCCGGCCGCAAGATGGGGCATGTCACGCAAGTGTTCGACGAGTGAGCTTTCCTCAAGCGCTGGCATATCGCTGAATGGACGCCGCCCGTGGTCTCGGCGACGCGATGTGTCGGCTGCAGGAATATACGGGGACGCCGCGGGAAAAGCGGGCCATGAATATGGCCGCACTGTAGAACTGTCCGCGCATCGGTTCGATTGAATTTGCCGACACGTATCATTTTTCAACGATGGCATTAGAGCCGTCCCCATATTGCTGTTGACGGTCTCTCCATAATTTTCGGCGTGGATGTCACACCGGCGGCTCCCGGCTCGTCATGAGGTTGGAACCCACCAGAAAGGAACCGAACCATGAACGCCAACGACCTCTTTGCTGCAGCCCCTGATCTCATGAAGAAGTGGACCGCCACATCGCTCGCCATCGCGTCGAGCCTGGAACCGGCCCTCATCCGACTCGTGGAAATCCGCGCCTCCCAGATCAACGGCTGCGCCAATTGCATCAATATGCATACGGCGGACGCCCGTGCGAAGGGCGAGACCGAGCAGCGTATCTATCTGCTGTCGGCCTGGCACGACGCCCCCTGTTATACCGAACGCGAACGCGCCGCGCTCGGCTGGACCGACGCGCTGACACGACTCTGCGAAGAACACGATCTCAAGAGCGCCCGCGAAGCCCTGCAGGCGCAGTTCACCAAGGAGGAGCAGGTCAAGCTCACCTTGATGGTCAATGTCATCAACGGCTGGAACCGGATCGCGGTCGGCTTCGGCATGTTCATCGATCCGGCCGAAGCAAAGACCACCCAGGCGGCGGCCGCCTGATGGCAGGCACCGGCCGCGAGGACGCAGCGGCGACCTTCGACCCGCTGCGTCCCAAGCTCGTGCGCGTGGCCTACCGCATGCTGGGCTCCGTCGCCGACGCCGAGGACGTCCTGCAGGAGGCATTCATCCGCTGGATGGGAGCCGACCGCAGCGAGGTCCGCGAACCCGAGGCGTTCCTGCGCCGCACGGTCACGCGCCTCTGTCTCGATCAACTGAAGTCCGCGCGACGCCAGCGCGAGACTTATATCGGCCCCTGGCTTCCCGATCCCGTGCTCGAAGCGGAGGACGTGGCGGACGAGCAGGACGTCACTTTGCCGCTGATGCTGGCGCTGGAACGCCTTTCGCCGCTCGAACGCGCTGCTTTCCTATTGCACGATGTGTTCGGGCTGGGATTCGAGGAAGTCGGCGCCACCATTGGACGCGATCCTGCTGCCTGCCGTCAGCTCGCGGCCCGGGCGCGTAGCCATGTCCGCGAAGCAAGACCGCGCTTCCAGCTCGACAAACAGCGTGGCCTCGAACTCGCCGAAGCCTTCTTCATCGCATCACGTAACGGCGACATGAAAAGGCTTGCTGCGATGTTGGCGGCCGACGTCAGTGTTCACGCGGACGGCGGCGGCAAGCGTTCGGCAGCCACGCAGCCGATCGTCGGCTTCGATGCCGTCATGAAGCTGCACGAATATCTGGCGGCGCAGTTTCGCAACAATGCCTCGAAGCTTGTGCGGGCCGGATATGTCAATGGATTGCCGGGATTCGTCACCGAGGAAGCCGACGGCGAACTTCAGGTGACCGCGCTCGACATCGAGGACGGAAAGATTGCAGCCATCTATGTGATGCGGAATCCCGACAAGCTGAAGCATTTGCACTAGCAGCGGTGCCGTAACAGCAGTGCCGTAGCCCGGATTGAGCGGGAAGCGACATCCGGGGTTTCGTGCGCGGCCATGCAGTCCCGGATTGCGATTGCGCTCCATCCGGGATACGGCCGACTGCGGCAAACGGCTTGCTGCAGCCGATCAATCCGCCGCGAAGATTGCTGACCTGCTTGTTCGCTCCCGCTCAAGGAATCGGCAGCAGCGGCTCCTGCCCCTTATGCAGCTGCATGTCGAAGGCACACAGCAGGGCCGCGGTGCCGGCGTAGTTGCCCATCAGCAGCACCAGGTCGACGAGCTGGTGCGGACCGAACATCTGCTTGGCCCTGGCGAAGGTTTCCGGCGTAACCTTGCGGTCGCCAAACATCTCGCGGCCGAGCGCGATGATCACCGCGTCGGTTTCATCGAGACCGGCCGTGCTCTTGCGATGCTTGATGGCGTCGACGACGGCGGGCGCGACGCCGACTCTCAGCGCCTCGTTCTCGTGCGCGCACCATTCGAACTGGCTGTCCATCTCGCGCGCGGTGGTCAGGATTGCGACCTCGCGCACGTGCGGCGACAGGCCGGCCTCGAACCGCAGGTAGCGGTTGAGCGCCGTCAGGTGCTCGTTGCCCCGGCTGTAGAGATGGATACCGGCCGGCCCCTGCAGCCCGGCGAGGTTTGCTCCCGGCGCCGCGGCGCGGTCGAGCGCGCGGCGGCCCGCCTCGTCCAGGTCCTCGCGTCTCGGCAGCGGCAGGCGGAACCCGGACTGCGGGTCAATGTCGGACGGCATGTAAGTCTCCCTCTTCTCTCCCGAATAGGTGGCCCGTGGCGGCCGCCCGGCGTGTTTCTTCCGGGATGCAGCAGAAGCGTCCGGGAAGAAAAAGGAAAGAGGGCGAAGTGATCTTCGCAGACCGCACAGAGTAGCGGAAGACTGCCGAAGAAGCGCGGAGCCGACGGTGTCCGGCTGCGCCCTGAGACGGTCGGCCGAATACGGAGAGGAAGACTGACCCGCCGGATGTCTTTTCAACGCCCTTCCCGCGGTGCGTAGCCCTTCTCGCGGTGCGTGCCCGCTCAGTCCAGGGGTGCGGCAATTGATTCAATTGCGCCGCGATCCGCGGCCGGAAACGCAATGAGTTTCGCGTAATTGTTGCGGCCTCGGTACCGGCAGCGGCGTCGGCCGGGGCATTCATGCCCGTCAAATCGTTGAAATAACTGAGTTATGGCCAAGCCGCCTGGTGCAATCTGAGATTGAACTCTGTCGCGCGTCGAAGCTGGCGGCGGCACAGTGCTAAGGCGGGCTGAAGATTTATGCCTTCCAACCGATGAACCAAAACAATCCTCGATGCGACTAACAGGCAACAGGGATCGTGGGAGCAGTCAATGCAGCGGCGGGCACAAATTCTGGTGGGTGGTTGCGGCGCACTTTTCGCACTGGCCGTCGGCTATTTCGTGCTTGGCGTCGATGTCCCGACGACGACCGCCGCGATCGGCCCCGAGCCGCAGATCGTCAACCGCGCGTCGAAGGCCGACCGGCTGCCGATGAAGCCGGCCTTCCGCCTCCCCTCCATTCCGGCCTCCAAGAGCCGCCGCAACGCCGGCAACGAGGAGATCGAGCCGACCACGACGTTCCCACGGCCCGTGTTGCTCGACGGCTGCGAGCCGCTGGTCAGCCCGATCGGACAATCGCCGCTGGCGCAGGTCGCGGGCCGTTGCCTGTCCTGAGATTTCGTCGGCATCGCTGAAATTGAAACGGCCGCCCGATTGGGCGGCCGTTCGATTTTGCGCCCTATGCGTCGCGCGCTATTTCTTCTTCGCGTCCTGATACGGATAGATCAGGTTGCCGGTCTTGTACTCGGCCGGCCAGACGATGACCTGATGCTTGGTATCCCGGAACTGGTTCAGGTCGTTGCCGGCCACGCCCTGGAACTGGGTGAAGAACTGCCGCGACTTCGCCCACTCGCCGTCCTTGCCGTAGGAAATCTCGCCGGCCACCGTGTTGAACTTGTTCGCGTGGATGTACTCGGCGAGCTTCGTGTGATCGAGGCTCTTGGTCGCCTCCACGGCCTGCGCCAGCACCTGACCGGCCGCATAGGCGAACGGCGTAAAGCCGTAGCCCAGCGGATCGATCTTCAACTCCGGCGCCTTGGCCTGATACTTCGCCAGCATTGCCTTGAGGCCGGGGAAGTCGAGCGTCGGCGCCGGAATGAAGCTCTCCATGATCGTCAGGCCGTTCACCAGCGGGCCGAGCTGCATCTTGATCGGCGTGGCGAGGAGCCCGATCATCGCGCCGCCGAACATCTTCGGCGTCAGACCGATCTCGTTCGCCGCCCGCACGATGCCGACGGTGTCGGGCGGATAGGCACAGGCAAACACCAGGTCCGCATTAGTCGCCTGGATCGCCCGCACGATGGGCACCATGTCGGCGTTGCCCGGCGGATAGCTCTTGTCATAGACGACCTTGAAACCATTCTTCTTGGCGCTCTCGCGCGCGCCATCGCAGGCGGTCTTGCCGAATTCGGCGTCGGCCGAAACGATCGCGACCGTCGACGGCTTCGGCTTCTGCGCAGCCGCGAGCTCGAACCAGCCGCGCGAGAACGCCAGCGTGCCCTCGTCGCCGCCCGGCACCATGGAGAAGTATCGCGGGTAGTTGAACTGCCGGTTGACGTTGATGCCCAGCAGGCTGATCGTCATCTTGTTGTTCTGCATCAGCACCGGCATTGCCGGCGCAACCATGTTGGTCGCATAGGGACCGAGCAGCAGGTCGACTTTGTCGACGCTGATCAGCTTGGTGTAAATGCCGGGCACCAAGTTGGGATTGCTTTGGTCGTCGTAATAGACAAGTTCGACCGGCCGGCCCAGGAGCCCGCCCTTGGCGTTGACGTCGTCGCGCCAGATTTCCAACGCGAGCAGATTTTGCTTGCCGTTGGGAGCAACAGCTCCCGTGAGCGCCATGCTGAAGCCGACCTTGATAGGATCAGCGGCACGCACCGTCGCCGTCGTCCACAACGACAGCGCAAGAGCGACGAGCAACGCAGACAATCCCGGCCAGACGGCACGCTTTGCAATGTTCGACATCGAGTGATCTCCTCCCGCCGCTCCGTTGGCGGCACCAGCCGGACGATTGCCGACCTTTCAACCAACTCTAGCGCAAATTTTGGCGCAACAGTACCCCTCGTTACGGTTTTTCAGCGGCGATGACGTGCCATAGGGAAAAGTTGAAATTGGCACATGTTCTCACACCGTTCGCTCCCCGCGGAAGCAGGAACCCAGAAAGGCAACGCATTCGGTACTTTGCAACGCTGGGTCCCTTAGGGGACGATCAATGCGATTTGAGATACGCCTTAATGACGCATCTCGTCGCTCGGCCCCGGGCCCCACAGGTTCGCCGCCGACGGATCCGGCGTCCACACCTTCGGCCGCTGCGGCCGGTCGCGGTGCCACGGCCGCGGCTCGAAATAACCAAGTTCCTCGTTCATCTTGTCGAGCTCGGCGAACAATTCGGTGATCAGCCCGTTCGGCGAACGGTGATAGGCGAACAGGTTGTGCCCGATGCCGTGCCGCCCCGGTCCCCACAGCATCTTGAAGCCGTTGAGGCTCAGATAATCGCAGGCGGTCTGCAGGTGAGCCCAGTCGCGCAATTCGAAGGCGGTGTGGAAGTGCCGGTCCTCTTCCGCCGTCATCAGGTTGATGGTGTGATGGTCGGGGCCGCAGCGCAGGAACGAGAAGAAGTCGCCCATCCAGTCCGACACCCGGAAGCCAAGCACGTCGCAATAGAACTTGGTCATTTGCTTGGCATCCTTAGTGTAAAACGCCACGTGGCCGAGCTTGTGCGGCACCACGCCCTTGTTCGGATAGCGCTGGCCGGAGAACTCCTCGCGCTTGAACACCTCCATGACGGTGCCCTTCGGGTCGGCGAACGTGATCGCATCCGCGATCGACGGCTCAGGGTCCTTCTTGCGCACGGTCTTGATGCCTTGGGCCTGGACCTGCTTCTCGAACGCGTCGAGGTCGTCGTCCTGGCCGAGTTGGAAGCCAATCCGCGCACACTTGGAATGGTCGCCCTTGCGCAGTACGACGGAATGGTGGTCGATGGTGGAGGCCAGGAAGACGGCGTCCTTCTCCTTGCCGGTGACCGTCAGGCCGAGAATGTCGGTGTAATACTCGGCCTGCTGGTCGACATCCGGCATTTCGTAGCTGGCGTAAGCGATCTTCTTGACCCCGATCATACGGACCTCCGTGAGTTTCGTTCAGCTCTTCTTTGCGCGCGGCAGTGCGGCGATGACATCGACCATCGCGGCTCCGTCCAATTCGGCAAATCCCATCTCGATGAACTTGGCATAAAGCTCGGTGGCCCGGTCGAGCAGCGGCGTCGCCACGCCGACGTCGTCGGCGAAGTCGCCGATCATCTCGAAGTAGTGCTGCAGCGCCGGCACTGTGCCCTGCGCGGGCAGGAAGCGGCGCTGCGCCATCCAGGGCGCGCGGATTGCGAACTGGGTCGAGCCGCCGCTGCCGGTGGCGATCGCCTTGATCATCAGATCGACGTCGACGCCTGCCTTGAGGCCGAGCGCCATCGCCTCGGCAGTCGCCGCGATGTTGATCGCGACCAGGAGATTGTTGACGAGCTTGACCCGGCTCGCGGCGCCGAATTTGCCGAAGTACAGGCAGGAATCGGCAAAGCCGCCGACAACCCGTTCGGCTTTTTTCGCCGCCTCGGCGTCACCCGCGAGGTAGATTACGGCCTTGCGCGCAGACACCATGCCCGGCGTGCCGCTGACCTCGCCGTCCAGAAACGCGGCGCCCTTGGCGGCGAGCGGGGCAATCTGCCGCTCCTTGTCCGGCAGCGGATGGGACCCGAGTTCGATCACGATCTGGCCAGGACGCGCCGCGGCGGCGAGCCCCTGCGGCCCCTGCACCACCTGGTTCAGTGCTTCGCTCGACGGCAGACAGGAAAACACGATGTCGGCCTGCGCGCCGATCTCGGCCGGCGATTTCGCCGGAGTTCCACCGACCTTCTCGAATTCTTCCAGGGAGCCGCGGCGATAACCCAGCACCCGGTAGCCGCTCTTGATCAGGTTTTCCGAAATCGGCAGGCCGATCTTGCCGACGCCGACAAAGCCGACTGTCTCCATGGCAATCCTCACCGGTGCGCCGCTTGCCGGGCGCTACTTACCGTTCATTGCACCGATCGTTACGGTAAGTCAAAGCCAGCGATAGCCGTAGCTGCGGATCGCGCCGGACAGCCGGCCGGCGGCGGACGGTGTCGCATCATCGGCGACCGCCGTGCCGACCAGCCAGGTGCGGCCGTGGACTTCAAGGCCGCGCACGTCGGCGCGCGTCGCGAACACCGTGCGGTTGGCCCATAACCCGCCAAAGCACTCGGTGTCCTGTAGCGAAGCCGCACCTCCAAAATGCGTGCCGTCGACCGACAGGTTGCCGTAGCAGGTCATGCGGTCGAGGAAAGCGGTATCGCCGAACTCCGCATGGTCGAAACAGGCGACGCCACGGAACTCGGCGCCGGAAAAGGTTGCACCACGCTGGAACCGCACACGATCGAACCGCGCATCGCTCATGAACACGGCGGAGGAAAAATCTGCCGGCCCGAGAAACGTCGCCCCGGTGAACCAGGTGAGACCTTGGAACTCGCAGCCGCGCAGCGAGACCGGCGCATGAAAGGTCGCGCCAGAGAAATCGACGTTGGGAAGTTCGGCGGCATTGAGGTCGAGCGGTTCTTCGACTGCGACTGCGCGTAAATCCTCGACCTCGCCGCGGCGCAGCGGCTGGCGCAACCGGTCGAGGATCGTGCTCATGTCCATCGCATCAGGCGCTGCCCGCCGCACCGGCCGGCGGGCCCGCAAAAGATTCGGCAAACGGCCCGATCGCCGTCATGTCGACTTCGACCAACTGCGGTCCGCGCTCGGCCACCGCGGCGTCGAGCGCGGTCTCGAACTCTTCGATGCGCGAGACGCGCCGGTGCGGCAGTCCGAACGCGGCGCACAGCAGCCCGAAGTCGGGCGTATGCAGGTCGGCATAGTGCCGCCGGCCGCCGAACTGCGCATCCTGGATGTTGCGGATGACGCCGTAGCCGCGATCGTTCATCAGGATGAAGACGATCTCGGCGCCGGTATCGACCGCGGTGGCGAGTTCGCCGAGATTGACCATGGTGCCACCGTCGCCGAGCAACGCGATCGTCTTGGCGGGCTCGCCGGCAAACGAGGCGCCGACCGCCATCGCCACCCCCTGCCCGATGCCGCCGCCGAGCGCATGCACGCCGAAATGCGGCGCCGCGAGATGCACATAGCGGTTGCCGAACGTGCTGTTCGACAAGGTCACGTCACGTACGAACGGATGCGCGCCGCGCGGCACGCGGGCAAGCAGCGCGTCGGCCACGACGCGATAGGGGCCGAGGGCCGCCGCAACCTTGCGCTCGGACTGCGCGCGGGCCGCCGCCACGTCTTGCAGGAACCTGGCATCGACATCGAGCCGCTTCGGCAGGCTCTCGGCCAGCGCCGACAGCGCCTGCGCGGCGTCGGCGTTGATGAACAGGTCGACCGGATAGTTGCGCCCCGCCTGCGACGGATCCGCGTCGATCTGGACCAGCGGCTTCGGCAGGCGCGTCAGGTTGTTGCGGGTCTCGTTGCCGCGCAGCCGCGAGCCCACGACGATCATCAGGTCGGCGCGGTCGAACAGCGCCTGCGCCTCGGGCGTCATATTGTAGGCGCCGAGTGTGTGCCGGTGCGCCTCTGGCACCACGGCGCGGCCGTTGGTGCTGGTGACGATGGCGAAGCCGCGGTCGGCGAGATCGCGGGCCGGTTCGATGGCTTCGCGTGCGCCGCCGCCGAGCCACAGCATCGGCCGCTTTGCCCGGCGGACCATGTCGGCCAGCAGGTCCATCGCCTGCGGATCGGCCGCCTGCGGGACGATTGGGCCAATCCCGACATGGCGCGGCCGCGGCAGACGTTCGCGTTGCACGTCGATCGGGATTTCGAGCGACACCGGACCGCGCGGCGCGGTCAGCGCGGCGCGCGCCGCGGCCTCGACCATGCCGACCGCGGTGCGTCCTTCCCACACGCGGAAGAACGCCTTCGATACCGCCTTGAGCATGTCGGCCTGCCGCGGCACGTCGTGGATTGCCGCCCGGTCGCGGTCCATGAACGGCCGGTCGATCTGCGAGGTGATGTGCAGCACCGGCGAGCCGGCGGTCAGCGCCTCGACCTGCGAGCCCGCGGCGTTGCCGGCAGCGGTGCCGGTCGACGTGATCAGGACGCCGAGCGAGCGCGACACGCGCGCGAACGCGTCCGCCATGTTCATCGCACCGGCTTCGCTGCGTGACGGTACGAAGCGGATGCGGCCCTGCCGCGCGATGGCATCGAGGATCGGCATGTTGTGGATCGAGATCACGCCGAACACCGTGGTGACGCCGAGTTCCGCGAGCGCGTGGGCGACGACGTCGCCGACCGGCTCGGTGCTCTCGGCCGGCTCCGGCTGGCGGACTGCGGCGACGGGTGTCACAATTTTATCCTCTCACATGAACCGCGAAACGCCGCCCGAAATTTCGAGCTGCGCGCCGGTGATGAAGCCCGCTGCCGGCGAGCAGAGGAACAGGATGGCCTTCGCTACCTCATCGGGTTCACCGAGCCGCTCCAGCGGGATATGCCGTGAGACGGCGATTTCCTTGAGCCAGGCTTCGCGAGTCTGCGAGCGGTCGGGGCGAACCTCGAACCGGCGCTGCCACTGGCCGGAATCGATCAGGCCGAGCATCAGCGAGTTGACGCGGATGCGCGGCGCGAATTCGCGCGCCAGCGACTTCACCAAGTTCTGCGCGCCGGCACGCGCCGCCGCGGTCGCCACCATGTAGGTTTCCGGCTGGTAGGCGAGCAGCGAGTTCACCGCCATGATCGAGGCCGCATCACTCTTGTCGAGCATCGGCTTGAACGCCCGCACCGGATAGATCTGGCTGAAGAACTTCAACTCCAGTTCCTCGCGCCAAGCCTCGTCGCTGGTGTCCGCGAAGGTCGAGATGCGCGCTTGGCCGGCATTGTTGACCAGAATGTCGCAGCGCCCCTTCCATTGCTCGACGGCCGCCGCGAAGGCCGCGACCTCCTTCTGGTCGAGCACGTTGCAGCGCATCGCCAGGAGGTCGCGATCCGACGCGTTGCCGAGGAGGCTCGATTTTGCCGATGCGAGCCGCGTCTCGTCGCGGCCGCAGATCGCCACCGCTGTGCCTTCGGCGAGGAAGAGCCGCGCCGTTGCGAGCCCGATGCCCGACGTTCCGCCGGTGACGACCGCAACCTTGCCTGCAAGTCCGAGATCCATGCAATCAACCCGCCGTGAGAGGAACAGAAGCCATCGACGCGTCGGCGCCGGTCCAGCCGAGGCGACGGGAGATTTCCACGCCCGCGGCGCGCAGCTTGGCGCCGATCAGCGCGCGGCGCTCGTCGCCGGCGAACGCGCCGACCGGCCCGGAGACATTGATCGCGCCGAGCGGCGTGCCGGCGAAATCGAACACCGCCACCGCCGCCGAACTGATGCCGGGCTCGAAATAGGCGTCGCTCCAGGCGATGCGGGCATCGAGGTCCTTCGCCGCCGTCGCCTTCACCGCCTCCAGCGTCATCGAGGTGTGGACGCTGAAACGCTTGAGTTCCTTACCGACATAGAGCCGCTCAATCTCGATCTCCGGCATACAGGCGAGGATCATCCGGCCCATGGTGGTGGCGTGCGCCGGCAGCCGGCTGCCGACTCGGATGTTGCTGGCGAGCGGCGTATTGGGTGTGCGCCGCACCAGGTAGAGCACGTCGGTGCCGTCGAGCACGCCGAGATGGGCGGAGAGGCCGAGGTCCTCGGCAAGCTGGGTGAGCACCGGCACCGCCACCTGCACCAGATCCTGCGAGAAGATCGCGCGGGCGCCGAGTTCGAGGAACGACAGCCCGACCTGATAGCCGGCGCCGCCAGGCCGCCGCTCGACGAAGCCTTCGGCCTCGAGGGTGTGCAGCAGGCGCAGCAGCGTGGTGCGGTTGATCTTCAGCGCCTTCGCGGTCTCGCTCATGTTGAGGACCGGATTGCCCTCGGCGACATGGCGGATCAGCCGCACCGCGCGCTGCACCGGCGGCGCGATGTAGGTGCTTGCCGCAGTACGGCGTTTCTTTTTCGTCTTCTCAAGCATTCAGACTGCCTTGTTGTCGTCGAGAGAAAGAATGGCAACGGCGAGCTCTGCCGGCCGTTCCTGGCAGACGGCGTGACCGGCCTCGGCGATTTCGCGGTAGGCGCGGCGCATCGGCGCGGGCAGCGCTTCGAACACCTGACGCGCATTGGCGGGCGGCGTGATGCGATCCTGCGCGCCGACCCAGACCACGGTCGGGACTGCGACCTGCGCGGCGTCCTTAAGCAACCGGCCGGAGGCGAGCATGTGCGCCGCCTGGTCGTAGCCCGGACGGCGGACCTCCGCCATGGCGCTTTCGACCTGCTGCAGGACGTCTGGCCGACCCGCCGGATCGGCCAGCAACCCCGGCGCACGCTTGGCCGCAAAGGCCTGCGCACCCAATCGGTCGAGTTCGTCAAGGCGAGCTGCGACCGTGGCCGGCAGCGGCGCGATGCGGTCGGCACCATAGCCGAGCGCCGGCGAAACCAGCCCCAGGGTGGCGACGCGATTTATCGAGACCACCGTCAGCCGGGCGGCCACCAGCGCGCCGAGCGAATGCCCGATGAGGATACAGCGGGAGATGTCGAGCTCGGCCAGCAGCCGGTTGAGTGCCGCCGCGTAGTCCGAGGCATCCGGGGCTTCGACCGCCAACGGGGGTGAATTGCCGTAGCCCGGCGCATCCCATGCGACCACAGAGAAACGCGGATCGAGCGCCTTCATCAGCGGCACGAAAGAGCGCGCGCGGCTGCCGATTCCGTGCAGCAGCACAACCGGCGTGCCGCGACCGGGTCGCGCCAGATAGGACAGGCCGGCTGCGGCGTTGGTCGTGATCGCGCTCATGTGAACACGAATCCCGCATTGACCGGCAGAACCTGACCGGTCAGCGCCAGCGCGCCGGGCGTGAGCAGAAAGACCACGGTGTCGACGATGTCCTCGGGCACCTGCGGGCCCGGTACGGCGCGCCCCGCTTCGTAGAGCCGGTGGCGCTCAGCCGGCACATATTCGGTCGCCTCGCAGCGCATGATGCCGGGCGCTACCACGGTCACGCCGATGCCGCGGGGCCCAAGCTCGCGCGCCAGCGACCGCGTCATCGAGATGACGGCGCCCTTGCTGGCTACATAGGCGAGCAGCCGCGGTGCGCCCCACAGCGCGGTGTCGGAGGCGAGGTTGACGATGCGGCCCTGCCCACTTTCGGGCATCAGCGGCACCAGCGCGCGCGTCACCAGCCAGGTGCCGCGCACGTTCACCCGCATTACCCGGTCCCAGAGGTCGAGGTCGATGTCATCGAACGCCTTCCCGCCGACATTGGTGGCGATCGCCGCATTGTTGACCAGGCCGTGAACCGCGCCTTCGCGCTTATGAACGTCGCCCGCAAATTCCTTGATCGTTTCCGGCTGGTCGAGATCGATCGGTACAAATCGCGCCTGCGCACCGCCCTTCGCGAGTTCATCTGCCACCGCATTCCCGGCATCCGTTAACACATCGCCGAGCACCAACCGCGCACCAGCTTGCGCACAGGCGTGCGCAATCGCGCGCCCCACTCCGCGCGCGGCGCCCGTCACGACGATGGTTCTCCCGGCCAGCATCGATCGGAATTATCCCGCCTCGCGCGCCGAGACGGCAGTCTCGGCCTCAAGCTGCTGCTTGGCCTGTTGCGTCAACGTGCGGCGCATCCGCGCGACGCCGACATCGTGCTGGTAGAGCATCTCGCGCTTGTGGGCGTCGGCCGGAATGTGGGTCAGCATCTCGCGGTCTTGCTCCAGCACGTGCCAGTGCCGCGGCTCGATCATCGCCCGGTAGAGGAAGCGCCAGGATTCCCGTGCCAGGCCGCTGACCCGCCGGAAGCGCCAGAAGAACACGAGGCACGTGTCCTCATCGACCGGCGTCGCATAGCCGATGATACGGAACGGCCCGCCGGGCCCCGCCGCCGCCGGATACGGAATGTCGAGCCGGCAATAGACCTGCGTGCCGTCGGCCACCACGTGGGTCCAGTCGAGGTTGACGTCGCGCTGCCCGGCGCGCGCGATGAAGAAGCCGTCGTCGCGCTTCTCGATCTGCATCACGTCTTGTTTGGCGCCAAACGCCAGCGTGAACGAGTCGGCATGCAGGTAGCAGGCGTGCATCGGGTCGGCGAAGTTGTCGTAGACGAAGCGATGGCTGCACGCCCAGCGGCTCATGCAGAGGATGCTGCTCCAGGCCGGATCGGAGAACTCGGCCGGCAGTTTCAACTCGCACGAGTCAGGCCGCTCAGCGCTCGGGAAGTAGACGAACACGCCGTCGTTCGCCTCGATCACCGCGTAGCTGTCGACCGCCTTGCGGCCTTCCAGCGCGCAGCCCGGCATCGCCGGCACCCGCACGATCGTGCCGGTGCCGTCGAGCGTGACGCCGTGATAGCGGCAGGCGATGTTGTCGCCCAGGACCTCGCCGCGCGACAGCCGCGCGCCGCGATGCGGGCAGTAGTCTTCGAGGCAATGCACCTTGCCGGCGTCGTCGCGCCACAGCACCAGATGGCGGCCGAGTACCTTCACGCCGTGCGGCCGGCCGGGCTTCACCTGCACCGATTTCGCCACCACGTACCATTGGCCGAGCACGCCCGTCGTCAGGCGTTCCTCGATCTGGTCCTTATCCGCGACCGTCATGGCCTGCCTCCACTCACGCCACGCAGCCGGTCCGCTCCCCTCCCCCTTGTGGGGAGGGGGCAGACCGAGCCTGCGGGTCATCTATCGAACAACTCCAGCAAGCGGGTCAGCCGGCCGCGGGCGTGCCGGCTTTCGGCCGTTTGATCTTGGCGACCGGATGGTCCGGCGGATAGGTCGGGGTCACCGGCTTGCTGTTGCCGATGATGACGCACATCAGCGCCTCCTCGATGCCCTCGTTGACCAGGCCGCGATAGACGCCGGGCGGCACCGAGAACAGGTCGCGCTCCTTGAGGATGGTCTCGAAGCGCTCGCCCTTGTGCTCGATGATGAAACGCAGCTTGCTGCCGCGCAGGATGAAGAACACCTCCTCGGCGTCGGTATGAAGGTGGAGCGGTCCCTCGCAACCCGCCGGCAGGATCATGGTCGAAAAGGTAAAGTGCTCCGCCGGTACCGCGTTGTCGTCGGTGTCGATGCCGGTGCCGCCGGTGCCGATATAGCGCAACTGCGCACGCCGGTATTTCGGGTCGAAATCGGCCTGGAACTTCAACGCGTCCCAGTCAGGACTGCGGGTGTCGTAGCGCGCGATGCGCGTCGTGAGCCAGTCGCCAAGCGTCTGGCCCTTCGGGATCACCACGTTGTCGGGCTTGATCTCGGGATAGAGGGTCTTGTGTTGTTCCATTTTGTCCTCCTGCTTGAAATCAGTAGCGCACCGCGCGCGGGATGTAGTGCAGCACCCGCGTCTCCAGCGCCGCGACCGCAGCGTAGAGCACGATGCCGATCAGTGTGAGCAGCACGATTGCGTTGAACACCATCGCGGTGTTGGCCTGGCCCTCGCCGAACGTGATCAGATAGCCGAGACCGGTATTGCCGCCGACCAGTTCGCCGACGGTCACGCCGATCACCGCCAGCGTGGCGCCGATCCGCAGCCCCGCCATCAGCGCCGGCATCGAGGCCGGCACCTCGATTCTCCAGAAGATCTGCCAGCGGTTCATGCTGTAGGCGCGCGCAAGATTGATCAGGTCGCGGTCGACCGTCTTCATCGACTGCAGCACGTTGACCAGGATCGGGAAGAACACCACCAGCACGGTGACGAGAAACTTCGGCCACGCATTGTAGCCGAGCCACATGATGAACAGCGGCGCGAACGCCACCTTGGGGGCGATCTGCAGGCCAAGCAGGTAGGGCGACAGCACCTTCTCGACCAGCACCGACATGCCGAGCAGGTAGCCGAGCGCCGCGCCGAGCAGGCTGCCGATGATGAAGCCGGCGGTGGCGATGAAGGCGGTCGAAGCGATGTGCTTGAACAGGTTCTCGCGCTCCACCATGCGGGTCATCTCGCTGGCGAGATCGGTGACGGTCGGAATGATGTAGGACGGCACGCCGAGCGCGGGTGGGAGAAACTGCCAAGTCAGCAGGAAGACAATGCCGAAGCCGACGCTTGCCGCCAGCACCGTGCCGCGGGACGTCTGCCCGCCGCCGGTCTCATCGACCTGATGCCCGGCCGCAACCGGTTCCGGCACCGTCGCAACCGGCTCCACCCCGAATGCGCTGCGAGCCCGTTTCGCCGTGGTGAGATCGGAACTGGTCACGCTGCCTTCTCCGCCAGATGCAGGCTCGCCAGCAGGTGATCGACATATTCACGCGCCCGCGGCGCAGAGATGCGCGCAAGGGGATTGTCGCGGTCCGGCAGGTCGACCGGAATTTCCTCGACGATGCGGCCCGGCCGCTCGCTCATCACCAGGATGCGGTCCGACATGATCACCGCCTCCATCAGGTCGTGGGTGATGAGCAGCGTGGTGATCGACGACGACGCGATGGTGTGGGCGAAGCTCGTCTGCAGGATCAGCTTGGTCTGCGCATCGAGCGCGCTGAACGGCTCGTCCAGCAGCACGATCGCCGGCTCGATCGCCAGGGTGCGCGCCAGCGCGGCCCGTTGCCGCATGCCGCCCGACAACTGGTAGGGATAGCTGTCGGCGAAGTCCGCCAATCGGCAGCGCTGCAATTCTCGCAGGGCTCTGGCGCGCCGCTCGGCGCGGCTGATGGCGCGGGCTTCAAGGCCGAATTCGACATTGTGCACGATCGAGCGCCAGGGCAGCAGCAGGTCCTTCTGCAGCATGAAACCGACGTTCGGATTGGGACCTTCGACCGGCACTTGGTTGAGCAAGATACGGCCCTCGCTAGGCCGGTCGAGGCCGGCGACGAGGTTGAGGATGGTGCTCTTGCCGCAGCCGGACGGCCCGACCACCGCGACAAATTCGCCGTTGAGCACGCTCATGCTCACGCGGTCGATCGCAGTCAGCGGCGCGCCGCCATTGGGTGAGGCGAACCGCTTGCTCACGCCGACGAGGTCAAGCACCGATGCCGTTTTCTGCATAAGCGGCGTCCAGCGAAGCGTTGATCCGCACCAGTTCTTCTTCCAGCGCCGACGCGGTCCACGGCCCGGTGGCGCCCGACGGCCGCTTCACACCGTCGCGCTCGAGCGCCTGTGCGAGTGCTTCGAAATCCTGCTCGCCGCTGCGGAAAACCGTCTCCATGGCCTGCGCCAACGCCTCCTCTTCGGCGGTCAGCGGCCGGCCCAGCGATTGGCGGCGCAGGCGTTCATGCAGATCGCTCATCTGGCACCTCGAAGCGTTGCCCGCATTTTGAACCTTGCGTTCGTATACGAACAGGCTAGACTGGAGTCAATCCAATCCGGCGGCGAACGCACAACTGCGGCGTTTTGCAGCTTCCAGGCGTCGAGGTGTGCGGGTGAGTTCCGATCCTTTCGACACGATCCTGCTGACGATCTTTCTCAAGCACGATCAGTCGAAGAACCTGGACGGCATTCAGGGCCATCTCGCCGCAACCGGATGGTGGGAGCGGTTTCCGCCGCCGGGCGTCGAAATCGTGAGCTGGAACGTGGTGATGGGGATCGGTCAGATTGTCACGTTGCGGCTGCCGCCGCGTCTCATCAATGCTGTAAACGTCGAGATCGAGCGCTGCGCCTGGGGCGCGTTCTCGACCGAGTTCTTTCCGACCTACGATTTCGTCCCGGTGCGCGAGCGGCTGGCGCGCGAATGGCGCGAGGCGCGCAACAAACGTGCAGGCGCTGCGCCGCCAGACAAATAAGATCGAACGCAACATTGGCTTCCAGAAGGAGTTCAACGATGCACCAGTCCTTCCAATCTTTACCGCGCGCACGCGCGGCATTCGTCGCGGTGGTTGCCGCCGGCGCGCTGTGGGCCTCCCCGGCCGCGGCGGTCGAGAAGATCACCTACCTACTGCCCGCGCCGCCGAGCCTCCCGGCATTTGCACCGTGGGTGCTGGCAAAGCATCTCGGCTACTACAAGGAAGCGGGCTACGACGTCGATTTCGTCGTGGCGCGCGGCGGTGTCGACGTCGCCAAGCAGGTCGGCGTCGGCAATGCGCCGATCGGCGGCGCGATCGGCGACACGCCGGTGATCGTGCGCGGCAACGGTGTGCCGGTGAAGTCCGTCGGCCTGATGGGCGGCGGCGCACTGACGGTCGTGGTCGGCCGCAAGGACCGCGGCATCAACAAGCTCGAAGACCTCAAAGGCAAGAAGATTTCCGTACTGTCCTTCCAGGACACCACCTACTTCGCGTTGCTCGGCGCGCTCGCCTCCAAGGGCATCACCAAGAACGACGTCAGCGCCGAGGCGGTCGGGCCGGCCAACGTGGCGAAGTTCGTGATCGCCGGCACGGTCGATGCCTGCGCCTGTACGCCGGACTGGGAGATCGACGTCAAGGAAGCCGTCAAGGACACCGTCTCGCTACCCACCACGGATTACTTCCAGTCGATGGCGCAGGCGATCCTGACCTCCGACAAGATGATTGCCGAAAAGCCCGAGATGGTGCGCGCGATCGTCAAGGCGACCTTGCGCGGCATGAAATACGTCATGGACGATCCGGCCAAGGCGGCGGTCACCTATGTCGAGGCCTCGCCGAGCTTCAAGGGCAAGGAAGAGCTGATGAAGAAAATTTTGGCGAACTACAACCTGCGGACCTACCAGGGCCAGAAAGAGCTCGGTGCCATGGACCCGCAGCGGCTCGCCAACGTGCAGAAGTTCTACAAGCAGCAGGGCTTCATCGAGGCCGAGCTGCCCCTCGACCAGCTCTACAGCAACGCCTTCATCAAGTGACGCCAAGCGTCAAGATGTAATTCTCTCCGTTTTCCCCGCGTAAGCGGGGACCCAGCTCTCATGCTGATGACTGGATTCCCGCTTGCGCGGGAATGAACGGAGGATAGAGCGCGGCAAAGAATTGCAGCGGAGCATTGCCATGGACGACACCCGGAAACGCATCGACGATCTCGTCAACCGCGGCCTGCTGGACCAGTGGTACGCGGTCGCGAAGTCGGTGCAGGTCAAACCCGGCAAGCCGCACGCCGTGAAGGCGCTGGGGCGGCATCTCGTGCTCTGGCGCGATTCCACCGGCCACCTCAACTGCATCGAGGATTACTGCCCGCACCGCGGCGCGCGGCTCTCTCGCGGCGAGGTGATGGGCGACAACATCGCCTGCCGCTATCACGGCGTGGTGCTCGACGGCGCTGGCCGGATCGTGCGCGTGCCGGCAATGCCCGACTGCCCGCTCGAAGGCCGCCGCCCGATCGAGAGCTATGCGGTCACTGAATCCTGCGATGCGATCTTCGTCTACTTCGCCAGCGGTGCGCACCCCGAGCCGCTGCCGCTCGACCTGCCGGAGGAATTCGTCAGCCCGGAATGGACGTCGATCCTGTGCGTCTCGCCGTGGGCCTGCAATTACCGCTATGCGCTCGACAACCTCGCCGATCCGATGCACGGCTCCTACCTGCACGCCAACAGCTTCACTTTGGCTTTCGGCGCCAAGCAGGACACGATGAAGATCGAGAAGAATGCGAGCGGCTTCGTGGTCGCACGCGTCGCCCAGGCGGGCGAAAACTTCGACTGGACCGAGATGGTGACCGAGGGCGCAGCGCCCTATTGCCGGCTCGACATCCCCTACCCGGCCGCCGCCGGTCCCGGCGGCCCGTTCCGCATCATCGGCTTTACCACGCCGGTCGACGAGGACAACTGCCTCGTCTTCTTCTGGCGCATGCGCAAGGCCTCCGGCCTCGCCCGCGAGGTCTGGCGCTTCCTCTACCGCGCGACACTCGAGCCGCGGCACTGGCACGTGCTGGAGCAGGATCGCGAGATGCTGGAAGCGATGCCGCCGGATGCCCGCCGCCGCGAAATGCTCTACCAGCACGACCTCGGCGTTGCCCGTATCCGCCAGTCCCTGGTCAACAAGGCGCGCGCCCAACTCGCCGACGACGACGCCCGCGCCGCCCGCTCGGCCGGCTGACGCGATTTCGTCTCGCGCGACGATCTACCAGCCGCAGGCACGGTCGCCGTGACTGTGCCCTCGCCCCTTGGGGGAGAGGGCACTGTCATGCCGAGCCTGCACGCGGCAGCAGCATGACTGACAATGAGAGGTTGCCTCTCGCCTCGCTGACCGGAGTATGCTGAAAGACCGGCATGGTCCGTCCCGCAAGCACGCAACAATGACCTTCACCACCCGCATCACCAAACTGCTCGGCATCCGCTATCCGATCCTCCAGGCCGGCATGAGCTGGGCGTCGTCCAATGCCGAACTGGCGCTCGCGGTGTCGCAGGCCGGCGCGCTCGGCGTCATCGCGGCCGGCCCGATGTATCCGGACGCGCTGCGCGCCGCGATCCGCACCGTGAAGGACGGCACCGACCGGCCGTTCGCCGTCAACGTCCCGCTCTACAATCCGCGCGCCGCCACCTACCTCGACATCGTCATCGAGGAGCGCGTATCCATCCTGATCGCCTCGCAGGGCGGCCCGAAACAGCACCTCGCAAGATTCAAGGACCACGGCGTGAGGTGGTTGCACGTCACCGCCTCGCCCGAGCACGCCATCAAGGCGCAGAGCGCCGGCGTCGATGCGGTGATCGTGGTGGGCGTCGAGGCCGGCGGCCATCCGCCGCCCGACGAGGTCGGCACGTTGGTGGTGGTGCGCGCAGTCGCCAAGGCGGTCGACATTCCGATCATCGCCGGCGGCGGCATCGCCGACGGCGCCGGTATGGCGGCGATGTTCTGCCTCGGCGCCGAGGCGGTACAGCTCGGCACCCGCTTCCTGCTGACGCCGGAAGCGAACCTGCACCACGCCTACAAGAAGCGTGCGCTTGCCGCCGGCATCGCGGACACGACATTGGTCGGCCGCGGCAAGCTGCCGGTGCGCGCGCTGCGCAATGCGTTTGCCCGCGAGTACGAAGCGGCTGAGCGCGCTGGCGCATCGGACGAGACGCTGAAGGCGCTGAGCGCGAGCCATACGCTCAAGATGGCCGCGCTCGACGGCGACATTGAGCAGGGCAAGGTCGAGATCGGGCAGAGCGTCGGCTTGATCGACGAGCTTGTGCCCGCCGGCGAGGTGGTGCGCCGGCTGATGGCCGAGTTCGACGCCACCCTCGCGGATCTGTCCAGCCTTCGCGAACCGATGAGGACCGCGGTATGACCGAGCTGCTGATCGAAAACCGCGGCGGCGTGCGCATCCTCACCATGAACCGCCCCGACAAACGCAACGCGCTCAACCACGTGCTCACCGCAGCGCTCATTGATGCGCTGCGCGCCGCCGATAACGACGACAGCGTGCGCAGCCTGGTGCTGACCGGCGCGGGGCCGGGCTTCTGCGCCGGCGCCGACCTCTCCGAATTCAAGGATCTCACGCCCGACAAGGCGCATCTGGTCGAGCAGCGCGCCGAACTGACGATGACGTTGCACGGCCTGTTCTCGCGACTGTCGAAGCCGGTGGTGACAGCGATCAACGGCGCCGCGATGGGCGGCGGCGCCGGGCTTGCGCTCGCCGGCGACGTCGCGGTGATGTCTTCGGCCGCGCGGCTCGGCTATCCGGAGGTGAAGCACGGCATCGTCGCCGCGATCGTGCTTGCGAATCTGGTGCGCAACGTCGGACGCAAGGCCGCGTTCGAACTGGTCGCGACCGGCGAGCCGCTCTCTGCCACGCAGGCGCTCGCCTTCGGCATGGTCAACCGCGTGACGGCACCGGAGGCGCTGATGGCCGAGGCGCTGCAGCTCGCCGAAAAATTCGCCGCGGTGCCGCGCCCCGCCATGGCGGCGACCAAGCAGCTGTTCTACCGTGTGGTCGATCTGCCGTTTGCCGAGGCTCTCGAAGAGGGCCGCGAAATCAACAAAAGCATGCGCGCTTTTAACAAGAGCTAACCGGCTTTTCACAGGCACGCTAGCGGGGTTCCCCTCCCCCCGCGAAGCGGCGGGGAGGGGTCAGGGGGGGGGGGCGGGGACAACATGCCGTTCCAGGTGCAAGATTGTGGTCGGACTTCCGAAGGCCGAGTTCATGAAGATTCTAACACCCCCCACCCCGGCGAGCTTCGCTCGCCGACCCTCCC
>JBFXEX010000078.1:0-28468 GCA_050179645.1 Xanthobacteraceae bacterium | reverse complement strand
GATCTCCCGCGTTCAAAAAGGAAATGGACGGCCATCTGACGCACTATGTCGGCCGGCCGTCGCCGCTCTATTTTGCCGAGCGCATGACGGAACATCTTCGCGAGGTGTCCGCCGCGAAGGGCGGCGCTGGCGGCGCCAAGATCTACCTCAAGCGCGAGGACCTCAACCACACCGGGGCGCACAAGGTGAACAATGTGCTCGGCCAGATCTTGCTGGCGCGCCGCATGAAGAAGCCGCGCGTCATTGCCGAGACCGGCGCCGGCATGCACGGCGTGGCCACCGCCACCCTGTGCGCGAAGTTCGGCATCAAATGCGTGGTCTACATGGGCTCGGTCGACGTCGAGCGGCAAAAGCCGAACGTGCTTCGTATGAAGGCGCTTGGCGCCGAAGTGCGGCCGGTGACGTCGGGATCGAGCACCCTCAAGGACGCGATGAACGAGGCGCTGCGCGACTGGGTAACCAACGTCGCCGACACGTTCTACTGCATCGGCACAGTCGCGGGTCCGCACCCCTATCCGATGATGGTGCGCGACTTCCAGTCGATCATCGGCATCGAGACGCGTGCGCAGATGCAGGAGGCCGAAGGCCGGCTGCCCGACTCGCTGATCGCCTGCATCGGCGGCGGCTCAAATGCGCTGGGCCTGTTTCACCCGTTCCTGGACGACACCCAGATCGAGATTTACGGTGTCGAAGCGGCCGGCCACGGGCTCGAAACCGGTCTGCACGCGGCCTCGATTGCCGGCGGGCGGCCGGGCGTGCTGCACGGCAACCGCACATATCTGCTGATGAACGAGGACGGCCAGATCAACGAGGCGCATTCGATCTCGGCCGGCCTCGACTATCCGGGCATCGGGCCGGAGCATGCTTGGCTCAACGACATCAAGCGGGTGCAATATCTCTCGGCGACCGACGACGAAGCGCTGGCCGCCTTCGAATTCTGCTCCCGCCTCGAGGGCATCATTCCGGCGCTCGAGCCCGCGCACGCGCTCGCCCGCGTCATGGACCTCGCGCCGCAGAAGCCGAAGGATCACCTGATGGTGGTCAACCTGTCGGGACGCGGCGACAAGGACTTGGCGAGTGTCGCCGAGTACCTGGAGAAACGCACGTCATGAGCACTTGCTTCGACATGACTCGCGCCGGCGACGTTTCACTCCGTTCGTCCCCGCGCAAGCAGGGACCCAGGGCCGCGAGCTCCGAGCGCGCAGAACTGGGTTCCCGCTTGCGCGGGAATGAACGGGAGGAATTGCGCCAAGGCCGGCGCACATGATCAGCCGGCAAAAAATGATCGGCTGGATTTTGATCGTGGTCTCCGCCGCGTACATCCTGTATTTCCTCCGCACGCGTCTGCTAATTCCGGGGCCGATCATCGAAAAGCGGGAATGGGTCAATTTCGTCGGCTCGTTTGTCTGCCTGTTCCTCGGCACCATCAATGTCCGGATGGCGGCGATGCGGGAACGCCGCCGCCGCGAAATGTCCGATCAATGAGAGATGTATGTTTGCGTCATGCCGATCACTTTCGATGAAGCAATGCAATGGCCGGCCCTCATGCTGAGGAGCGATCGAAGATCGCGTCTCGAAGCATGGCGGCAGGTTTGGTGCCCGCAACCATCCTTCGAGACGCGCACTGCGTGCGCTCCTCAGGATGAGGCTGGAGCGGGCGGCCGATGACCACGCGCATCGATCGCCGCTTCGCCGCGCTGAAGCAGGAAGGCCGCGCCGCGCTGGTGACGTTCACCATGGCGGGCGACCCGGACTACGACGCCTCGCTGGCGATCGTGAAGGCCTTGCCGGCAGCCGGCGCCGACGTGATCGAGATCGGCATGCCGTTCACCGATCCGATGGCCGACGGCCCCGCCATCCAGGCGGCAGGCGTGCGCGCCCTCAAGTCCGGACAGGACATGAAGCGCACCATCGCGCTGGTGCGCGAATTCCGCCAGGGCGACGCCACCACGCCGATCGTGCTGATGGGCTACTACAATCCGATCTACGTCTACGGCGTCGACCGCTTCCTCGCCGACGCGCTGACCGCCGGCGTCGATGGGCTGATCGTCGTGGATTTGCCTCCCGAAGAAGACCGCGAACTTTGTCTTCCAGCGCTGAAGGCCGGCCTCAACTTCATTCGTCTTGCCACGCCGACCACCGACGACAAGCGGCTGCCGGCGGTGCTCGCCAACACCTCGGGCTTCGTCTACTACGTCTCGATCACCGGCATCACCGGCGCGGCGGCGCCCGACCATTCACGGGTGGCCGAGGCGGTTTCGCGCATCAAGCGGCATACCGGCCTGCCGGTGGCGGTCGGCTTTGGCGTCCGCGCCGCCGAGCAGGCGGCGCAGATTGCACGCGACGCCGACGGCGTCGTGGTCGGCTCCGCACTGGTCGAACGGGTGCGCGGCAGCCTCGATCCGGACGGCCGGCCGACCGCGCGTACCACGGTGGCCGTCACCGAACTCGTCGGCGAGCTTGCCGGCGGCGTGCGTGCCGCGCGACGGCAGGCCGCCGAATAGGCTATTCTCCGACCATGGCTTACCCGGCGGCACCGCCGTCCCTACATGTGCTGGAGCGCAGCTCCCGGAACCTGTCATGAATTGGATCTCCAACGTCGTCCGGCCGAAGATCCGCAACTTCCTCAACCGGCGGGAGTCTCCGGAGAATCTCTGGATCAAGTGTCCCGAGACCGGGCAACTCGTGTTCTTCAAGGACGTCGAGGCCAACCGCTTCGTCATCCCGGGCTCCGACTACCACATGCGCATGGGCGCGATGGCGCGTCTCAAGTCGATGTTCGACGGCGAGACCTGGTTCGACATTGCCATCCCCGAAGTGCAGCTTGATCCATTGAAATTCCGCGACGAACGCCGCTACACCGACCGCCTCAAGGACGCCCGCATTAGGACCGGCACCAACGACGCCATCAAGCTCGGCTACGGCCGGCTCGACGGCCTGCCGGTGGTGATCGCGGTGCAGGATTTCGATTTCATGGGTGGCTCGCTCGGCATGGCGGCGGGCGAAGCGGTGATCCGCGGCATCGAAACCGCGGTCGACAAGGCCACGCCGTTCATCATGTTCGCGGCTTCCGGCGGAGCGCGCATGCAGGAGGGCATCCTGTCGCTGATGCAACTGCCGCGCACCATCGTGGCGGTGCAGTCGCTGCGCGAGGCCGGCAAACCCTACATCGTGGTGCTGACCAACCCGACCACCGGCGGCGTCACCGCCTCCTACGGCATGCTGGGCGACGTCCATATCGCCGAGCCCGGCGCGCTGGTCGGTTTCGCCGGGCCGCGGGTGATCGAGCAGACCATCCGCGAGAAGTTGCCGGAAGGCTTCCAGCGCGCCGAGTACCTCAAGGAGCACGGCATGGTCGACATGGTGGTGCACCGCCATGAGCTGCGCGCGACGCTGGCCAATCTGTGCCGGCTGTTGACCAAGGCACCCGTGAAAGAGCCCAGCGAGACGCTGCCCGTCCCGGCCGGCGCCAGCGCGTGATGCCCCGCGCATGTTGCGCTTGGACCGAGCCGCTTACTCCGTTCATTCCCGCGTAAGCGGGAATCCATTTGCTCGGTACTTGTGGCCCTGGGTCCCCGCTTCCGCGGGGACGAACGGAGAGAATTGGGCCGCCCGGTCAGCGCGGTCATGAGTCAGATCGATACCGTCGTCGCGCGGCTCACCGCGCTGCATCCCAAGCTGATCGACCTGACGCTCGATCGCATGGAGCGGATCCTCGCTGCACTCGACCATCCCGAGCGCAAGCTGCCGCCGGTCATCCATGTCGCCGGCACCAACGGCAAGGGCTCGACCATCGCATTCCTGCGCGCGATCCTCGAAGCGGCGGGCCTCGCGGTCCACGTCTATATCTCGCCGCATCTGGTGCGCTTCAATGAGCGCTTCCGGCTCGGCGCGCCGCGCGAAGGTCATCTGGTCGACGACCAAGAACTGATCGCGGTGCTGGCCGAATGCGAGCGCGTCAATGCCGGCGCGCCGATCACGGTGTTCGAGATCACCACCGCAGCAGGGCTGCTGCTGTTCTCGCGCCATCCCGCCGACATGCTGCTGCTGGAAGTCGGCATGGGCGGACGCCTCGATGCCACCAACGTAATCGAGCAGCCGCTCGCCACTGTGGTCACGCCGGTATCGTTCGATCACGCGGAACATCTCGGCGACACCCTTGCGAAAATCGCGTTCGAGAAGGCCGGCATCTTCAAGCCCGGCGTCCCGGCGATCGTCGCCGCGCAGCCGCGTGAGGCGCTGATGGCGATCGAGCGCCAGGCGGCGCGCGTCAAGGCGCCGATCCGCATCGCGGGCGAAAACTGGACCGCCACCGAGGAGCGCGGCCGGTTGGTCTATCAGGACGACGACGGCCTGCTCGACCTGCCGGCGCCGAAATTGTTCGGCCGCCATCAGTTCGAGAATGCCGGTGTCGCCATCGCAACGCTGCGGGCGATCGAGTATCTCAAATTGCCGTCCTATGCGTTCGAGCAGGGCATCGCGCGCGCCGAGTGGCCGGCGCGCATGCAGCTTCTGTCGCAGGGGCCGCTGGCGGCACTGCTGCCGCCCGGCAGCGAACTGTGGCTCGACGGCGGCCATAACGCCGACGGCGGCCGCGCTGTGGCGAACGCGCTGGCCGATCTCGAAGAGCGCGTGTCGCGTCCGCTGGTGCTGGTGGTCGGCATGCTCGCCACCAAGGACGGCACCGGCTTCCTGAAGAACTTCTCCGGTCTCGCCCGGCGCATCGTCGCGGTGCCGATTCCCGAACAGAAGAACAGCATGCCGCCCGGCGAACTCGCAGAAACCGCGCGCGGCGCCGGGCTGCCGGCGCAAGAGGCGCACGACATCGAATCGGCGCTGGCCTCGATCCGCCTGTTCGAACTCCCTGCCCCGCCCCGCGTGCTGATCACGGGCTCGCTCTATCTCGCCGGCGTCGTACTGGCGCTCAACGACATGCCGCCGGGTTGAGCTGCTGCTCGTCGCCCTCTCCGCATGACGAACGGATAACGACCACGAAAAAGGCCGGCCTCGCGGCCGGCCTTTTCGAAAACGATTTCGGCGCAGCATCACACCGCGGCGGTGATCCACTGCTCCAGCTTCTGCTTCGGCGCGGCACCGACCTGGCGCGACGCCATCTCGCCGTTCTTGAAGATCATCAACGTAGGAATCGACATGATGCCGTACTTCGCGGCGGTCGCCGGATTCTCATCGACGTTGAGCTTGAGGATCTTCACCTTGTCGCCGAGCGAACCGGCGATCTCCTCGAGCGCCGGCGCGATCATCCGGCACGGGCCGCACCATTCCGCCCAGAAATCCACCACGACCGGGCCGGTCGCCTTCAATACGTCGGACTCGAAACTGGCGTCCGAAACCTTATCCACGGCCATGGGAACCTCGTTATATCTCGTCAGGGGGCCACTGCCGGCCACCCCTTATTCGGTTCCGGAACGTAGGAACCGCGCCCGGCAGCGTCAAGCGGTGTCACGCAGGGGTGAACCGCGCGAACGCCTCGTCCATCGCCTGCGGCGACAGGGCCATCAGGTCGGGTACATGCGTCCACACCAAGGCGGCGCGAATGTCGTGTCCGGGGTAGAGCTTGGCCAAGACCGCGCGGTAGAGCGCCAACTGCGTCACGTAATCGGGCACATCCTCGGGGCGGCGCGGCGCCGGATCATTGGTCTTGTAATCCGCGATCAGCACCGCATCGCCGGTCACCATCAGCCGATCGACGATTCCGGAAACCATGAACGAACGGCCGTCGCGCACGAGCCGACCGACGATCGGAACTTCAGCCCGGCTACCCGGCGCAAACAGCGCGGCAAAGCGCGAATCGTCGAGCACCGCATTCACCTGCAGGGCGATCTGCTCCTGCTCCTCGATGGTGAAATCGCGGCCGGCACGCGCCAGGTAGCCGCCAATCGCATTGCAGCGCTGCGCCGGGGCAATGTCGGGCAATGCCTGCAGCAGGCGATGCACCAGCGTGCCGCGCTGCATTGCCTTCCGGCGACCGACGTCCATCGGCCCTGCGCCGCGCGGCGGTGCACCAGCTTGGACCGCTCGAGACGGCGACAGTGCCGCCGGTGACGGCGGCTCGGCGCTCACATCGCGGTCGAGCCAAGCCGGCAGGATTTCGGCCGTTTCGACGCCGGTTAACTCGACGGACCTCGCGATCAGGGGGCCGGCCACCTTGCGGTATCGCCACACCGTCCCTTCGCTGTCGTCCGCGGCTTCCTCGACCGACAACGGCTGCAAGGCGTCGAACACCAGTTGGTACCAGCAGTTCTCCGGCTTCTTGACCAGACCCTCGAACCCGCACACCACCAGCCGGTCGATGGCGCGCGTCATCCCGACATAAAGCAGCCGCCGGTATTCCTGGCCGGCCTCGTCCTTGGCGGCGTCTTTGGCATTGGTGATCAGCGGAAAGTCCGTGGCCTTGAGCCCAGCCCACACAAATGGCGGCGGCGCACCGGGCGGCCGCCCGCTCGCCGGCACCTTCAGGAGCCGAGGCTGGTGCTGCTGCGGTCCCGCCGGCGGCGTCGTGGTGTCGGCAAGAACCACGATTGGCGCTTCGAGGCCCTTTGCGCCGTGCACGGTCATCACCCGCACCTCGTCGCGGTTCATCTCCATGTCGCGCTTGACGTCGGTGCGCGCGGTGCGCAGCCATGCAATGAAGCCCTGCAGCGACGGCGTCTCGCGCGCCTCGTAGTCGAGCGCGAGATTGAGGAATTCGCTCAACGCATCGTCGGCCTCATGGCCGAGACGCGCGAAGAATTGCCGGCGCCCGCGCTCCGGCCCAAGCACGCGCGCGTAGAAGGCGAACGGCAAATCTCTCGGCGCCCAGCCGGCGAAGCGGTCGAGCTTGGCGTTTGCCGCCGCAAACCGCGGCTCGTCGGCCGCATGCGTGCGCAGCGCCGCGCGCAACGAACCCCGGCGCTGCCACGCCAGCCGAAACAGATCGCCGTCGTCGAGCCCGAACAGCGGGCTCTTCAGGACGGTCGCGAGCGCGAGGTCGTCCTCCGGCAACAGCAGCGCGTCGGCCAGCACCATCAGGTCCATCACGGCGATGTGCTCGGTGAGCACCAGCCGATCGGCGCCCGCGACCGCGACACCCGCATCCTTGAGCGCGCGGATGATTGCCTCGAACAGCGGCCCGCGCTGGCGCACCAGCACCAGCACGTCGCCGGCGCGCATCCCCTGCCCCTGCCAGCAGCGGACGTGCTTGGCGATCTTGGCCGCCAGCCGGACCTGCGGGCTGGTCTCCGCCAGATCGTCGAACGGCGCATCCCAGGCTTCAATCTCCTGCTTCGGATCGGCCTTGATGAGCGGCCATAGTTCCACCAGGCCGGGCGCGGCATCGGGCAGCGACTCGTGCACCGGCTTGATCTCTTCCGCCGACAATCCGCGCAGCGCCTGCGGGCGCGCGAACACGGTGTCGACCGCGTCGAGCACGTTCGGACCGGACCGGAATGAGTGCCGAAAGCGCACGTGGCGCATTTCGTGTTCGACGCCCCGCGCCAGTCCTTCGAACTTCTGGCGCATGACGTCGAACTCGCGCGGCGCCGCGCCCTGGAACGAAAAGATCGACTGTTTCTCGTCGCCGACCGCGAAGATGGTGCGGCGGACCTGCCGAGCGCCCGCGCCGGCGAAAAATTCGGCGGTCAGGAGACGGACGATCTCCCACTGCTTCGGGCTGGTGTCCTGTGCCTCGTCGATCAGCACGTGATCGATGCCCTGGTCGAGCTTGTAATGAACCCAGGCGGCGCGGTCCTCAGACAGGAGCGTGAGCGACTTGTCGATCAGGTCGTCGTAGTCGAGCAGACCGCGCCGGTCCTTTTCGGTCTGGTAGCGCGAGATCACCGCCTCCGCGATGGTCAGCAGCGCCGCGGTGCGGTCGCGGCACGCGATGGTGTTGCGCTTCTCGAACAAGTCACGGACTCGATCGCGCTCGCTATGCAACAGATCGCATAGTTCGGCTCCCATCTTGCCGGTTACGACCTGTTTGCGCGGCGTGTGGTTAGTTTCGGTGATGAACACCCGGCGATAGAGCTTGGCACGCTCTTCGCCATCGACGGCGGCCGCCGCACGAAGACGGTCCCCGGCATCGCGATCGGTCTTCGAACCGCCATCGAGTCGCTTGGCCAAGGCCAGCCATTGCGACGGCGGGGTGGGGCCGCCATTGACCGTCTCGGCGTCGACCTGGTCGACCGTCTCGTCGGCATCGACGCCCAGAATGCCGCACAGTTCGCCGACCGCCGCCTCGACGCTGCCGGCGTGCCCGATCCACTTGGTCACCAGGTCTCGCTTGCGGATCGCTTCGGCAACCACGTCCTTGAAGGTCTGGTCGGCGACCGCCGAAATCGCGACCGCCAGCGCACGGCCGAGCGGCGCATCGGGTGCGCGGGCCGCATCCAGCAGCACGCCCATGCTGGTGCGGTTGAGCAGTTGCGCCTCGGCGGCCTCGTCCAGCACCGTGAAGCGCGCCGCGACGTCGGCTTCGAACGGAAACTGCTGCAGCAGCCGGGTGCAGAACGCGTGGATGGTCTGCACCTTGAGGCCGCCCGGCGTTTCGAGCGCGGTCGCAAACAATCGCCGCGCCTGCCCCCGCACGCTCGGGCCCGGCCGGACGTTGGAGATCGCGCGGATCGCCCGGTCGAGAGCGGCGTCGTCCAGGGTCGTCCATTTGGCAAGTTCGCCGAACACGCGGTTCGCCATGTTGGCTGCCGCCGCCTTGGTGAAGGTGATGCACAGGATGCGCGACGGGCTGACGCCGTCGAGCAGCAGCCGGATCACGCGCTGCGCTAGCACGTGGGTCTTGCCGGAGCCCGCATTGGCGGCGACCCAGGCCGAGGCCACCGGGTCGGAGGCCTCGATCTGCACCCGCAGCAGGTCGTCCGGGATGATGCGCGGCGCGCTCGTCACCACTCTTCCTCCTCCTCGCCGACCGACCATTCCTTGACGCGGGCGAGATGATCGTAGGTGCCGTAGCGGTTCTTCCACATCGACAGCACCAGCGGACGGTAGGGCTGCGCCTCGTCCTCGAACTTTTCGATCAGTTCCTTCAGCCTGCCGAGCGTGCGGTCGGCATGGGACTGGGCATCGCCGTCCTTGAACTCGATGGGCTTGAATTCGCCCGGCGGCTCGACGCCGCGCAGCGCCACATAGGCAAGCTCGGCGATCGACGCGCCCTTGGTGATGCCGGTGAACCCGCCTTCGCGCAGCATCGCGGCTTCGAGCGTCAACTGCGGCGCCATACCGATGCGCACCTGCTTCTCGGTCGGCGGCGTGCCGGTCTTGTAGTCGAGGATCGCGTAGCGGCCGTCGGCGTGCTGCTCGATGCGGTCGGCTCGCGCTCTCAGCTTGAACTCGCGTTCGCCCACCGGAATCGTAATGGAGCCGCTGACTTCGGCGTGCAGCTTGCGCAACGTCGGACGCCGCGCCCGCTCCCACCCGGCAAACCAACGCGCGATTCTTCGGAAGCGCGGACGCCAGAACGCGCTCGCCTCCGGATAGTCTTCGAGCGCGTCGAAATAGTCCCGGCTGAACTCGAGAAGCACGGCCTCCGGATCGTCCGGCAGTCCCGTTTCATGAGCAGCAGTGAAATCGCCGACGGCGCCATGAATGAGCGTGCCGCGATCGGCAGCGCCCGGCGGCAGGTCGATGGCGTCGAGTTCGCGCAGCCGCAGCACGTGCTTGGCGTAGATGGTGTACGGGTCGCGCAGCCAGGCCTCGATCTCGGTGACCGACAAAGACGTCGGCCGCGCCGTGCGGGGCGGCTTCGGCGCAGGCTTGTCGATGCGCGTCACTCGGGCGGGCAGGTCGAGCACACGCGCCCACCGGCAATAAGTGTCTCCGCGTTCCTTCGCGGCCGTCCAGCGCGGTTCGCCGGCCACCGCGGCAAGCCGCTGCACGAATCGCGACACCACCGTAGGCGCGCCCGCGAGCTTGGCCGGATAGCTCAGGATGACTTCGGGCGCACCCAGTGCCTGCGCGAAGTCATGGGCGGAGAGCGAGATACGCCGCTCCGGCAGGTCGAGACCGAGCGTGTGCCGCATCGGCCGGCTGAGCCACGGATCGGGCCGCGTCTCCGGCGGCCAAGTGCCCTCGACCAGCCCGCCAAGCACGATGCGGTCGGCGTGCTGCAACCGCGCTTCGAGCGGACCGTAGATACGCACCCGCACGCCCGGCTGCTCGGGCCGGCGCACGGTGCGATCCGCGATGGCGAGCTGAAACAGCTCGCCATATTCCGACGGCGAGATCGCAAACGTTCCGCTTGTGTCGTCGAGCGCGATCTCGTCGAACGCCTTTCCAAGCGCCTCGCCGTCGAGGCCCGCGAACACCTCGGGCGCACCCGAAGCATCGGCGCTCAGTTCGCCGAGCGCGGCACAATGGCGGGCCGCAATGTCGGCGAAGCCGCGGGTCGAAGAACCGAGTTCCTCCAGCGGCCGCAGCGCCGCGGTCAGCCGCCCGGCAAGCTCTTCGGCCGCATCGAGCTGCCAGTCCATCAGCGTGAGGCGCGGATCGGAGCGGTGCAGGTTGGACGCCTCCTTGCGCCGGACCTTGCCGAGTTCGGCGCGCAACGTCACGAGCGCGCCGGCCAGGCCCGCGCTGCCGGGCCTTGGCCGCGGGCCGCGGAACACAGCGCGCTCGAGCGCCGCAATTGCAAATGAATGTTTGCCGGCGTCGGCGCCGAGCCGGATGAGCGGATGCTTAAGGAGCGCCAGCAGCGGCACCGGCGCTAGCCCGCCGAGCGCAACGTCGACCGCAAGCCGCGCGAAGGTGCCGGCCGGCGTCGCCGGCAGCGCGTCGCCGCCAGAATCGTCGACCGGAACGTGCCAGCGCTCCAGCGCCGCCAGCACGCGGCGCGCCAGCGCGCGGTCGGGCGTCACCAGCGCGGCGGTCTTGTGCGGCGTCTCGGCGACTTCGCGCAGCGCGATCGCGATCGCCAGCGCCTCCTCGTCGGCGTTGGCGGCTTCGAGCACGGACAGCGCGGCGAGCGCGCGATCCTCGTGCGCGGCAAATTCCGGATCGGCGAGTTCGGCCTGCCAGCGGTCGGTGGCGGCAGCGGGGCGCAGCGCTTCCGACACCAGCCGCTCGCGGCCGTGCGCCGGCGGCGTACCGAGCACCTCGACTTCGTCACGCGAAATCCCGATCCGCCGCAGCACGCCTGCCATGGCGAATTGCGGATGCCCGACCGCCGGCGCGACGGGTTCGTCGCTGGACGGCTCGCGACCTTCGATCATGGTCCACGCCCCGTCATCGAGATCGGTATCGAGTCCGGGCAGCACCACGGCGCCGTGCGGCAACCGGGCGATGGTCGCGATCAGTTCGGCGGTCGCCGGCATCGAGCCGGTGGAGCCTGCGGCGATGACCGGACCGTCACGCTTCAGGGCAAGCCGTTTCGCCTCGGCGGCAATCAGCAGGTCGCGGCGCGCCGCCGGCTCGATCTTGCGGCGCTCGGCCAGCATCGCAGGCCAAGCCTCGCGCGCGATCTTGAGGAACCGCAGCGTCAACTTCCAGTAGTTGTCGTATTTGTCCGGCACCAGTTCATCGAGCCGGTCCCACGCCACCTGCCGCGTCACCATGTCGTCCATGAGCCGCGCCAGATCGTCGGCGAGCGCCAGCGCGGCAGCGGGCGAATTGGCGACCAGCGGCGCGCCGGTGGCGGTCCGGACCTCAGGCTGGGCCGCCCATTTCCGGATAAGTTCGGTGAGCAGCATCCGCCGCTCAAGCCCGTCGAGCTTGTCGGGCAAGGCGAGCGCATCGGCGGCAAGTTCGCCCGCCGCCATGCTGGCGAATGCGATCTCATCCTCGTCGACATCGCCGAGCGCGACGATGCGCGGCAGGATTGCGGCGTCGCCTTTGAGCAGATCGAGGAAGCTATCGTGCACCAGCCGGCAGGCGCGCCGGGTCGGCAGATAAAGCGTCGCGTCCGCGAAAGCGAGCGGATCGTGGCCCGCCGCAAAGCCCTCGACCAGCCGGCCGGAGGCCAGCGCATCGAGCAGCGTCGGCACGAAAGGCACCGATGCCGGGACAGTGAAGACTCGGGGGAGCGCCATGCCGAATCATACACCAACCGGCGGTTGGTTCGTGCGGCGCAAAGAACTCGTGGGGACAACGCGGCCGCCCACATCGTCTCCTCCCCCGCATAGCCCATCGAAGACGGGCGTGAACGTCCTTTCGCTGGGGGAGGGCTAGGGAGGGCGCAGGCAGAGGAATTCGAGCAAGACCACCCCCTCCCCAACCCTCCCCCGCAAGCGTGAGAGGGCGCGCACCGCCGTCGTCGCGATAGAATCGATATAAAGCTGGAAGCTAGACGCTACGCCGCGCTGTCGACGATGGCGGCTTCGGCGGCGATGACGGCTTCCGGCGTGCCGACATGCATCCAGACGCCTTCGAGGCGAAGCCCGCAGATCCGGCCGGCTTCGACCGCCCGGTCGAACAGCGGCGACATCGAGGACGGCCCCGGGGGCACGCCGGCAACGAACGCCGGCGCCAGGATCGCGGCCCCGGCGTAAACGAACGGCACCACTTCGCGTTCCCCGCGCCGCGTGAGCTTGCCGTCAGGCGCCATCTTGAAGTCGCCACGGCCGGTATAGCCGATGCTCGACGTGGTGGGCGCGAGCAGAAGCAGACCGTCCATCCGCTCCGGATCGAACGCGGCCGCAAGCCTCGCCAGATTGGAATTCACCCCGTCGATCCAGATGGTGTCGGAATTGACCAGGTAGAACGGCTCGTCGCCCAGGAGCGGCAGCGCATTGACGATGCCGCCGGCGGTCCCGAGCAGTTCGCTGCGTTCGTCGGAGAACACGATCTGCGGCCGCTGCCGGCCCTGCAGATGCCGCTCGATCTGGTCGGCCAGGTAATGGACATTCACCACTGCGCGCTCGACGCCCACGGCCGCGAGCCGGTCGAGCACGTAGTCGATCAGCGCTTTGTTGCCGACCTTGACCAGCGGCTTCGGGACCGAGCCGTTGAACGGCCGCATCCGGGTGCCGAGGCCGGCCGCAAGCACCATGGCGTGTTTTGGAGGGATCACGGGTCGCCGCATGTTGAGCTATTTGCTACGCGGAACTTAAATAGACTTTAACGTTGGCACATTGGCGTCATACCACGCCCGCAGCAATTTGAGTGCCGGATGGCCCAGCGAACGCTGCAGGTATCCCCATATGCGGGGAAGGTGACGTAAGTATTGCGGCTTTCCATCGCGCATGTCGAGACGGGCGAAGATGCCCAGGATCTTGCTGGCGCGCTGCGCCGCCAGCGTCACGTAGATCCGGATGAATTCGGCATGGTCGAAACCGGGGGTGTGCTGTCGGCGCGCCAGCACGTAGCGGCCGAGCAGCGCCACCTCGGTCTGTTCCGACACGTCGATGCGGGCGTCCTGCAGCAACGAGGCGAGATCGTAGGCGGCCGGTCCCATCAGGGCATCCTGGAAATCGAGGATGCCGAGACGCGCGATGCCGGCACGCTGCGGCAGCCAGATCAGGTTGGGCGAGTGGAAGTCGCGCAGCACCCAGGTCGGCGGCGACGCGATCGCCGGCTGCAGGTGCTCGCGCCAGAGCGCGCCGAACTGCTCGCGCTCCTGCGCCCCCGTCTGGGCGCCGAAACGCGGCAGGAACCAGTCGAGCAGCAGTTCCGCCTCGATCAGATACGCATCGAGGTCGTAGGGCGGAATCCGGTATTCGACCTGCGGCGACACCGGCAGGGCACCGGGGAGGCTCTGCTGGTGCAGCGCGACCAGTGCGTCGACCGCGGTTTCGTAACGCTCCTGAATCGGTGCCGGCGGATCGCCCGCAACGACGCGCTCTTCGCCGAGGTCCTCGATGAACAAAAGTCCCTGCGCGAGGTCGGCATGCAGGATCGCGGGCGCCGAGAAGCCACGCTCGCGCAGCCCGTTGGCCAGCGCCACGAACGGCGACACGGTCTCGGCGAGATGCGCGATGGCGCTGTAAGGCTTGCCGTCGCGGATCGGCGGCCCGTCGGGCCGCGGCGGCGAGTTCATCAGGATGGCGTGCTTCTCGCCGAGCGCGAACCGCTCGTAGGATCGGGTCGAGGCATCGCCCTGGACGCGCGCGCGGGCGGCATTGCCGTAGCCGCTCTCAGCGATGAACTGGCGCACCCGTGCGATGCGGTTCACGCGCGGCGCGAAGGTGCCGTAGCCGGTGACGCGGGCGTGGCGGAATTCGAGCTTGAGCTTGGGTGCGAGCGTGAGCGTGATATCGAGCCGGTTCGGCGGCAGGAAGCCGGCGGCGCGGTCCGGCCATTCGATCAGGATGACGGCGTTTTCGGGCAGGTCGTCGAAGCCAAGCTCGGCGAGTTCGGCCGCCCCTGACAGGCGGTAGAAGTCGGCGTGCACCACCGGAAACTGCGGCAGGTCGTAGGTCTGCATCAGCGTGAAGGTCGGGCTCGGGACTTCGATCGCCGGATCGTCCGCCAGGTAGCGGATCAGCGCGCGCGCGAACATCGTCTTGCCGGCGCCGAGGTCGCCCGAGAGCGTAATGAGGTCGCCCGGCTGCAGCGCGTTGGCGATGTCGACCATGAGCCGGCGCGTGGCGTGCTCGTCCGGCAGCGCCACCGTAAACGTCGACGTGCCGGACGGGGTCAGCGGCGCGGCCATGGGATCGTCTCACTCGGGTCGTCACGAGACGCGGTCTGCGGTCGCGAGCACGCGAACGGCCGCGCCGCATCGTCCCCTCCCCCCTTGCGGGGGAGGGTTAGGGAGGGGGGTGACGACACATTCCGAATGTGCAGGGACCTCCCTCCCCAACCCTCCCCCGCGAGGGGGGAGGGAGCGCACCGAATGCGTGGCAGCGATTGAAGATCACTCTCAATTAGTGACCGCAAATTCACGCGGCGGTCCGGGTGGCTTCGTGCTCGATCGGGAACACGCAGGTCACCGTGGTGCCGCGGCCGACCGCGGACTCCAGGGTGACGGTGCCGCCGTGCAATTCCACGAACGAGCGTACGATCGACAGGCCGAGACCCGTGCCGCGGTGGCGTGAGCCGAGCGAATGCGTCTCGAACCAATCGAATACCCTGTCCTGCACGTCGGCCGGAATGCCGGGGCCGCGGTCGGTGACCGAGAACACCACCGCCTCCTTGAGCCGCTGGGCGGAAAGCGTAACGGTCTCGCCCGCGGGCGAAAAGCCCACCGCATTGGCTAAAAGGTTGAACAGCGACTGCCGGACCCGGCGCTCGTCGGCGACGAAGCCGCCGATGTCCGGCGCGGCGCGGAGTTCGAGCTTGATCCCGCTCTTGACCAGGCGGTCCTGCACACCCTCGGCGGCAGCCTCCATGGTCTTACGGATGTCGACCGGCCCGAGGTTGAGGCGCATGGCGCCGGCGTCGATGGTCGCGAGGTCGAGGATGTTGTTGATGATGGCGAGCAGCGCGTTCGACGATACGGTGATGTAGCTCAGGTATTCGCGCTGCTTCTCGGTCAGCGGGCCGGTCACCGGGTCGCCTAGGAAGTGCGAGAAGCCGATGATGTTGGTGAGCGGCGAGCGCAGTTCGTACGAGACGTGGTGGACGAAGTCGATCTTGAGCTTGTCGGCAGTCTCCAGCGCCTCGTTGCGCTCGCGCAGGGCGCGTTCGACGTTGACGGTGTCGGTGACGTCCTGGAACGTCACCAGCGTGGCGCCGTCGGGCAGCGGCCGGGTCGCGCAGTCGACCACGTTGCCGTCGCGGCGTTCGAGCCGGCCCTTGACGGGCTCACGGTTGTCGATCGCCGTGATGGTGGCGCGCAGGCTCTGCCAGATCGCGGCATCGCCGTGCAGCGGACGGCAGCGGGCGCTGACCGCCTCGATATGCGGCCGGTCGGCGAGTTCAGCGGGCTCGAGCCGCCACATCTGTACGAAGGCCGGATTAAACAGCCGCAGCCGGCCGTCGCTGCCGAACACCGCGACCGCTTCCGCAAGGTTGTCGAGCGTCTCGCCCTGCACCCGGATCAGCGAATCGTAGCGGCGCTCCAGATCGAGCCGCTCGGTGACGTCATCGAACAGGTAGATGACGCCGCCCTCCGGGTTGGGTGTGGTGACGACCCGCATGGTGCGGCCGCCCGGCAGGTGCCAGAGATGCTCGTTGGCTTCGAGCGCGCGGTAGGCCTCGTGCAGTGCGGCTTTCCACTGGCGGAAATCCGGCTCGTCGGGCAGCCGGCGGGCGGCGCGCAACTGGTCGAGCACGGCGGAGTCGGTCGGCCCCTGGTCGAGGAACGCAGCATCGAGGTCCCAGAGCGAGCGGTAGGCGGCGTTGTAGAACGCGAGCTTGCGGTCGGAGCCGAAGATCGCCACGCCGGTCGCCAGCTGATCAAGGGTGCGGCGGTGGGCGTCGACCATGCGGGCCAGTTCGCCGCGCAGCATCTCGGCTTCGGTGGCATCGATGCCGATGCCGGCGGAACCGCGCGGCGCCGGCACCGAGATGACGTCGAGGGTGCGGCGGTGGCCGGCGAGCACCGCGGGCAGGCGGCCGCCATAGGCGGTCGCCGCTTCGTGCGCGCGCAGGATCTCGCTGCGGGCCGCGCCGCCGAACAGCTCGGTGCCGCGCTCGACCGCGTCGACGCTGCTCTTGGCCTCGACCGCATGCACGTAGGCGGCGTTGACGAAGTTGAGCTTGCCGGCCTCGTCGCGCGCCCAGACTGGTGACGGCATGGCGTCGATCAGCGCCTGCAGCGCCGCCATGTCGTCGGTCTGCCGGCGGTGGCGCTGCGCCAGCTCGGCCAGTTCGTACTTGACGCCGGTGACTTCGCGCAGCCGCAGGATGGCGCGGCCGCCGATCACCTGCCCGTCGGCTTCGACGGTGCGGCCGTTGAGCGTCGTCACCGTCAGTTCGAAGCTCTGGCCTCGGGCGCGCAGCGCGTCGACCGAGCGCTCCATCTCGGCCGCCCGGTCCGGCCGCAGCCAGCTGCCGAACGCCAGGATGCGCTGCGGCTCGCCGGGCGCCGCGATCAGCGCCGGATCGCCGATGATCTCCGGATGATCGGAGCCCGCCGCCCAGGCGACGAGAATCTGCGGCTCGGCGAGCAGCAGCGCATAGGCACGGTCGACCGCGGCCTTGGCGGCGATGCTCTCATCGCGCGCCGCCGCCTCGGTATCGGCCAGCCGGGCGCGGGTGCGCACCAGGAGGATCGCGGTGACGACCGCGAAGCACAGGATGCCGAGCGTCAGCGCCATTGCGGCGAGTTCGTGTCGGTCGAGCGCCTGGAACGCCGCCAGATAGGCCGCGAACATGTCGGAGCCACCGGCTACGTCGGGACCGGCCGGGCCCTCGGCGGCAACCGCGGCGGCGGATGGGATAACGGCCAGGACAGCGAGCAAGATGCGAGCGGCGCAGAATCCACCGCGCGGCGGATGAGCCTCGACGCTCTCCACGGTGGCCCGGATTGCCTCCGGCATGCCCATTTGCCCCAAATCGCCGCATTAACCGGGGCCAGCCGACCCCGGCGTGATCGCAGCCCGCACGGCAGTGCCTCTCCTGCCGAGCCGCCCACGAATCGAGCTACTTTAACTCCAAGTGGATTCGGATCGTAAGAGTCCATTTCGTGAACGCTGCAGCGGCGTTGGTTCGCACCGCTGTCATTGCGTCTCTGCGGACACAGGAAACACGCGCGGGCTCAAGGGAGTGCACGATGCGGCGCAGCCGTCGGCGTTACGATGCAGCTACCCCGCGGACGCGCTTGGATTAGTCGTCACCTCCGGCCGGTGTGCTTGCGGGCGGCCACGAAGTGGCCGTAGCTCTGCACCGGCGCGCACATCAGGAAGCGGTAGCCCTCCTTGACGATGCGCTCGGCGTTGCCGGTCTCGACGTGCGGGTGGCCGACCACCACGTTGTGCTTCTTGCAGGTGTCGACCACCCGCTTCATCCACTTGAGCAGTTCGGGATGCTCGTACTGCCGCGGGTAGCCGAGTTCCTGCCCGAGATCGCCCTCGCCGATCAGGATCGCGCCGATGCCCTTCACCTTGGTCAGCATGGCGTCGAGATTTTCGACGCCGCGCGTGTCCTCGATCTGCAGGATGCAGAAGATTTCGCCCTGCGGATTGAGCGGCCAGACATCGGCCTTCTGGTAATACTCCTGCTGGCTCACGCCCCAGTAGCGTGCCGCCGCGGTCGGACCGTCGCCGCGGATGCCGACCGGCTCGTAATTCGCCGCGCTCTTGAGCCGCGGATAGCGGCAGGCGCCGACCGCGTTGGCGGCCTCTTCCACGGTCGAGATGTGCGGGAACACGATGCCGAAGCAGCCCACGTCCAAGGCCTGCTTGGCCTGCCACTGCGCCATTTCGATGCCGTTCACCGGCACGCGCACGAGCGGCGTCACCGGCGGCACGATTCCCGCCTTGGCGATCTGGGCGCGGTTGAGCATGTATTGCAGGCAGTCGCGCAGCCGGCCCGAATCCCACGGATTGTGCTCCATCTCGAATACGCAGGCATCGAACTTCGAGGCGCTCATCGCGATCGCCGAGTCGACGTGCGCGGGCGCGAAACAGGTGAGCGCATGCTGGCCCGCTTCGAGGGCGCGGATGATGTTGTTCAGACGCGGCAGATCGGCCATTTTTCGGAAGTCTCCCTTGGGATGCGGCGCATCCTATCAGATCGCAATCCGGGTTTGACAATGCCGCCGCGGACCGTAGCATCCGCGCCAAATCCCCTCCCGGGCTTCGCCCACCAGCAGCGACGGTACCAATGATCATCGATTGTCACGGCCACTACACGACCGAGCCGAAGGACCTGCACCGCTTCCGCAAGGAGCAGACCGCCGCGGCCAATGCCAAGGACAAGACCGCGATGCCGTCGCGGGCGGCGCTGAAAATGTCCGACGACGAGATCCGCGAGAGCATCGAGCAAAACCAGCTCAAGCTACAGCGCGCGCGCGGCACCGATCTGACGATCTTCTCGCCGCGCGCCTCCGGCATGGGTCACCACATCGGCGACTTTGCGGTGTCGCAGGAATGGACCGAGATCTGCAACGACCTGATCCACCGGGTCTGCACGCTGTTCCCGAAGAACTTCATCGGCGTCTGCCAGCTGCCGCAGACGCAAGGGGAAGCGCCGACCTCGTCGATCAAGGAACTGGAGCGCTGCGTCAAGGAGCTCGGCTTCGTCGGCTGCAATCTCAATCCCGATCCGTCCGGCGGGTACTTCAACGCGCCGCCGCTCACCGACAAGTACTGGTATCCGTTCTACGAGAAGATGATCGAGCTTGACGTCCCGGCGATGATCCATGTCTCGGGCTGCTGCAATCCGGCGCAGCACACCACTGGCTCGTACTACCTCAACGCCGACACCATGGCGGTGATGCAGCTTATCCTGTCGGACGTGTTCAAGGACTTCCCCAAGCTGAAGCTGATCGTGCCGCATGGCGGTGGCGCGGTGCCGTACCACTGGGGCCGGTTCCGCGGCATCGCGCTCGACAACAAACGCCCCGAGCTCACCGAGATCATGGGCAGCAACATCTATTTCGACACCTGCGTCTATCACCAGCCGGGCATCGACCTGCTGACCAAAGTGGTGCCGGCCGACAACATCCTCTTTGCCTCCGAGATGGTCGGCGCCGTAAAGGGCATCGATCCGTCGACCGGCTTCAACTTCGACGACACCAAGCGCTATGTCGACAACACGCCGAACCTGTCGGCCGCCGAGAAAAAGAAAGTGTTCGAGGACAACGCACTCAAGGTCTATCCGCGGCTCAAGGGCCAGATCGAGAAGCAGGCGCGGGGCAACGCGTAGGAACAGCGAGCCGCGACCGCAGTCATCGTGGGTGCGCGCTCCTCCCTGGCGGGCGAAGGCAGCCGCATCGCTTCATCAATCAGGAATCGGCGATCGCGCCAGCAGCGGATCCACAACGGCTGCGGGCATCACCCGGTCGCGCGGGGTCGCGCGGCCAAATCGCCACGGCCTGCGGCCAGAAGGCCGCGCAGGTCGGCGGCCGGCATCGGCCTCGCAAACAGGAATCCTTGACCGAACTGGCAGCCGAGCGCACCGAGGAGACGGTTCTGCTCTTCGGTTTCGATGCCCTCAGCGACAACCTCAAGGCCAAAGCTCTTCGCGAGATAGAGGATCGCGTTGACGACGGCGGCATCCTCGACGTTCGTGCAGAGTTCACGGATGAAACTCCGGTCGATCTTCAGGCGGGAGATCGGAAATCGCTTGAGCAGGCTCAGTGATGCATGTCCGGTCCCATAGTCGTCGAAGGACGTCCGGAGCCCCATACCGACAAGTTCGCGAACGGCCGCAAAGATCGAGTCGTCGTTCTGAAGGACAATGTTCTCGGTAAGCTCAAGCTCGAGCGCGCCGGGCGGTATCCCATGCTCCTTCAACGCGCAAGCGATCGTGGACTTGAGGTCGCCGCTGCGGAACTGAGCACCAAACACGTTGACGGCAATCCTAAAATCGGAGCAGCCGTCACGATGCACCGAAGCCGCGAACTCGCAGGCCTGACGCAGTATCCATTGTCCTACCGGCACCGCCAGCGGGCTTCGCTCAAGGACCTGGATGAATGCTCCCGGCAGGATCAGCCCGCGCTCGGGATGATTCCAGCGCAGCAACGCCTCAGCGCCGACGATGCGGCGGTCGGCAAGCCGCAACTGCGGTTGATAATAGAGCTCAAGTTCACCTTGAACGACCGCGCGCTTGAGTTCGGACTCGCATGTCCGGCGCGCCAGCGCCGATTGCCGGAAGGCCTCCTGAAAGAGGCTGTATCCGGTTCGCCGGTGTGACTTGACGTCGTAGAGAGCAAAATCGGCATTGGCCAACAACTCGTTTGCGGTCCTCCCATGGTTCGGCGCGATCGCAATACCGACGCTGAGCCCGATCTGCATCTCGTTTTCATCGACGACGAAAGGCTGGCGGAATGCATCGATAATCGATTGGGCCTGGGCGGCAGCCGCGATCGGATCGGCCATACCGGCGAACACGATGGCGAATTCGTCGCCGCCAATTCGCGCGACACTGGTTGCGCCGGCAGCCGTATCTTTAAGTCGATCGGCGACCGCTTTGAGCAAGGCGTCGCCGGCACGATGACCAAGCGTGTCGTTGACGTCCTTGAAGCCGTCAAGGTCCAACAGCAGAAGCGCCGCCGGCTGGCTGTGAAAGATCTTTGCCAGTTGGTGCAGAAATGCGTGCCGGTTGGACAAGGCGGTGAGCCCGTCGGTAAGCGCCAGACGCCGCAAGTATTCTTCGTTTTGGCGCCGGTGGGTGATGTCGCGGGTGATCTTGGCAAATCCGATCAAGTGACCATCTTGATCGTGCATCGCATCGATCACAAGATTGGCCCAGAACAGGCTGCCGTCGCGGCGGACGCGGCAGGCGTCCTCTTCGTATCGGCCCTCTGCGGCGGCGATTTGCAGCGCGCGTTCCGGGGCTCCTGCTGCTCGGTCTGCCTCGGTATAGAAGCGTGAGAAATGTTCCCCGATGATCTCGTCGGCGGTGTAGCCCTTGATTGCCTGCGCACCCGAATTCCAGCTCGCAACGATGCCGTCAGGGGTGAGCCTGTAGAGCGCATAGTCCTTGACGCCGCTGACGAGAATTTCGAACTGGAGATCGCTGTCGGCCCGCGCACGCAGCGCTTCGTCGCCGACGCGATGCAGCCGGCGGATCTCCATTTGTTGCATCGCCAACCTGGCCAGGTCCTGCAGGGCGCGCTGATCGTCAGAGTCGAAGCGACCGCGGGGCGAATAATCAACGACACATAGCGTCCCGATGACGTGGCCTGAATTCGAGACCAGCGGCGCGCCCGCATAGAACTTGATACCGCCTGGACCGGTCACGAGGGGACTGGCGGCGAAGCGCACGTCCTTGGTGGTATCAAGGGCGACCAGTGGCCCGTCATTCGTCAAGACGTGAGTGCAGAGCGCGGTAGTGCGCGGCGTTTCGTATAATTCCGTGCCGTGGCGCGCCTTGAAGTAGAGCCGATCACGCCCGACCAAGCTGATCAAGGCGACCGGGCAGTTCAAGACCCGCGCCGCAAGCGCTGCAATGCAATCGAAATCCTCTTCGGGAGGCGTGTCGAAAAGAGCATACTCTTCGAGCGCCAGAAGCCGGCTCTCTTCAGCGTCGTTGGTCAAACCTGTTGGGAGGTCGTTAAGCATCGCGCACCTCATTCGGGGCGAAACTGTATCGCCAACCGATTACTACAAGCTCTACGCGCTATATTTAATTCGAGTTCCAATCCGGTGCCGGTGGCTCCGCCTGACCGTCGGGGATGGTCTTGACTTGACGCACCGGCTGCAGAACGCTTGCTGCATGACCATCGCAGGCCTCGGCTATGTCGGCGTCCGCGCCAAGGACTTGGGCGACTGGCGCAGCTACGGCCGCAACCTCCTCGGCATGCAGCAGGTCGACAAGAGCCGCAGGAGCGTCGCCTTCCGCATGGACGACCGCAAGCAGCGGCTTGTGGTCGACGCCGACGGCGGCCAAGGCATCGGCTTCTTCGGCTGGGAAGTCGCCGACGCCGCTGCGCTTGAAGCTCTCGCCGCACGGCTGGAGGCGTCTGGAACTCCGGTCGCCCGCGGCTCGCGCGCGCTTGCCAGCGAGCGGCACGTCGCTGACCTCATCGTATTCAACGATCCGGCCGGCAACCGGCTGGAGATTTTTCACGGCGCGCAGACTGCCGACGAGCCGTTCGTGCCAGGCCGCAACATCTCGGGCTTCCGCACCGGGCCGCTCGGCATGGGGCACGTGGTGATTCATCTCGAGCGTATCGCCGAGGTGATGACGTTTTATCAGGATGTCCTGGGCTTCCGGATCAGCGACTACTGGCTGCGGCCGTTTCCCGCGTACTTTTTCCACGTCAATTCGCGGCACCATTCGATCGCGTTCATCGAGAGCGGCGTCAACATGGTGCATCACATGATGGTCGAGCTCTTCAGCTTCGACGACGTCGGCCAGGGCTACGACCTCGCGCTCGGCGAACCGGAGAAGGTCGGCGTCACGCTCGGCCGCCACTCGGGTGATTACGTCACGTCGTTCTACACCTGGAATCCGTCCGGCTTTCTGGTCGAGTACGGCTGGGGCGCACAGGCGATCGATGACTCCAAATGGACGCCGTTCGAGCGGAAGTTCGGACCGAGCTTCTGGGGCCACGAGCGGCGCTGGATGTCCCCGGAGAAGCGCGAGGGGTCCCGGCTCCTGTGCATCGAGGCGGCCGACAACGGCCAGCGCATGCCGGTCCAGGTGATCGACGGCAACTACCACCTGCAGCCGGGCGTGTGTCCGTGGTGGGACGATATGCGCCGCAACGGAAGCGCCGGATGATGCGCCGAAGGTCCGCAAAGCGGACCGAGTGCGTCTGGGAAGACGGCGGAAGATCGCCGAACAAGCTTCCCCCGTGGGGCGGGCAGGGGTCGCGCCACCGGCATTGCGCACAGCGTGGGTCAGGTTCCCGTTTTACGCAGACCTTCAGCCGAGTGAGTCAGGTCCGCGACGCTGATCCGTGAGAGCGCCGTGGAGAAAGCCTTTTCGGCCTGTGCCAGCGCCGGCACCACCACCTTGCTGAGCAGCGCCGAGTCGGCCAATGGCCCCTCGGCCCCTTCCTCGGCCGCGCCGGCCGCCCGCAGGATCTGGTCGGCGGTGATCTTACCTTGCTCTTTCGCCAGTTCGTAGCCGCCGCGCGGGCCGCGAATGCCCTTCAGAATGCCCTCGCGGACCAGCGCCTGGAGCACCGGCTCGAGATGCCGTGGCGGCAAATGATGACGGCCGGCCAATGCTTTAGCAGCAACGGGCCGACCCCGCGCATTGAGCGCGATGTCGATGACGGCGGCGATCGCGAGAACGCCTTTGCGGGGCAACAACGGCATTGAGACGTCCGGCAATGTTCGCGGAGAACGGAGAATCGAAGCAGGTACAATAATACCTTAGAGCGTAACGTCTAGTCCCCGGGTTTTCGGGTCCTTTCCCTCGACGTCATGCCTGTGGAACCTAATCCCCCACTTCCCCGCATAGTTTCATCGAGGCTTGCAACCTCGCAAATCTGCGCTTGCATTGTAGCCGCGACGACCAATTGCGCAATCCGCATTCCGCGTTCAACAGTGAACAACGCGTCTCCGTGGTTGATCAGCACAATCAGGATTTCACCGCGATAGTCCGCATCGATCGTGCCGGGCGTATTGAGCACGGTGACGCCATGCCGCAGTGCCAGGCCCGACCGGGGCCGCACCTGGCCCTCAGTCCCGGGCGGCAGCGCGATACAGATTCCGGTCGGGATCGCGGCGCGCGCCCCCGGCGCGATTATGACCGGCGCGTCGGCCGGCACCGCAGCAACGAGGTCGAACCCGGCGGCGAGTTCGCTCTGATACGCCGGCAGCGGCAGGCCTTCGGAATGCGGCAGCCGCATCAGACGAAGCTCGACCTTCATCGCGTTCCTCGCGCCAGCGTGGCGGCGATCTTCGCCACGAGGCCGCGCGCCACCTCGGGCTTCGATTGCGGCGGCCAGTCTTCAATGCCGTCGGCGGTTAGAATGTGAACCGTGTTGCGGTCGCCGCCCATCACGCCGGAGTCGGCGGAAACATCATTGGCAACAATCCAGTCGCAGCCCTTGCGCGCGAGCTTGGCCTTGGCGTGCGCGATCAGTTCGTCGGTCTCGGCGGCGAAGCCGATCACCAGGCGCGGCCGGCCGGATTTGCGCTGCGCCACCGTGGCGAGGATGTCGGGGTTCTCGATCAGCGCCAGCCTCGGCGCACCGCCGTTCTGTTTCTTGATCTTGCTCGCCTGGGCATGATCGACGCGCCAGTCGGCGACCGCCGCCGCAAAGACCGCGACATCCACGGGCAAGGTCCGTGTGACCGCATCCAGCATTTCGCGCGCCGTCGTCACCTTGACCACATTCACTCCCGCCGGATTCGGCACGTTCACGGGTCCGGAGATCAACGTCACCTCCGCACCTGCAGCGGCGGCGGCCGCCGCAATGGCGTGCCCCTGCTTTCCCGACGAGCGGTTGGCAATGTAACGCACCGGGTCGATCGGCTCGTATGTCGGACCGGAGGTGACCAGCACGCGAACGCCTTTGAGCGGCAGGTCTCGCGCTTCGGCGACGAGATACGGTTCGGCCGCCGCGACGATTTCCAGCGGCTCGGCCATGCGGCCAACGCCGGCCTCGCCGCGCTCGGCCATCTCGCCGGCGTTCGGTCCGACCACGGCGACGCCGTCCTGCACGAGCCGCGCCAGGTTGCGCCGCGTCGCCGCATGGCTCCACATCAAGGGGTTCATCGCCGGCGCGATCAGCACCGGCCGGTCGGCAGCCAGCAGCACCGCCGAGGCAAGATCGTCCGCATGGCCTCCGGCCATCTTGGCCATGAGATCCGCGGTCGCTGGCGCAACGACGATCAGATCGGTCTCGCGCGCCAGCCGAATGTGACCGACGTCGAATTCGCTGTCGGCGTCGAACAGGTCAGTGAACACCCGCTCGCCCGCGAGCGCGCCGGCCGCGAGCGGCGTGACAAACTGCCGGGCGGCGCTGGTCATGACACAGCGCACGGACGCGCCGCGTTCGCGCAACCGCCGGATCAGATCGAGCGATTTATAGGCCGCGATGCCGCCGCCGATGATGAGCAGCACGCGCGCGCCACTTGCCGGGGGCGGCTCAGGCACGTACGACGGGTCGGTTTCCGGTGCGGGCGGCGGCCTGATTGCGGCCGAGGGACGACCAACGCGCTCGGCGGCGGCCTGGCGCAGGATGGTGCGCGCCTCGTCCTCCATGGAGCGGCCGTTCTGGGCCGCGCGCAGGCGAAGCTGCGCTTTGGTCTCATCATCGAGCTGGCGGATGGTCAGGCTGGCCATGGGACGAACATCCGGATTTCGGTCATCTTATCGCGCGATTGATTGCGTTGCAATCATTGCAATCAATATTGCGAAGACACCCACAGCAGGAAGATCGCCGCGATCGCCCACAGCGCCAGCGTGCTCCACCGGTTGTGGCGCGTCTCGGCGCGGGCGATGGCCTCGACCGTCTCGGGCGCCAGTACCAGGCCGTGACGGGTGTTCGCGTCCAACTGCTCGACCACGACGCCGGCCCGCGACAACAGCGCCGGCAGCCCGACCAAGAAGCGGCCAATCTCGCCCGCCCCTTCCATTGCGCCTTCCATTCGGCCGGCCGGCCCGAGATGACGCTCGATCCACTCGCGCACCACCGGCTCGGCGACCGTCCACATATCGAGCTTCGGATCGAGCGAGCGCGCAACGCCCTCCACCACCACCATGGTCTTCTGCAGCAGAATCAATTCGGGGCGGGTGCGCATGTCGAACAGGCTCGTCACTTCGAACAACAGCAGCAGCAGCTTCGCCATCGAGATGTCTTCGGCGGTGCGATTGTGGATCGGTTCGCCGATGGCGCGGATCGCCTGGGCGAAGTCTGCGACCGAATGGTGCCGTGGCACATAACCGGCCTCGAAGTGCACCTCGGCCACGCGGTAGTAGTTGCGGGTGATGAAGCCGTAGAGGATCTCGGCGAGGAACAGCCGCTCCTTCGGTCCGAGCCGTCCCATGATGCCGAAATCCACCGCCACCAACAGGCCGGCATCGTCGACGAACAGGTTGCCCGGATGCATGTCGGCATGAAAGAAGCCGTCGCGCAGCGCGTGCCGCAGGAACGTCTGGATCACTGCCCGGCCGAGGTTCTTCGGATCGAACCCCTTGGCTTCGAGCTTTGCGCGATCGTGCAGCGACGTCGCCTCGATCCACTCCAAGGTCAGCACTTCGCGCGCGGTGTGGTTCCAGTCAACCGTCGGCACCCGGAAGTCGGGATCATCCTTGGTGTTCTCCGCCATCTCGGACAGCGCGGCAGCCTCGAGCCGCATGTCCATCTCGATAGTGACCGAGCGGCGCAGCGTCTCCACCACCTCGATGAGCCTCAGCCTCCGCGCCTCGGCGGACCAAGCTTCCGCCTTGCGCGCGGCGAAAGTGATCGCGTCGAGATCGACCTTGAACCGCCGCTCGATGTGCGGACGCAGCACCTTCACGGCAACGGCCCGCCGACCGGCGGGCGTCTCGACCTCGGCGCGGTGCACCTGCGCCATCGAGGCGGCGGCGACCGCCGGCCCGAACGAGACATAGAGCCGGCGCAGCGACGCATCGAGCGCACTCTCGACCGTGCGCTCCGCCTCGGCCTGCGGGAACGGCGCCATCTTATCCTGCAGCGTTTCGAGATCGCGCGCGATCGCAACGCCGACCACGTCGGGACGTGTCGCCAGGAACTGGCCGAGTTTCACGTAGGTCGGGCCGAGCCGGGTAATGGCGGTTGCAATGCGATTGGCCGATCCAGCGGTCACCGGTCGCTCGATCAGTCGGGCCGCGCGAACCGCCGCGCGCGCGGGAATCGGCAGCAGCGCCGGGTCGACCGACGCGAACACGCCTTCGCGCGCGAACACGAAGGCCGCACGGCCGAGCCGGGACAGATGAGCGAGCGCTGCAATCACGGGGGTAGTTCCAAATCGAGCACCATTGTCGCCTGGTTCATCGGCGGGCCGGGACGACGCGGCTGAACTATACCAGCGGTCCAAGGCCGTGGGTCATCTCTGTCTCGGCTGGGCTTGGCGCAATCCGTGTCCCGGACGCGGTGCAGCGCGAAGCGGTGCACTGCTGATCCGGGACCGTGAAGAAGTAGGGTACGTGTCGTTGAGTCATCAAGCACCGAATCCGTAACGGTCCCGGGTCTGCAGCCATCACTTCGTGCTGCGCTGCGCCCGGGACACAGGTGTGTTAGGCTGAATTCGGAAGCCATGTTCGACGTACCGATACAATGGCCGGGCGGTTCTTCGTCTACATTCTTGCCAACCGACGGCGCGGCGTTCTCTATGTCGGCGTGACGAATGACCTCGTCAGACGGATCGGCGAGCACAAGGCGAAGATCGTGCCCGGGTTCACGCGCACCCATGGCATCGTTGTGCTGGTGTATTTCGAGGAATATTCATCGATCCTCGAAGCGCGCGCACGCGAAGCCGCCCTGAAGCGCTGGCGGCGGTCCTGGAAATTCGAACTCGTCGAAACGCTCAATCCACAGTGGCGAGACCTCACCGACGAGGTCGCGCTGTAGACCCTCCCCCGTGTCCGGACGCTGTGCAGCCTGGAGCGAAGCGGAACGATGCACCGCGGATCCGGGACCACCAAAGGCAAGGTCTCCGCCATTCTCTTGCATGCATTGAAGGCGCGGCGTCCGGAACGGTCCCGGGTCTGCAGCGCAGCACTTCGTGCCGCACTGCGCCCGGGACACATGATGTGAGCTGCGCCCGGGACACGAGGCTACGAAAGCAACAGGGGCGGCCCGAAAGCCGCCCCTTACAATTCACCTTGCCCGCATCGTCCGTTAGTTCGGCACGGATGCCTTCGAGCTCGGCGGATAGGCCGAGTTCTTCTGGATACCGCGGATCAGTTCAAGCGCGGTGTTGAGCGCCTTGTCGTCCTTCGGATCCGGCGGGATGTAGGACTGCGAGCCGGTTGCCTCGTCGCCCTCGGCCTTGAGATGGCCGCGCAACGAAGCCTCGCCCTTGGTATCGGTGCGGGCCTTGAG
>JBFXEX010000077.1:0-29602 GCA_050179645.1 Xanthobacteraceae bacterium | reverse complement strand
CGTGTGCTCTTCCGATCTGCCGCGACCAGGGCATCGAGGCTCGGCCGCTGCGCGCGAATGAAGGTCGTCTCAAGCGAATCGTAAATGCGCTGTGCCCGGCCGCAGAACTCGCGGTAGCCGGCGGCTTCGCGCGCGCCCGCGAACGCCCCGATGGCGTCGGCGGTGCGATCGAGGTCGGCAAACAGATCGAGCCGTTCGTCCGGTCCCCAGGCGTGCCGAGCCAGGGTGGCAGCCGGCCGGAGTGCGACATGATCGCACAGCGACGCGCCGGCCGCGGCGAAGATGTCCTCGAACACCGTACGCAGCGTGAAGACCGTTGGGCCGGCATCGACATGCGCGCCGCAGACCTCGATCTGCCGCATCTTCCCGCCCGGCGTGGCAGCCCGTTCCACGACCGTGACCTCGATCCCCCGGGCGGCCAGCAGCAGTGCGGAAACGAGCCCGCCCACCCCGGCTCCGATCACAACCACCCGCTGCGTCCGCACGTTCTGTCTCGCGAGAAAACGATTGAGCTTTTCGCCCGGATGTGTCTATTGTAGTTTACACTCGATATGACAATCAATCATTACATAAGGGAACGCGCATGGATGCCATTAGCCGAATTGAGCAGGCCCTGCAGACCGCGATCGGCCGCGCGGACGTTCCAGGTTGCCCCCCACGTTTGGCGGCCGCCATGCGCCATGCGGTGTTCCCGCGCGGGGCCCGCGTCCGGCCCCGGCTATGCCTCGCGGTCGCGTCGGCATGCGGCGATGACGAGCCCTCGCTGACCGATGCGGCGGCGGCGTCAATCGAGCTGCTGCACTGTGCCTCGCTCGTGCACGACGATCTACCGTGCTTCGACGACGCGGAAACGAGGAGAAGCCGGCCGTCGGTTCACCGCGCGTTCGGAGAACCGCTGGCGGTGCTTACCGGCGACGCGCTGATCGTTCTGGCGTTCCAGACGCTGGGGCGGTTTGCTCACGCGCCGCAACGACTTGCGCTTCTGCTCATGACGGTTTCGCGGTCGGTCGGCGTTCCATTCGGCATCGTCGCTGGTCAGGCCTGGGAGTGTGAATCGCAGATCGATCTTTCGCACTACCATCGCTCCAAGACCGGCGCGTTGTTTGCCGCAGCCGCGATGGCTGGCGCGGCGGCGTCCGGCGTGGACTGCGAACCGTGGCGCGCCCTGGGTGAGAAGCTGGGCGAAGCTTATCAGGCGGCCGACGATATTCGTGACGCGGCCGCGGACGATGCCGACGACATCGGTAAGCCGCTCGGCCGTGACGCCATTCTGGGGCGCCCGAATGCGGTTCTTGAGCTCGGTCTCGCGGGTGCTGTGCGGCGGCTCGAGCAGCTCGTTGGCGAGGCGGTCGCGTCGATTCCGGACTGCAGCGGTTCTGCGGCTCTGAAATCCCTGATCGCGCTCGAAGCCAGGCGGCTGCTGCCGAAGAAGATTGCACAATCGGCGGCCTGATGCCGCCGAAAGCCGAGGATGCGCGCCTGGTGCCGGAGCGGGCATCACCGTTCACGCCTTCGTCTTGGATCGATCGTTGCCTCGCGGCCCGCGACAATCTGCTTGCGAGCCCGCGGTTTCAGCGCTGGGCCGCCGGCTTCCCGATTACGCGAAAAATAGCGCAAAAACGGGCACTTTCGCTGTTCGATCTGTGTGCCGGATTCGTCTACTCGCAGGTGCTCGCGGCCTGCGTGAAGCTGAAGTTGTTCGATATTCTGGCCGAGCGACCGCAAACCGTGGCGCAGTTGTCGCGGCGGCTGGCTCTGCCGCTCGATCGGACCACGCGACTGCTTGCCGCGGCAGTATCCTTGCGATTGTTGGAACGCCGCTCGCATGAGCGCTTCGGATTGGGTGTGCTGGGTGCTGCCTTGCGGGGCAATCCGGCGATCGCCGCGATGGTAGAGCACCATGCGCTCCTTTATGCGGATCTGCGCGATCCGGTCGCACTCCTGCGCGGGAGCGGTCCAGACACCGCGCTTTCGGAATTCTGGCCGTATGCCCGCGAAAGCGAGCCGGCTCACTTGGCATCTGAGCAGGTCGCGCCCTACAGCGCGCTCATGTTCGCATCGCAATCAATGATCGCCGGTGATGTGCTCGATGCGTATCCGCTCCGCACGCATCACCGGCTGCTCGATGTCGGCGGCGGTGAAGGCGCGTTCGTAATCGAGGCAGCTTCCAGGGCCCCGCACCTGCACTGTGCGTTGTTCGATTTGCCGCCAGTTGCCGAGCGCGCCCGGAGCCGATTTGCCAACGTGCAGATCGCCGCTCGAACGACGGTGGCGAGCGGGGATTTCTTTCACGACGCCCTGCCGGAGGGTGCCGACGTGGTCACGCTGGTGCGTGTCATTCACGACCACGATGATGCTGCCGTCGTCGCGTTGCTTCGAAACATTCGCCGTGTGCTGCCTTCGGACGGGGCGCTGCTGATCGCGGAGCCAATGTCGGGAACGCCCGGCGCCGAAACGGTCGCTGACGCGTATTTCGGCTTCTACCTGCTGGCGATGGGAAGCGGCCGAGCGCGAAGTCCAGACGAAGTTCGCCGGTTGTTGCAGGCGGCCGGATTCGAACCCGGCAGGCTGTTGACGACCCGCCGCCCCATGCTGGTGAGCGCGATGGTTGCAAAGCCGACCCATCAAAAATGAGTGTGAACTAATATTGACAATCTCAATAGTAACTCTAAGCTGACAGTATCGCAGTGTCAGCGCAGACTGACAGTCCGGCTTGGGAGTTGTCCAATGAAGGCGGTCGCGGTCGTCTTGAACGAACCGGAACATCTCGTTGTTCGTGGCGTCGATCTCACCCCGCCGAGCGATACCGACGCCGTCGTCGACATCGAGTGGAGCGGCGTCAGCACCGGAACCGAGCGACTGCTCTGGAGCGGCCGCATGCCGCCGTTCCCCGGGATGGGGTACCCGCTGGTGCCCGGCTACGAGTCGGTCGGCCGCGTGACACAGGTCGCGGAAGGCTCCACCCTCAAGATCGGACAGACGGTCTTCGTCCCCGGTGCCCGTTGCTTCGGCGAAGTACGCGGCCTGTTCGGCGCCGCGGCCTCCCGAGTGGTGGTGCCGGAGCAACGCCTGGTGCCGATTGCGCCGCAGCTGGCCGAGAACGGCATTCTGCTCGCACTCGCGGCGACCGCTTACCACGCGCTCGCAGCACCCGGAGCTGTGAAGCCCGATCGGATCGTCGGACACGGCGTCCTGGGTCGTCTTCTGGCGCGGCTGACGATCGCAACCGGTGGCGAACCGCCGATCGTCTGGGAACGGAATCGCAAACGCGCCGATGGCGCCGACGGCTACCAGGTGATCGATCCGTCGGACGATTCGGCACGCGATTGCCGCGTGATCTACGACGTCAGCGGCGACTCGACATTGCTCGATGCCTTGATCTCGCGCCTGGCGCCCGGCGGCGAGATCGTGCTCGCGGGGTTCTATAGCGAGCCGCTTTCATTCGCGTTTCCGCCGGCGTTCATGCGCGAGGTTCGCCTGCGCGTCGCCGCGGAGTGGAAGCAGTCCGATCTGATCGCCGTCAAGGACCTCGTCGAAAGTGGTCGTCTCTCGCTCGACGGACTGATCACGCATCGCGCAGAGCCGAAGCGCGCGGCCGCCGCATACGGCATCGCCTTCGAAGATCCCGCCTGTCTCAAAATGATTCTGGATTGGAGATCGTGCTCATGAACGCATTGGCCAAGATCGGCGCTGCCGAACAGCTTCGAGCCGAAGCGGCGATCGAGCCCGATCCGGTGGCGACCGGCGAGGTGAAGAAGGAAACGCAGATCATCGCGATCTACGGCAAGGGCGGAATCGGCAAGAGCTTCACGCTCGCCAACCTCTCTTACATGATGGCCCAGCAGGGCAAGAAAGTCCTGCTGATCGGCTGCGACCCTAAGAGCGATACGACCTCGCTGTTGTTCGGCGGCCGCGCCTGTCCGACCATCATCGAAACGTCCTCGAAGAAGAAGCTTGCCGGCGACGAGGTCAAGATCGGCGACGTCTGCTTCAAGCGCGACGGTGTGTTCGCCATGGAGCTCGGCGGGCCGGAAGTCGGGCGCGGTTGCGGCGGGCGCGGCATCATTCACGGCTTCGAGCTACTCGAAAAGCTCGGCTTCCACGAATGGGGCTTCGACTTTGTTCTGCTCGACTTCCTCGGCGATGTCGTGTGCGGCGGCTTCGGCCTGCCGATCGCGCGCGACATGTGCCAGAAGGTCATCGTCGTCGGCTCCAACGACCTGCAGTCGCTCTATGTCGCCAACAATGTGTGCTCGGCGGTCGAGTACTTCCGCAAGCTCGGCGGGAATGTCGGCGTCGCCGGACTGGTGATCAATAAGGATGACGGCACCGGCGAGGCCTCCGCCTTCGCCGAAGCGGCCGGCATCCCGATCCTCGCTGCGATCCCGGCCGACGACGATATCCGCCGCAAGAGTGCGAACTACGAGATCATCGGCCGCCCGGGCGACCAGTGGGCGCCGCTGTTCGAGCATCTCGCCCAGAATGTGGCCGGCGCGCCGCCGGTACGTCCCCGGCCGTTGAGTCAGGAAAGCCTGCTCGGCCTGTTCAAGGGCGAGGCGGTGGGGCGCGGCGTGGTTCTCGAGCCTGCGACTCAGGAAGACATGTGCGGACGGACGATCGTCGACCGGCCGACGCTCGAAGTCATCTACGACAACGCCTGACCGAACCCAGAACGATTGCGCGCAATATGACCGCAGTGCTCGACACGGTTGGCAGAACGATGCAGGCAGCCAAGGCCGGCGAGCGAGCCGTGACGGTGGCGGATGCCGCGCCTCCTGCGATCAATCTGGCAGCGGCCCAGCAGGACGGCCTCGGCTGCCATTCGGGCAAGGCCGTGCTGCAGGAAGCGGCGGCGGCGGCCGGCAAGAGCGAGACGCTGGCGCGATATGCGGCGGACTATCCGGCGGGACCGCACGACCAGCCACAAAGCATGTGTCCGGCATTCGGTTCGTTACGTGTCGGATTGCGCATGCGCCGCACCGCCACGGTGCTCTCCGGATCGGCCTGCTGCGTGTACGGCCTGACCTTCACGTCGCACTTCTATGGCGCGCGCCGCACCGTCGGTTACGTGCCGTTCAATTCCGAGACGCTGGTCACCGGGAAGCTGTTCGAGGACATCCGCGAGGCGGTGTTCAAACTCGCCGATCCGCAGCTTTACGACGCAGTGGTGATCATCAACCTGTGCGTTCCGACCGCATCCGGTGTGCCGCTGCAACTGCTCCCCAAGGAGATCAACGGCGTGCGTATCATCGGCATCGACGTGCCGGGGTTCGGCGTGCCCACGCACGCGGAAGCAAAGGACGTGCTGGCCGGCGCGATGCTGTCCTATGCGCGCAGCGAGGCCGAGCAGGGGCCGGTGCAGGCGCCGCGCGACAGACGCAGCGAACGTCCGACCGTCACGCTGGTCGGAGAGATGTTCCCGGCCGATCCGGTCGGGATCGGCATGATGCTCGAGCCGCTCGGTCTCGCCGCGGGGCCGGTGGTGCCGACGCGCGAATGGCGCGAGCTCTATTCGGCGCTGGACTGCGCGGCGGTCGCCGCCATCCATCCCTTCTACACGGCGTCCCTGCGCGAGTTCAGTGCGGCCGGCCGCACCATCGTGGGCTCGGCGCCGGTCGGCTACGACGGCACGGCCGCCTGGCTCGACGCCCTCGGTGGCGCCTGCGGCATCGCGGCCGAGAAGATTGCCGCCGCCAAGATTCAGTTCCTGCCGGCGATCCGCGGCGCACTGGCGAAGTCGCCGATCAAAGGCCGAATCACGGTCTCCGGCTACGAGGGCTCGGAATTGCTGGTGGCGCGGCTGCTGATCGAGAGCGGCGCCGATGTCCGCTATGTCGGCACGGCCTGTCCGCGCACCGCTTGGTCCGCCCCCGACCGGGAATGGCTGGAAGCCAAGAACGTGCGCGTGCAGTACCGCGCGTCGCTCGAACAGGACCTCGCAGCGATGCACGAGTTCGAGCCCGACCTGGCCATCGGTACCACACCCATCGTGCAGAAGGCCAAGGCCAAGTCGATCCCGGCGCTCTACTTCACCAACCTGATCTCGGCGCGGCCGCTGTTCGGCGTCGCCGGCGCCGGCTCGCTCGCGCAGGTCGTGAACGCCGCGATCGCCAGCAAGCCGCGGTTCGACAAGATGACGGAATTCTTCGCCGGTGTCGGCGAAGGCCACGCGGCTGGCATCTGGGAAGACACCCCGCGCGACCGCGTCGAGTTCCGCGAACGCTACAAGCGCCAGCTTGCCGCGCAGGCCAAGAAACGCGCTTCCGAGGAGATGGGCACCTGATGCTGATCCTCGATCACGATCGCGCCGGCGGATATTGGGGTTCGGTGTACGCTTTCACGGCGATCAAGGGCCTGCAGGTGATCATCGACGGGCCGGTGGGCTGCGAGAACCTGCCGGTGACCTCGGTGCTGCATTACACCGACGGGCTGCCGCCGCACGAGCTGCCCATCGTCGTCACCGGGCTGTCCGAAGAGGAACTCGGACAGACCGGTACCGAAGGGGCGATGAAGCGGGCGCACCGCACGCTCGATCCGGACCTGCCGGCCGTGGTGGTGACGGGCTCGATCGCCGAGATGATCGGCGGCGGCGTGACGCCGGAAGGCACCAACATCAAGCGATTCCTGCCGCGCACGATCGACGAGGACCAGTGGCAGAGCGCCAATCGCGCGCTGTACTGGCTGTGGACCGAATTCGGCCTGAAGAAGATTCCGGAACGCAAGCCGCGCAAGGACGGCGAGAAACCGCGGGTCAACATCATCGGCCCGATGTACGGCATGTTCAACTCGGCGTCCGACCTCGCCGAAATCCGGCGACTGGTCGAAGGCATCGGCGCCGAGATCAACATGGTTTTCCCGCTGGGAAGCCATCTCGCCGACGTCACGCGTCTGGCCAATGCGGACGTGAATGTGTGCATGTACCGCGAGTTCGGCCGCATGCTGTGCGAGGCGCTCGGCCGACCTTACCTGCAGGCGCCGATCGGGCTGCACAGCACGACCAGTTTTCTGCACAAGCTTGGCGATCTTCTCGGCCTCGATCCCTCGGCGTTCATCGAGCGCGAGAAACACACCACGATCAAGCCGCTTTGGGATCTCTGGCGGTCGGTGACGCAGGACTTCTTCGGCACGGCGAGCTTCGCGATCGTCGCCAACGAGACTTATGCGCGCGGCGTGCGCCATTTCCTCGAGCACGAAATGGGACTGCCTTGCACCTTCGCGTTCGCGCGCGCGGCCGGCGTCAAGCCGGACAACGACGCGGTGCGCCAGGCGGTTCGGGAGAAGCCGCCGCTGGTCATGTTCGGCAGCTACAACGAGCGCATGTACCTGGCCGAGGCCGGTGCGCGCGCGATCTACATCCCGGCGTCCTTCCCGGGGGCGATCATCCGCCGGCACACCGGTACGCCGTTCATGGGCTACGCCGGCGCGACCTATATGGTGCAGGAAGTCTGCAACGCGCTGTTCGACGCGCTGTTCCACATTCTGCCGCTGGCTTCATCGCTCGACCGGATCGAGGCGACGCCGTCCCGCCTGCACAAGGAATTGCCCTGGGACATTGATGCCAAGACCGCGCTCGATGAACTCATCGAAGCCCAGCCGATGCTGGTTCGGATTTCGGCCGCGAAGCGGCTGCGCGACGTTGCCGAACGTGAAGCGAGGCGGTCCGGCGATCAGACGGTAACGGCTATGTGCGTCTCGCGGGCGCGCTTGGCCTTTGCGGAAGGACACGCCGCGTGATGCCGATTGTGACCTGAGAATTTGAGCCGGAGGAGAACCCATGATGCATGAACGGAAAACGGCCGAAGAAACGATATCGGACCGCCGTGTCGAGGAGATTCAGTTCCGCCTGTTCTATTGGGCGACCTTCGTTGCGCTGCTGGCGTCTGGATACATCGCCCGGCTGCTGCCGTGGCGCATCTCGGACAAGTCGCGCCGCGACGACGATAGGTCCGTTGTCCAGCGGGCGAAGGAGCATGCTGCCCTCTTCAGCGCATTCGCTATGGGGTAGTCGTCGAATTCGTCCGGCGATCCCGGGCGGAACGCCCGTCGTGCGGGGCAGCTCCACGACGGTTCTGCCGCACTGAATTCGCGGCACAACACTGGAGGTAACCATGGCTGAAAGCCCAAGACGAGACGTGTCTCTGTCGGGGCTCACGGAATCGGAAGCCCGTGAGTTCCACACCATCTTCATGACCAGCTTCCTGATCTTCGTCGCAGTCGCGGCCGTCGCCCACGTTCTTGCGTGGATGTGGCGCCCATGGCTGCCGGGTCCTGGCGGCTATAAGGCATCGCTCGAAAGCGCGACACAGTTGGCCGGCTCGTTGCTGACGTTCGTTTCGTAGGAGGGAAACATGTGGCGCATGTGGCTATTGTTCGATCCGCGCAGAACGCTGATCGCGCTGTTCACGTTTCTGTTCGGATTGGCGCTGCTGATCCACTTCATCCTGCTCAGCACGGACCGGTTCAACTGGCTGGAAGGGCCGCGCGCGGCGAAGCCGGTGGTGGGACAAATGTCTCCCGTGCCGCCACCCAAATAGGAGCACTGCAACGGACGAACCTGGCAGGCCCCGGTTCGTCCGCTTCTTCCTCGTGACGTCCAGCCACCTCCCGGCAGGAGGAATCAAAGATGGCGATGCTCAGCTTTGAACGAAAATACCGCGTCCGCGGAGGCACCCTGATCGGTGGCGACCTGTTCGATTTCTGGGTCGGACCTTTCTATGTCGGGTTCTTCGGCGTAACGACGATCTTCTTTGCCTTTCTCGGCACCGCGCTGATCGTCTGGGGCGCGGCGCTGGGTCCCACATGGAACATCTGGCAGATCAGCATCGCCCCGCCGGATCTGAGCTACGGACTTGCACTCGCGCCGCTCGCTGAGGGCGGACTCTGGCAGCTCATCACGATTTGCGCACTCGGTTCATTCGTGTCGTGGGCGCTGCGCGAGGTAGAAATCTGCCGCAAGCTCGGAATCGGCTTTCACGTACCGTTCGCCTTCGGGGTTGCTATCTTCGCCTACTTCTCGCTGGTAGTGATCCGGCCGGTTCTGCTCGGCGCGTGGGGCCACGGTTTCCCCTACGGCATCATCAGTCATCTCGATTGGGTGTCGAACGTCGGCTACCAGTATCTCCATTTTCACTATAACCCGGCGCACATGATCGCCGTCAGCTTCTTCTTCACGACGACGTTTGCGTTGGCGCTGCATGGCTCCCTGGTTCTTTCGGCAACCAATCCCGACCGCGGCGAGCCGGTAAAAACGCCGGAGCACGAGAACACCGTGTTCCGAGACATCATGGGTTATTCAATCGGAACGATCGGTATTCATCGGCTCGGATTGTTCCTCGCGCTTTCCGCGGGCTTTTGGAGTGCGGTTTGCATCATCATCAGTGGTCCGTTCTGGACGCGCGGCTGGCCTGAATGGTGGGGCTGGTGGCTCGACCTCCCGATCTGGCATTAGCGCGAAGGGGACCCGCCATGGCCGAATATCAAAACATCTTCACCCAGGTTCAGGTTCGCGGTCCCGCCTACGCCGGCGTAGCCGTTCCGACGGGGAGCTGGAACCGGGTCGGAAAGGCGAGCTTCTCGTACTGGTTCGGCAAGATCGGCGACGCCCAGATCGGTCCGATCTATCTCGGTCTGACCGGGGTTGCGTCGTTGGTCTGCGGCATCATCGCGATTGAGATCATCGGCCTCAATATGTGGGCCTCGGTGAACTGGGATCCGGTTCAATTCATCCGGCAGTTGCCCTGGCTCGCACTCGAGCCACCGCCGCCGGGCGCAGGCCTGTGCGTGATCTGTCCGCTGAATGAAGGCGGCTGGTGGCAGATCGCCGGCTTCTTCCTTACGACCTCGATCCTGCTGTGGTGGGTGCGCACGTATCGCCGTTCGCGTGCGCTTGGCATGGGCACGCACGTATCGTGGGCATTCGCATCTGCGATCTGGCTCTACCTGGTCCTGGGGTTCATTCGTCCGCTGCTGATGGGCAGCTGGGGCGAAGCGGTGCCGTTCGGAATCTTCCCGCACCTCGATTGGACCGCGGCGTTCTCGATCCGCTATGGCAATCTTTTTTACAATCCGTTCCACATGCTTTCGATTGCGTTCCTCTACGGCGCGACGCTTCTCTTCGCCATGCACGGTGCAACGATTCTGGCGGTCAGTCGTCTGGGCGGCGAGCGTGAGATCGAACAGATTGTCGATCGGGGCACCGCGGCGGAGCGGGCGGCATTGTTCTGGCGCTGGACCATGGGCTTCAACGCCACCGTCGAGTCCATCCATCGCTGGGCCTGGTGGTTTGCGGTGCTGTGCCCGCTGACCGGGGGCATCGGCATTCTGCTCACGGGAACCGTGGTGGATAACTGGTTCCTCTGGGGCGTGAAACACGGTCTCGCGCCATCCTACCCGGACGTCTTCCCGCCGGTCACGGATCCCTCACTGGGAGTTCGGCCATGACATTCGCCATGCGCATGACGGCCGCGATCATCGTCGCGATGTCGCTGGTGCTGGTCGTCGGAACATTTCAACTTCCGCCGGTCGACAGCATCCAGCGCGGCTACCGCGGAACCGGGATGGTGGAGCTTTATCATCCGGCTGCCCTGGAGGCTCTGGCCAAAACCAATCAGGCGCCCGAGGCGTCTCCGGCGGTGCCGCCGGCCGGGCAGTTGGCCTCGCAAGTGTTCGAAAATGTGCAGGTGCTTAAGGACGTCGACATGAATGAGTTCCTGCGCCTGATGACGGACCTGACCGCCTGGGTCTCGCCGCAGCAAGGCTGCGCCTACTGCCATGCCGAAGGGGAGCCGCTCTCGGCCGACACGCTCTATACCAAGGTGGTGGCTCGCCGGATGCTGGAAATGACGCGGCACATCAATACCGACTGGAAGAACCACGTCGCTTCGACCGGTGTCACCTGCTACACCTGCCACCGTGGTCAGCCGGTGCCGCCGAGCGTCTGGTTCACCGATCCTGGCCCTGCGACCACGACGGGCATGGCGGGCAATCGCGCCGGGCAGAACTGGCCGGCGCCTGCCATCGGACTGACCTCGCTACCCTACGATCCGTTTAGCGCGTTTCTGAGCGCATCGAACGATCCACGGGTGATTTCTACGACCGCGCTGCCCGAAGGCAACAACCACTCGATCAAGCAGACGGAGTGGACCTACTCTTTCATGATGCACATTTCGCAATCGCTCGGAGTCAACTGCTCGTTCTGTCACAATACCAGGTCGTTCACGTCATGGGACCAGAGCACTCCGCAGCGTGCCACGTCGTGGTATGGAATCCGTATGCTGCGAGACCTGAACGCGAACTACCTCGACCCATTGCGAGCCCAGTTGCCACATGCCCGGCTTGGCCCGCTCGGCGACGTTCCGAAGGCCAACTGCGCCACCTGCCACCAGGGGGTCTACAAGCCGCTGTTCGGCGCCAATATGCTCAAGGAGTATCCGGAGCTTGCAGGGCCGGGGAACAATCCGCCCGGGGCCACGCGCTAGTGGTTCAGTTCCAACATTCACAAAGCACCTTTGCGAATGTTAGAACTAAAATCTATGTTTCTAGTGCAGTTTGGATTTGACATTCGCCTTTCGAGCTTGCGGCCAGACGGGTAGCGAATTTTAAATTCGCTTCACTAGGCGGTGCGCGCACGCGAGACTGAGTCCGGGGTTTGTGGTAGTAGATGCTCGATGACGGCTCGGACAATCCACGATCCCGATGAAAGTGGTGGCGCGTCGTACGCCGGGGCGCATGCCCAGGCAGACCTCGCCGAGATTCTGCGCGAACGCACGCAGGCAGTCCACACCAGGGCCGAGCGTTCGGGCGTCATCAATGATGTCCTACGAGGACGAGCGACGCGATACGCCTACGCAATGCTGCTGCGGAATCTGTTGCCGGCATATCAATGTATGGAACACGGTCTCGAACGGTTTCGGGAGAAACCGGGCGTCGGCGCGGTCGCTCGGCGGGAGGTCTACCGTGCGGCGGCGCTGCAGTCAGACCTGCGGGCCCTCTACGGCGATCGCTGGGATCATTCGCTTCCGCTGTTGCCTGAGGGCGAACAATACGGACGCCGCGTTGCTGAAGCTGCGAAAGGCGACGGAACGCGTCTCATCGCCCATGCCTACACGCGTTATCTCGGTGATCTCAGCGGCGGCCAGATCATGAAACGGATGCTTGCCCGCCTGCTGAAGCTCGAACCGCGGGAGTTGTCGTTTCACGAATTCCCGGGTATTGCGGATGCCGACGCATTCAAGCGCGATTATCGCCAAGCACTGAATCGCGCTGCGGCGGAGCTGGTGGATGTCAAAGGCGTGATTGAAGAGGTGATGGTGGCTTTCGAGCTCAATATTGCGGTCTCGGAAGCGGTGCAGAAGGTCGGCGCCGCCATGCCCCCGAGTGGCATCGCTTCAGATTGATCTTGGATTTTCCGACCATTGCCGGTCGTACAATCCCTCCGAAAGCGACACTCGCAACGACTTATACAGGATTGGCGGGCGGCCGAGGCCGGTTCAGCGGCGCGCCATCAAGGGCCGTCCTCACGTCCTTCGTCGAATCGATTGGTGTACCGAACAAGATGTTCCAGTAGTTCCGAGCTGCGATTGACCGAAACGCGTACGCTCTCCAGCATTCCCTGCATGTTGGCGGCATCGGCACCGTAAGTGATTTCCAAAGCAGCGAGCTGGGCATTCTCGATAATCCGGGACAGCAAATTTTGGTGGACAAGATCGTCTCTCGAATCGAGCGTGGTGAATCTCGGGCGTACGATGCTGCCCTCCTGGAATATCCGGCGGGCCGTCTCCGCCGACTTCTGCTCGCTGAGGTCGGTGAACAGCAGCACGAAGCCGAGCACGCGTTCGGGCGACGAGAGCACCGGATCGGCGCGCACCGTCAGTGGCTTTGGGGGTCCGGCTCCTGACCCCAAACATAACTCGCCGCGCCAAGGCCGCCCTTGCTTCATCATGCTTCGCAGATGGTTGCGAACGTCGATGGGCTCGGTGAAAAACTCGGGCAGGTCGTCGAGCCGGTCGATGCTCGAATGTCCGGGCTGCAACAATTGCTCGAACCCGTCATTGGTCAGCAGGATGTGTCCCGTTGCGTCCGCGACGATGACCGGCTGGTCCGACAGCCGGAGCTGACGGCTCACGTTCCCAAGCTGATCCTGCGCGATGAGCATGCGGACGCTGCGGAACTGCAGGATCACATCCGTGATCGTGCCGCCGATCAGGCGCGCGGACGTCAGGTCGGCCGGCGTCCACGGGTCTGACGTTCCTTCCACCACCTGGTGCCATTGCGCAAACGATCGCCGCGGCGACAATTCCGAAGGATCGTTGCCCATGATGACGGGTTTGTACGGATCGCCGCCCCAGGTGACCGTGCGGATTCGTTCCGGTCGGAACCACAGCAGATACTCACCCGGCAAGTTAGACAGCCGGGCGGCAAGCAGACCGCTCGCGACCGGGATCAGCGGGGCGAACCGATCCTCGTCAAGCCCGAGCGAGGCCGTGGACGTGAGCGGCGACTGCGAATTCTGATCGAGCCATTCGCCGATCTGACGGATCTGTTGCGTGCCCGGGACGTCCCCGGTGCTCAGCACCTGTCCCTCATAGAGCAGGGCAGCGCCGGTGGCGCCGACCGGCTGGAGCAACGATTGCGGCCCGTCGAACAAGGCGCCCTTCCAGTCGCCTTCGCGGGAAATCGCCTCGATCATCCGTTGTTCGAGCCGCCGAACGACAAGTTCCGACTGCGCCTGAACGAAGCTTTCGAGCGCCGCAATCCTCGTCGCGACCGCCTCGGCCAGCAACTCGCTGACGGCGCGCATCTCGAAATGCACAAAACGGGGAACGTAATGATGACAGGCGATCAGCCCCCAAAGCCGTCCGCCAACCACCAGTGAAACAACCAAGGTCGCGCACACGCCCATGTTCTTCAGGTATTGCACGTGAATGGGCGACATGCTGCGCAGGAAGCACAGCGACATGTCGAGATCGCGCCCGCTCAAGGGCGACAGCCGCGGAATCAAATGTGACGGCGCGTAGTTGACATCGGTTAGGACGCGTACCCGGTTCCGGACATAGAGGCGGCGTGCAATCTGCGGAATGTCGGACGCCGGATATCGGTTGCCGAGATATGATTCGAGCTGGGGCTTGCGCTGCTCGGAGAAGACTTCGCCGTGACCCTCGTCGTCGAAGCGATATACCATCACTCGGTCATAGCCAGTGAGGTCTTCAAATATTCTCGCCGTTTCATCGCACAGCACTCGAAGCGAGGGGGCGCTGAGGATGGTTTGCACCGCGTGATCGATATGCCGCGACAGGTCGACTGGCGGTCCGACGCGCTCCAGTTCGACGATGAGACCACCCCCCGGCGGACGATGGACGAGGCAATCGAATTCTTTCGGCGGTGCGCCGACCTGACAGTGGATTGCAACTGGTATCTGGTTGAGTGGGTCCCTCAAATAAGGGAGAATCTTCTTGAACAGGTCTCCGGGCAGTTGCTTGATCGACCGCCCAAGCAGATCGTCATCGAGATTCAGGAACTCTGCGGCATTGGCGCTGGCCTGAATGATGAAGTAGTCAGGCTCTCCGACGACGAGGAGGGCGCCATGGGGCTGAATCGAACCGGCGAGATGAACTTGCTCTCGCTCGCAGTTCGACAGATCGGCCTGCCCAAAAGCGGGCATCGGTAGAGGACGAGAGGCCAAGAGAATTTCCCGGATTCACTCACTACTTTCTGGAACCGCCTCCACTTCTCCTTCCAAGTCGTATCGATTGAGTTTTGCGTAGAGGCTCTGGCGACTGAGGCCCAGTATTTCCGCTGCTGCGGTCCTGTTGCCGTTCGCGAGTTCGAGCGCAGCCTTGACATAGTATTGTTCTACCACGCCGACGGTATTCCGCACGAGCTTTCGCAGCGGAGTCTTGCCTACCTGTTCGGTCATCGAACCGAGCGAGTTCCGTAGGCTGTCGCTCTCGTTCGACACAAGCAACCTGCGGCTTACGTCGCGCAGCAGGATGCCGATCGGGCCCTGGCCCGCATCGCCACTGCCGGCCGCCGAAATCTCGACTTCGGTGTCAGTGCCGAGTTCGCTGTGAATGACGGTCGAAAACAGCCGGACGAAGCGCTGCCTGTTGACGTGGGACAGGAGCACCGATACGTCGGCCCCCGGCCGCCAGAGCCAGCGCGACAACCGCTGGCCGATGACCGACCCCTTCGAGCCGATTTCGATCAGGTCAAGGAATGCCTGATTGGCGTGCTGAACAATACCATCTTGATCAAGTACGACAAATCCGTCCGGTGCTCGTTCGATCAATTCCTCGATGGAGACCGTGTTGCTTCGTTGCGCGGCCGACAGCGCGGCGCCGACGGGTGCGAGCTGCAGGAGGAATACCGCTCCGGGCTCGGATGTCATCAGACTGGCCCGGACGGTCCAGGATTTTCGGTCGCGTCCCAGATGCAAGATCATGCCCGGAGCCTTCCCTTGCTCGCGGACACGCAGCAGCATGGCTTGAAACGGATCGCGCTCTTGCGGTTGCAAGGTCGAGAGGAATTCCTGGCCGGCCAGATGCTCGCGGTCGGACATCGCCAGGTCCAGGGCATGGAGTGCCGCCGGATTGGCTTCGACGATCCGCAGGTTGGCTGCCTTGAGAACCAAAACCGCATCGTAGGAAGCGTCGAACAGCAGACGGTAGCGCGTCTCAACCTCGCGCAGCTTCCAATAGTCGCGCTCCATCGTCTGCTGCGCGGTGATCAGGCGCGCTTGCAGTTCCGCCACCGCTTGCTGGTTCTTTCCGATCGCGAGCAGCCCCGCCCTCCCGCCGAGCAGGACGGTGGTGTATTCCATGGGCAGCTCAAGCCCGCTGGGAAATCGTTGCGTGACCTGACGGAACGCCGAAATGCCCGTTGCGCGAGCATCTTCGAGCATCCGCTTGACGTTCGAGGTGCCGAGGGTTTCAACGGTGTCCACCCAAGGACGCCCGATCCAGGTGTCGGAGCTCTCGCCCGAGATCGAGCTCGAAAACGTAGCTTCTCGGATAACCCCGTCCAGGTCGAGCAGGAGGGTCACGTCAGCCTGTTGGGGTGTTCTTGCGTCCGTCATGTCCGTTCAACGAATACGTCCGGTGGTGGCACTTTTTGCTGGCGGCGGTGCCCAGCCCGGTTGGCACATTATCCAGCCGCCCATCCAGATTCGTAGGGTAAATTGGACAGAATGCGTCAACATAGTCAACTGGCGGGCCGAAATCCGAGACATCCTCTATCTGTGCACGAGTTTATGCCGTTTTCTGCCATTTTTCTGCATTTTCCAAGGAAAGCGGAGTTGTCAGGGTTGCGATCCATATGACAATGCGTTTTGATATATTGGGGCGTTAAGGCGACTTAACAATGGGGCGCTTCCCCACAGAAGTCGTCGTCTTTGGAGGAGACCCTTGGCATGAAGGCTTTTACAGCAGCGGTACTCGCCGCGGGCGTCATTATTGCAATACCGGGAGGTGACGCCGTCGCTCAGGATGCTGCGAAGGGAGAAATCGTATTCAAGACCTGCATGGTGTGTCACCGGATCGGCCCGAACGCCAAGAACCTGGTCGGCCCGGTGCTCAACGATGTGATCGGGCGGCAAGCCGGTACGATCCCCGGATTCCGGTACTCTGCGCTCAATAAGCACGCCGGTGAAAACGGTCTGGTATGGAGTGAGGAGTTCATTTTCGAGTATTTGGCAGACCCGAATGCGTTCTTGAAAAAGTTTCTGACCGAAAAAGGTAAGCCCGAGTTGGCGGTGGGTGCCACGCTGATGCCGATCAAGCTGCCCAACGAGCAGCAGCGAAAGGACGTGATTGCCTACCTGAAGAAATTCTCCCCGCCGAAGTAACACAGCGCTGACCCCCGTTGGGCTCGACGGTCAGCGTTTCCAGCGGTGGCTGAGATCGATCAGATGCGCGAGCAGCGCAGCCGCCAGGCATCCAGCCGTCCAGCCCCAAGGCGCGCCGACCAGAGCGCTGCGCAGCGCAAGGACGAGGCAGGCCCCGGACAGCAGATTGATTAAAACAGCGGCCGGGGCGATGCCACGGCCGGTCCTGCGCCAGTAGATCAACAAAATGAGGGCTTCGAGCGCCATGACGCCGAGAATAAAGTCGGCGACCCGTCCCGACGTGAATAAGTCGCTCACGGCTACGCGAAGGGCGCGTTGAGCCGAACGACGGCCCAATTCAGGGCACCGGCGAATGTCACCCACCCCAGATAAGGAAGGAGCAGCAGGCTCGCGGTCTTTGAGTAGCGCATCAGCACAACGATCATTAGAAAAATCGAAAACCAGAGCAGCCCAACCTCGACGAGCGCCCAGTCCGGTCGCCTTAAGCGAAAGAAGATGGTGCTCCACAGGATATTAAGGAAGCCGTTAAGGGCAAACAATCCGATGATGCCGTCGCGGCCGCCACGGTTCGGCGCGTTGCGCCACGCGATATAGCCGGAGAGCGCGCACAGGCCGAAGATGAGCGTCCAAACCGGACCGAACAGCCAGTCTGGCGGCTGCCACGACGGCTTGCGCAGACTCATGTACCACGGACCGAGATCGGTCATCAGCGCGCCCAGCGCGGCCACCGCGGTCGCACTCAGTGCGGCAATCAGGATGGGCTGCCAATGCCGGACCGGGCTTGGGATCATGCCGGTAAGATGCCCGCAAGGTGCGCAAGATTCTTGAAGAAGATCCGCGCGTGCGCCATGGGCCTTGCGCGAACCAGCTCCTTGTTCATATAGGCGTCCCAGGTGAGCTGCTGCACGTCACGGTCCCGGCAGATTCCGACGAAGCGCTCGCGCCGCCGGTCATTGGCGTACCAGAAGCGCTGCATCAGGCCGAGGATCCAGAACACATTGCCATGCGCCCGCATGAAGCGCTTGCGCGCGGTCTGCAGGGCCGCGGGATTTCCGCTGCTGCAGAACTCATCGATCGCCTCCGCCGCGAGCCGCCCGCCGGTCATTGCGTAATAGATGCCTTCGCCCGACGCCGGTGCGACCACGCCGGCCGCATCGCCGGCGAGCAGAATATCGCGGCCATTGTCCCAGCGCGGCAGTGGATGCAGGGGAATCGGCGCGCCTTCGCAACGGATGGTCTCGAGTCCTTCGAGGTCGGCGGCATCGCGCAATGCGCATACCGCCTTGCGCAACGGGAACCCCTTCTGGGCGCTGCCGATGCCGACACTCGTCGTATCGCCGTGAGGAAATACCCAGCCGTAGAAATCCGGGGAGAGGGCGCCCTGGTAGTACACGTCGCAACGCGCGGCATCGAAACCGGACGATCCGCCGTGTGGCGAGCGAATAATCTCGTGATAGGCGAAAACGTAGGGCATGCGGTCGGCGTCGGCGATGGACTGGCGCGCCACCGCGGACGATGCGCCGTCGGCGCCGATGACTGCCCTGGCACGCACGCGTGCCAGAGTGCTCGACGACGTCTTGGGTTGATAGTCGATCAGAACGGTGCCGTCGGCCTCGCGGGCGAGTTGTTTGAATGCGCCCTCGCGTCGCACGGCGCCGAGCGAGGCGGCGCGTTGCCGAAGCCATTCGTCGAAAACGTCGCGATCCACCATGCCGACGAAACCGCCGTTGATCGGCATATCGACCTGGCGATTGGAGGGCGCGATCATCCGCGCGGCTGTGGCACGCGCGACCAGCAAATGGTCTGGAATGTCGAAATCCTGAATCAGTCGCGGCGGGATTGCGCCGCCACATGGCTTGATGCGGCCGGCTCGGTCAAGCAGCAGGACGGCACGGCCGCGCCGGGCCAGATCGGCTGCCGCGGTTGCGCCGGCCGGCCCGCCGCCGACCACCACCGCGTCGAATGTGTCGCGTCCCATGGTCATCCGTCATCCTCTGCTGGCGTCCTGAATGAGCGGTTCACCGCGGGCGAATCGCGGCGACGTTTGCACAGGCACGCCGCCATGGACGCGGACGGCGAGCACGGCTGCTGCCAGGAACAGCACCGCTTCGCCGCTGAACACGATCGCATAGGCCGTCGCCGGCGAGCCGCTCACATGCCGGGCAAGATCGCTCACAAGCGTTCCGGCAAACCCGCCCAGGCCGAACGCGATGGCCTGCGCGGCCCCCCAAAGTCCCATGCGGACGCCTTCGCGCGATGCCCGCCCCGCACCTGCGAGCGCCATCATCGAGCCGATCGCCGCGATGGCGTATGCCCCATTCGCAACTCCGAGAACGAAAACCGTGGAGCGCAGCGGAAAAGCGGGGCCGACCATGCCGGCTGAAGCAAGGCTTAACAGCGCCGCTGCGGAGGCGATGCAGCCGCCGATGGTCCAGGCCGGCAAGGATCCGATGCGCGCCCCGCCGACGGCACTGCCGGCCAGCGCTACCAGCACCATCCCGACGAGCACGCCGCCGTGCTGAACGCTCGATAGTTTGGTCGATTCGCCGGGCGTCAAGCCAAAGACTGCTCCGGCGAATGGCTCGAGGATCAGATCCTGCGCGCTGTAGGCCAGCATCGAGACGAATACAAAAACCGCGAAGCGGCGCGCCCGTCGATCGGCCCACACTTCGGAAAATGCGATACGGAACGAATTCTTGGGGCCGTCGCCGGGCATCTGCGCAGGTGCGTCTGAGCTTTCAATGCCCCAGACCGCGAGCACCGTCACCGTCAATGCGAGCGCCGAGACGACGGCGGCAACGGTTACCAGCCGGACCTGTGAAAATGGATCGAGAAAATGTCCCGCGGCCGCGGTGGTGACGATGAATCCGACGATCATCATCACCCAGACAATGGTGGCGGCCGCGGCGCGCCGCTGTTCCGCGACGCGCTTGGCCAGCAGTACCAGGAGGGTCGTGCCGGCCGAACCCACGCCGAGACCGATCAGAAGGAAAGAAAGCACGGCAAGGGCGATCCCGGCCCAGGGATTTGTTGCCATCCAGGCGGTTGCGAGTGCCGCGCCGACGCCGCCCATGGCCAGAACCGCCATGCCGCCGACAATCCACGGCGTCCGGCGACCGCCCACATCCGATCCGTACCCAAGACGCGGCCGCATGACCTGCACGGCATAATGCAGCGCCACCAAAGCGCCCGGAAGCATAGCGGGCAATGCTAGCTCGACGACCATGACACGGTTGAGCGTGGACGTCGTCAGCACCACGACGGCGCCGAGAGCGGTCTGCACCAGACCGAGTCGCACAATTCCGAGCCATGACAGCGGGGTGCGAGTCATTGTCCGGCGGAATGGTTGGAGAGCAGGGCGAAAGCGCTCACGAGCATTCCGAGGACGTAAAGGCTGACACCGGTCGCGCTGTACCAGGTCGCCCGTTCCTTGGGTTGCCGCAGGAAACGGCCCATCAGTTCGAGTTGGACGATCAACAGAAGCGCCACGATAGCAGCGTGGATCCAGGTGCCCCAGGACAGCAGGATGGCGATGACGACCACTTGCGGCACTGCCATGACCACGCAAGCCAGCTTGGCGGCCTTGTCGACGCCCAGACGCACGGGCAGCGAGCCGATGCCCATCCGGGTATCGCCCTCGACCGACTTGAAATCATTGAGCGTCATGATGCCGTGCGCGCCGATGCTGTAGAGCAGGGCGAGCACGATGACGCGCCAATCCGGCATCGCGGCAGCCATGACGGCGGCGCCGGTGAACCACGGCAGGCCTTCGTAGCAAAGGCCGACCGCCGCGTTGCCCCACCAGCCGTTGCGCTTGAGCCGAAACGGCGGCGCGCTGTAGGCCCAGGCCAAGGCCAGTCCGAGCACGGCGGCTGCGAAGCCCCAGACTCCGAGCGCCGTCGCCACGACGAGCGACAGCGCAGTCCAGCCGATTGCAATGTAAAAGCCCCACCGGCCGGGCATGCGGCCGGACGGGATGGGACGGTTCGGTTCATTGATAGCATCGACGTGCCGATCAAACCAATCGTTCACCGCCTGGCTGGTGCCGCATACCATCGGGCCCGCGAGCAGAATTCCAGCCGCGACCGCCGTCCAACGGTAACCTTGCGGCAGTCCAGACGAGACCACGCCGCATCCAAAAGCCCACATCGGTGGAAACCACGTGATGGGCTTCAGCAGTTCCAACACAGTGGCGAGACTGGGAGCAGGCATGTTCATTCTCTATGGCGCGTGCTCTATGGCGCTTGACTGTCGGGTTCGTCCGGTAGTTCGGCGAGCCCAAGGCGGCGCAGCTTGACGTAGAGGCTCTGCCGACTGAGGCCAAGCATCTCGGCCGCGGAGGCGCGATTGTCACCGGTCAGGTTGAGGGCAGCCTCGATACACATCCGCTCGATCACGTCGGTGGTCTCGCGCACTATATCCTTCAGCGGCACGCGGCCGATGAGATCGGTCAACTGCTCGGCTGAGCGCGGCAGCTCGCGCTCGGCGCGGGGCGCGGAGAGACGACGTCCGACATTGCGGATGACGAAGCCGTAATTTTCCTTCGTCCCATCCGGCAGCCGCACGGCGGATACCTCGATGTCGGCGGTAGCGCCGTATTCGCCGCGCAAGATCGTCGCGAATAGCCGGATCGCATCGTTTTGGCGCAAATTCGACATCAGGACTTGGAAATCGATTTCCGGCCGGCCGAACCAGCGCTCCAGCATCTCGCCGCGCCCCTGCTCCTCCGAGGCCAATTGTGCCATGTCGACGAAGGCTTGATTAGCAGCCAGAATTCGCCCGTCGCGGTTGGTGACGATAAGGCCGTCGGGCGCCTTCTCGCTGAGCGCCAGAAGTTTGAACCTGGCTTCCGAAATCGCCGCGCTCCCGTCGCCGGATGCCGGCAAGAGCCGGACAAGGAGCATAGAGGTGACATCCTGGCGAAACAGCGAGGCGGTGACGAAGAATTCCTTTCCCGTATCGGCGAGGCGCGCCCGCACCCCGTCGCCGCGTCCCGCCGATCGGACATCGGTCAGCAACGTCTGAAGGCGGTGCGTGCTTTCGGTATCGAAGCCTTCCGGGAAGGCCCGCCCGATGACCCGCTTCGGGTTCTCACCGAACAGCAGCAATGCAGCGGGATTTGCCTCCATCACCTTGTGACTTGTGGCGTCGAGGATCAGGACCGGCTCCGCCGACAACTGGAACAGAAGGCGGTAGCGCGTCTCGACGTGCCGCATGCGCGCATAGTCGCGCTCCATTGTGATCTGGGCTTCGACCACTTTCTGCTGAAGTGCAGCGACCGCACGCAAGTCGCGTCCGAGTGCGACAAATCGCTCGTTCTTGCGAATTTCCACCGCCGAATAGAGCACAGGGATATCGCTGCCGCGCGCCGCTTGGTGATTGAGCTGGCGCCAGCGGGATGCAGGCTTGGTCGCGGCCTCGCGCAAAAGCGCATCGATCTTCGGCTGACTCTCGGCGGTGACTGTCTCGGTCCACGGCCGGCCGAACCAGGTGCCAGATCGTTCCAGCTCCAGCGAGAGATCGGTCTGGCGGAACGCCACATCCTGGATCACGCCGTCACCGTCGATGATGAGCGCAATGTCGGCGGCGGCGGCGACGAGGTTGGCTGCGGTCTCCGCAGTGAGGTCGCCCAGTGTGTCCTTCGGGGCTTTGAACGCCTTCACGAGAGCCTGAAGCCTCCAGCACGAACAACTTCACCACTCCGACTTTCATCCCTCAGTGATCATTCTTGTTTTATCGGGCTGTTCAGGACTAGCTCGCCAACAGGCCAACCAGGTTCTGTGCCTGAACCGATCCCTGTCTTGCGTCGGTTGCCGTCAGATCGGCTCCCACCAGCAAGACCAACTCAGGATGTTCGATGAAAACCTGACCGCAGACCATTACTCCAATCGAACGGTTCGGCGAGTGACGCCGGATCAACCGGATTCCGGTAGCCAGCGCATCGAGTTGCTTGTCGCTGCTGACCAGGAATTCGACGACATCGAACCATTGGTTCCGGATCACCTCGCCAAACGCGCTGCTCGACGCATCTGGCTCGATCCAGGCCTCCCAGCCGTCACGGCGGAAGAACTCGGACCGCATTACCAAGCCGAACATCACGTAGCTGAGGTCATACTTCTCACGGGGCGTCGGCAGCAGCAGGGCTCGCCGTCCGGTTTCCTGACGCTCTGCTTCACCGCGGAACGCGACGCTGTAGTCCCGCAGCACCTGCTGGAGCCGCCACAACGCCAGCGTCAACTCCGCAAAGCCGCAAAGGTCTTCGATCCAGAGCTGGCGCAGGTGAAGCGCGACCGGCGCCAGGAGCTGCAAATAGACCGCTTCGAGCGAATGCCCCTGGTCACGCAGTTCTTCGATCTGTGCGCAGACGCGCTCCGTTTCCTCGGCCAGCAATTGCTCGGCAATCGCGGCGACGCGGGGCAGTGCGGGCTCGCTATTGTCCGCTGCCGCACTGGACGCCTGGGGACGATTGCGATGAGCGAGCAGGAGGCGTGGGATGATCTGGGCTTCGACCGTTCGGTTCAGCCGGATAAGGCCGTCCGCGGACAGCCGCGCCCGCGAACGAAGTTTGCGGGTGCTGAAAGCACGGTCCGGGCGGAAGCTGCCGTCCCGCATCTTGGTCGAACTGGGTCGCTCTTGTACGTCCGTCATGGCACCACCCTCCCAACACGTTAAATCCTCCAAGGGCCAAACGTCAAGTTTGATTTACGTTCAGTCTTATTGACACTGTTGAGGAAGCGGCATACGCTTCCTGTCGTTGGCCGCACGTCACTGGGGTCACTCGATGGCTCACCGGAAAGCGTCAGCATCAGGGTCAGTTTCGACACAGGGTCCAATGGCTCCGGTAATGCCGTGCAAAGTCCCGATGATATCGCACCACTCCGGCGATCGGTTGTCAATTAACGTTTACAAGCCATGTAGCGATAAATTCACAGGCCGGCCCAGCCGAGGATTGCCTAGGATATTTTCTGTGTTCAGCCAGGGAGGTGCCGGAAAGCCCTCAGGGGCGGCGCTTTACACCAGCGAAGAGCGTCGGCGCCGCGATTCCTCGCCGTGGACGACCGTGCAGGGAGTGCTGGCGCCAATCCAGTTCGTGGTCTTCCTCGTGAGCCTGGGTCTGGTGATTCGATTCCTCGCAACCGGTGAAGGTTTCGAAGCCGCGACAGTCTCGATCGTCATCAAGACCTTCGTGCTCTACGCGATCATGATCACCGGCGCGATCTGGGAGCGGGAGGTCTTCGGCGTCTATCTGTTTGCCAGGCCGTTCTTCTGGGAAGACGTCTTCAGCATTCTGGTGCTGGCGCTGCACACCATTTACCTCGCCGGCCTGGTGACTGGCGCTCTTGGACCACAGCAGCAGATGCTGGTGGCTCTCGCCGCCTATGCCAGCTACGTGGTCAATGCGACGCAGTTCCTGCTCAAGCTGCGGGCTGCAAGACGCGAGCAATCGGCGTCGAGCGTCGGCACACTGGAGCTCGCGCAATGACAGCGCTTGCGCGGCAGTGCGCGGTCACCGCGGCGGGAGAAGAGCCGTTTGTGCTGCGGGAGCGCGGCCAGCGCGAGGTCTTCTGCGGGTTGACCGGAATCGTCTGGCTGCACCGCAAGATCCAGGACGCGTTCTTCCTGGTGGTCGGTTCGCGCACGTGCGCGCACCTGATTCAGTCGGCGGCCGGCGTCATGATCTTCGCCGAGCCACGCTTCGCGACCGCAATCATCGACGAGCGCGACCTCGCTGGGCTCGCGGACATGAATGAGGAGCTGGATCGGGTTGTCACAGAGCTTCTGGAGTGCCGTCCCGATATCCGGCTCTTGTTCCTGGTCGGCTCGTGCCCGTCCGAGGTGATCAAGCTCGACCTGTCGCGCGCTGCGAACCGCCTTTCGCAGAAGCTTTCGCCGCGGGTGCGGGTACTCAACTATTCGGGCAGCGGCATCGAAACCACCTTCACGCAGGGTGAGGATGCTTGTCTCGCAGCGCTGGTACCCGAATTGCCGCCGGAGCGGCCCGATGCGGAGCGATCCCTGATTGTCGTCGGGGCGCTGGCGGATGTCGTGGAGGATCAGTTCCAACGGTTGTTCCAAAATCTGGGCGTTGGCCCGGTGCATTTCCTTCCCCCTCGGCGCGCGTCGGATCTGCCCCCGGCAGGTCCGCGCGCGTCCTTTTTGCTGGCTCAACCGTTTCTCGCAGAGACCGCACGCGCGCTCGAAGAGCGCGGCGCGGTCCGCCTGGTCGCGCCATTTCCGATCGGCGTCGAAGGGACGACCGCTTGGCTGCAAGCCGCGGCGACGGCCTGGAACGTGCCCGCCGCACGGTTTGAAAGCGTCACGGCGGTACCGCGCGAACGTGCGCGGCGCGCGCTGACGCGTTATCGCGACGAGCTTGCCGGCAAGCGAATTTTCTTCTTTCCCGATTCGCAGCTCGAAGTGCCACTCGCACGCTTTCTGGCGCGTGAAATGTCCATGCAACTGGTCGAAGTCGGCAGTCCGTATCTTCACCGATCCCATCTGGCGAACGAACTTGCGCTCCTGCCGCACGGCACGCTGCTGAGCGAAGGGCAGGACGTCGAAAAGCAGCTCGATCGCTGCCGTGCGGCACGTCCCGACCTCGTGGTCTGCGGTCTTGGTCTTGCCAATCCGCTCGAGGCCGAAGGCCTGACCACCAAATGGTCGATCGAACTGATCTTCACGCCGATCCAAGGCTACGAGCAGGCGCCGGATCTGGCCGAGCTGTTCGCGCGGCCGCTCGTGCGTCGCACCCGATTGGTCGCATAGCCATGAAGCTGACGCTCTGGACATATGAGGGCCCTCCGCACATCGGCGCGATGCGTGTCGCCACCGCGATGAACGGCGCGCACTATGTGCTGCACGCGCCGCAGGGCGACACCTACGCCGATTTGCTCTTCACGATGATCGAGCGCGATCAGAAGCGCCCGCCAGTCACCTATACGACCTTCCAGGCCCGCGATCTCGGCGGCGATACCGCGGAGCTGTTTAAGAGCGCCGCCCGCAACGCCTTCGATCGCTTCCGGCCGGATGTCTTGCTGGTCGGCGCGTCTTGTACCGCCGAGCTGATCCAGGACGATCCTGGCGGCCTTGCCCGCGCCCTCGATCTGCCGATCCCGGTGGTGCCGCTGGAATTGCCTGCCTATCAGCGCAAGGAAAATTGGGGCGCCTCGGAGACGTTTTATCAACTCGTTCGCGCCCTGGCGGGTCCGCATGCGCGGCCGTCCGGTACGCCGCGAGCAGAGCGCGCGGCCGGGCAGCGCCCATGCTGCAACCTGCTTGGCGCCACGGCGCTCGGCTTTCGCCACCGCGACGATGTCCAGGAAATCCGCCGGCTGCTCGACGATCTCGGGATCGATGTGGCGGTCGTTGCGCCGCTCGGCGCCACCGCGGCCGATCTCGCCCGGCTCGGCGAGGCGGACTTCAACGTCGTGCTGTATCCGGAAATCGCCATGCAGGCGGCGAAATGGCTGGAGCGCACATTCGCCCAGCCGATGGTGAAGACGGTACCGATCGGGGTCGGCGCCACGCGTGATTTCATCGCCGAAGTGGCGGCGATCGCCGGCGTCGACGCGTCCGCCGTCCTTGGGCGGCAGAACTCCCGGCTGCCCTGGTATTCGCGGTCCGTCGACTCGACCTATCTGACCGGCAAGCGGGTGTTCGTCTTCGGCGACGCGACCCACGCGATCGCGGCGGCCAGGATCGCCGCGCGGGAACTGGGCTTCAACGTGGTCGGCCTCGGGACTTACTCCCGCGAATTTGCGCGCGAGGTCCGCGAGGCCGCCAAGCTTTACGAAATCGAGCCGCTCATCACCGACGACTATCTCGAAGTCGAGGCCAAGGTGTCGGAATTGCAGCCCGAACTGGTGCTGGGTACTCAGATGGAACGGCACATCGCCAAGCGTTTGGGTATCCCGTGCGCGGTGATCTCGGCGCCGGTGCACGTGCAGGACTTCCCGGCGCGTTACTCGCCACAGATGGGCTTTGAAGGTGCGAACGTGATTTTCGATACCTTCGTGCACCCCCTGATGATGGGTCTGGAAGAGCACCTGCTCGGGATGTTCCGCGAGGATCGTGAGTTTCACGGCGACGCAGTGCCGTCGCATCTCGCAACGGCCGGTCTGCCTTTGGTCGCGGCGGCTGCACCTGATCTTGCTCCGATCGTCGTGCCGGCGCGGCTCGTCGAATGGGCGCCCGACGCCGAAAAGGAGCTTGGCAAGATTCCGTTCTTCGTCCGCGGCAAAGCGCGCCGCAACACCGAACGCTTCGCGCAGGAGCGCGGGGTCGCCCGTATCACCGTCGAGACCTTATACGATGCCAAAGCGCACTTCGGCCGCTGATGTGACGCCGATCCGCGTCGTCGTCGTGACGCTGGACAGTCATCTGGCCAGCGCGGCGGGGCGCGCCCGAGCGGTACTGCGACGAGAGCTTCCCGGCCTGGAGCTCGACGTCCATGCGGCCGACGAGTGGGGTGAAGATGAGGCGGCGCTCGCCCGCTGCCGTGCTGACATCGCGCGCGGCGACATCGTCATCGGCACCATGCTGTTTCTGGAGGATCACATCCGCGCCGTCATGCCGTCGCTGGCGGCGCGCCGGAGCGACTGCGACGCCATGCTGTGCGGTATGTCCGCCGGCGAGGTTGTGAAGCTGACGCGGCTCGGCAAATTCGACATGAGCGAAGAGGCCCTGGGCGCAATTGGCTGGCTCAAGCGGCTGCGCGGCAACCGCGCCGGCGGAAGTTCGAGCGGTCAGGGCCAGATGAAGATGCTGCGCCAACTGCCGCGGTTGCTGCGCTTCATTCCCGGCAAGGCGCAGGACGTGCGCGCTTATTTCCTCGCGCTGCAATACTGGCTCGCGGGCTCGGAGGAGAACCTCGCGAACCTGGTGCGGATGCTGATCGACCGGTATGCCAATGGCCCGCGCGCACGATTGCGCGGCAGGCTCAGGGCGGCAACGCCTGTGCATTATCCCGACGTCGGGCTTTACCACCCGAACGCGCGGCAGCGGATCAGCGAACGCGTCGAGCATCTGCCGCGGGGTGGCAAGACCGGCGTGGTGGGATTGCTGGTAATGCGGTCCTACGTGCTCGCCGGCAATACCGGGCACTACGACGGCGTCATCGCCGCGCTGGAGGCGAAAGGCTTGCGGGTGCTGCCCGCCTTCGCCAGCGGGCTCGATGCGCGGCCGGCGATCCAGCGCTACTTCATGAAGGGCAACCGGCCGATCGTCGATGCGGTCGTCTCCCTCACCGGCTTCTCGCTGGTCGGCGGCCCCGCCTACAACGATGCGCGCGCAGCGGAAGAAATTCTGGCGTCGCTTGACGTGCCGTACATCGCGGCGCATCCGGTTGAATTCCAGACCCTCCAGCAGTGGCAGGGCGATCCGCGCGGGCTGATGCCGGTCGAAGCCACCATGATGGTCGCGATCCCGGAACTCGACGGCGCTATCTGGCCGATGACCTTCGGTGGCCGCTCGACCGCGGCGCCGGAAGGCGATCATCGCGACATGGCTGTTCATCCCGAGCGGGCCGCCATGCTGGCGGCGCGGGTTGCCAAGCTGGTCGCATTGCGTGCCGCGACCCGCGCCGAGCGCAAGGTCGCGATCGTGCTGTTCAACTTCCCGCCGAACGCCGGCAGCACCGGCACCGCGGCGTATCTATCGGTCTATGCGTCGCTGCATCACACGCTCACCGCCATGAAGGCTGCGGGCTATCGCGTCGACGTGCCGGCCACGGTCGATGAACTGCGCACGCGCATCACCGAGGGCAATTCCGCGCGCTTTGGTGCCGACGCCAACGTGGTCGCCCGCATTCCGGCCGACGATCATGTGCGGCGCGAGCGCTGGCTGGGCGAGATCGAGCGGCAGTGGGGTGCGGCGCCGGGTCGTCATCAGAGCGACGGCGGCGGACTTTTCGTGTTCGGCGAGCGGTTCGGCAACGTGTTCGTCGGCGTGCAGCCCGCGTTCGGCTACGAGGGCGACCCGATGCGGCTGTTGTTCGAGAAGGGGTTCGCCCCGACCCACGCGTTCTCGGCATTCTACCGGTGGATCCGCGAGGACTTCGGCGCGCACGCGGTCCTCCACTTCGGCACCCATGGCGCGCTCGAATTCATGCCCGGCAAACAGGCCGGCCTGTCGGGCGAATGCTGGCCCGACCGCCTCATCGGCGATCTGCCGAATCTTTACGTCTACGCATCCAACAATCCGTCGGAGGGCGCGCTGGCGAAACGGCGCACTGGGGCAGCTTTGATCAGCTACCTGACGCCGCCGGTGACGAGCGCCGGCCTCTATCGCGGACTGCTCGAACTCAAGTCCTCGCTCGACCGCTGGCGTGCGCTTGAGCCCGATGCCGACGCTGACCAGCGCGCGTCGCTGGCGTCGCTGATCCAGGCACAAGCCGCGACGGTCGAGCTCTCAAGTTCCGAGCCGGCCTGGGCAGCGGCCGAGGTGGACGCCGCGATCGAGCGGATTCGCGCTGCCGTCCTCGAACTGGAATACACCCTCATTCCGCACGGGCTGCATGTCATCGGCGCGCCGCCCACCGCGCAAGCCCGCGCAGAGCTGCTCGATGCCGCAGACGTGACGGACCCGCAACGCCGCGCCGCGCTCGATGCGCTGCTGGCAACCGATCACGAGATGCCCGCGATCCTGCATGCGCTCGACGGCGGCTATCTGAGACCGGCGCCGGGCGGGGACCTGTTGCGCAATCAGGACGTCCTGCCGACCGGCCGCAATCTCCACGGCTTCGACCCGTTCCGGATTCCGAGC
>JBFXEX010000076.1:0-30224 GCA_050179645.1 Xanthobacteraceae bacterium | reverse complement strand
GATGGCTGGCAGACGCTCGCAACAAGGACCATCGATCAGCCAATTGACCTCGCCGCCTGACTCGATACCATCATGTCGCTGGAGATTGCGCCACATCGAATTCCAACACAAAGCGCGACGGCACCCCGGCAAGAGGCTTCGTACTCAGTTTCACCAACGATGGGGGTTTGAGATGCGTGGATCTCGACGTTGGGATGCAGAAGTGACAGAACTGGGCGACACTGTCGTGCTCGCTCGCACGGCGCCGCGCGAAGTTTGGGACGAGCGAGATAATGCTTGGAGGGTAGAGCAAACGCCGAACATGGCTGTTCTCGGCGATCCCCTGCCCGGACGCTCCGCGCTGGACGCAAAGAATCGTTTGTCCCCGCGCTGAGATGAACGGTTAGTTTTCCCCACGACGCGTTCCTCATCATAGCTCTGGGTGCCGCAAGCACCGCAGGCATCGTCTGACCTGCTGCGTCAGAGCGAGAACGGTACTTGTTGGACAGACCGCTACTGATCAATCGGAACCGCTGGTCGCGATCAGCCGGTGCGCGCACTACTGACGAGCGTGGCCGCGCTTGGTCATGCAGACGTCGTACACGTCGTCAAAATTGACCTTGCCTCGGAGCACGAGGCCGGCGCCTCGGCCTTAGCCTCGCCGATGCAGGTCGCGCGGTCGAGACGCCGGCGCGCATCTAAATCACCCGCAATGGTCACGAAGGGACCGATCGATACCCAACGGTCGCAGCTGCGGTCGGTCGGCTGCGCTGCCTGTCTTGCGTGATCGACGGCGAGATCGCGATCGTGGATGATGAGGTCCGAGCGGTCTTCGATCGGCTTCAAGAGGGCGCTAGAATCAAGTCGGACGCCATTCTGTTTGCCTTCGACCTGGTCGAGCTCGATGGTCAGGATCTTCGCCGAGAGCCATTGCTGACGCGCAAGACTACGCTGCTCAGCCTGCTCAAGGCGGCGCCGCACGGCATCCTTTACAACGAACACATAGAGGGCGATGGCGCGATGATCTTTCGTCATGCCTGCCGGCTGGGCTGCGAGGGTATTGTCTCGAAGCGGGCGGATTCGCCCTACCGTTCTGGACAATCTCGAGACTGGCTCAAGGTCAAGAACCCGGCGACCATTGAGCAGCAGCGCATCCGCTCTGAAAACTGGAACAAGTAGGTCGGCGGCGTGCGGGCGATTCACCCGAAACTATACGTGGGAGCAAATTTGTGAGCTGTAGGCTCACAGCACCCGCGGCTATCCCGAACCTCCAGCCGATCTACAATGTTTGCCCCACGGACCCGGTCGACACCGTCGTTGCGAACGATGGAAAGCGGGAGTTGGTCGAGATGCGCTGGGGCCTCGTCCCTTCTGGTGGTCGAAGCCACTCAAGGAACTACGGCTGGCGACATTCAATGCTCGCGTGAGACGATGACAGCAGAGCCGTTCTTTCGCGAGCCTTTAAAAAGCAAACGCTGTCTTGTGCCGGTCTCGGGCTATTACGAGTGGCATCGAAGGTCGACAAGGATGCCGCTACGCTCATCCTTCACCGCGCAAATAGCATCACTTCGCCCTTGTCCGATGTTTCTGCCAAATTAGCGCCGCAGCGACGATAAGGATCGCGATCACAACGACGGCAAGGGAGACAGCTGCAATGAAGAACGGCCCCTCATGCCAGGCCGGCGGTGGATAGCGCAGCATTCCTTGGGACCTCCATGGCAACTCGCGGGTTGCGTAGATGACGCGGATTTGCGACCGGCTTGCATCAGAATAAACGAGCTGCGGCACGCAGGCAGGGCGCCAACAGGCTAGCTAAGCTAGACAGCCGATTTGTTGCCAACATAAACTCTATACCGTGGCCACTTGTGAGGGGGGCTCATCATGAACAACGTGAATCGCCGGAGGGGGCACCTCGCCCTTGCTGCGTTCTTTCATCCGACTGGGCACCATGTCGCTTCCTGGCTACATCCGGATTCGCAGGCCGACGCGGGTACCAACTTCCGCCATTACGTTCAGCTGGCGCAGACTGCGGAGCGGGCGCGTTTCGATTTCATTTTTCTTGCCGACGCGGTGGCGGTCAGGCACGGCAATCTGAACGCACTCAGGCGATGGCCGCAATACATGGCCTATTTCGAGCCAATCACGCTCCTCTCGGCGCTCGCTGCCGTGACGGAGCACATTGGCCTCGTGGCGACTGCAACCACCAGTTACAACGAGCCGTATCATGTGGCTCGCAAGTACGCTTCGCTTGATCACATCAGTAGTGGCCGCGCAGGCTGGAACGTCGTCACCTCCGGAAATCTTTCCGAGGCCTGGAACTTCGGCCGGGAGGCTCACTATGAGCATGGCGAGCGATACGATCGGGCCGGTGAGTTCGTCGAAGTCGTGAAAGGTCTTTGGGATAGCTGGGACGACGATGCATTCGTGCGGGACCGTTCGTCATCGATCTACTTCGAGCCCGAGAAGCTTCACGTCTTGAACCACAAAGGCGAGAATTTCTCGGTTCGTGGGCCGCTGAACGTGGCGCGTCCACCGCAAGGGCATCCAGTGATCGTACAAGCCGGGTCGTCCGAAGCCGGCAAGGAATTCGCCGCGGAGCATGCCGAGGTCATCTTCACCATGGCCCCCTCGTTGGAAAAAGCCCAGGTTTTTTACAAAGACGTCAAAGGCCGTATGGCCAAGTATGGCCGCGCTCCCGAGCATCTGAAGATCATGGCCGGGTTCAATCCTGTGATCGGCAATACCGAGTTGGAGGCCGAGGAGATACATCAGTTTCTACAGTCCAAGATTCATCCCGAAGTCGGTCTGGAATTGTTGTCGGCTGCAGTAGGTGGTTTCGACCTGTCGGGCTACCCTCTCGATGGCCCGCTGCCGGACATCCCTGACACGAAAGGGAGTCACGGACATTTCAAGCAGGTCATGGATATGGCTCGAGTCGAAGGTCTCACGATTCGGCAAATCTACATGCGCTATGCCGGTGCGCGCGGCAATCGCACGGTGACAGGGACCGCGCGGAAAATTGCCGATGAAATGGAAGAGTGGTTCCTGAACGAGGGGGTCGATGGCTTCCTTGTACAGCCTCCCTATTTGCCAGGCGCCCTCGATGAGTTCGTCGCGACCGTAATCCCTGAATTGCAGCGCCGCGGGATATTTCGTCGCAGCTATACTGGCCGGACTCTTCGCGATAATTTGGGTCTCCCGAGGCCTCTCAGCCGCTATGCCAAACCGGTAGCGAAGCAAGGTGTTGGATAATCGACCGGTTTGATTTTGCGATAGAGCCATCGGTGATCGCTTGCGCTTCGCGTGCAACACGTGAGTGCTCCCGGACTGAGGCGTCCGTACTAGGCTTTTGTCTAAATTGTCCTTGGCCCGCGATGGCGATTGTGTGACCCTACCGTTCTTGTCCCCGACGCCCGTAGACCGTCCAAGATGGAGAATACCTATGGTCCGATGGCTGGCTACGCTTGCTTCCGCCTTTGTCCTGTCGGTGGTTGCCGCGCCAAATCACAACATGGCGTTTGCGCAGGGCGCGTATCCGACGAGACCGGTGAAAATTCTCATCCCCTATCCTGCCGCCGGCACGAACGATGTCCTTGCCCGCATTGTCGGTGACAAGTTGCAGGCGAAGTGGGGTCAGCCGGTCATCATAGAGAACCGTTCCGGCGGAGCCGGCAACATTGCCGCCGCGATGGCATGGCAGGCGGAGCCGGATGGCTACACCCTATTGGTGTCGGCATCGCCGCCGATCGCTACTAACCAAAGCCTTTTCAAGGAATTGAACTATAAGCCGGACGAACTTGTGCCGATCACGAACTTCGGATCGGTGTCAAATCTCGTCATCGTGCGCAAGGATCTGCCGGTGAATTCCGTTAAAGAGTTGATTGAGTACGCGAAGGCCAATCCCGGCAAACTCGTCTATGGCAGCCAAGGGCCAGGCAATACGCCCCACCTGACTGCCAACATGTTTATGAACATGACCGGTACCAGCATGGTGCATGTGCCGTATCGCGGCGAGACGTTGGTCTACCAGGATATGCTTGGGGGGCGTGTCGATGTCTTCTTCGGCAACATATCGGGCGCGCTCGGGCTTTATCGGGATGGCAAGCTCAAAGTTCTGGCGGTAACCGATAAGAAGCGGGCGGCGGCGATGCCGGACGTGCCGACTGCAGGCGAAGCCGGGCTTCCTGGTTTGATCTCAGGCGCTTGGTACGCGATGGTAGGGCCGCCCAAGCTTCCGCCGGCACTGCGCGATCAGATCGCCAAGGCCACCATCGAAGTGCTTAAGATGCCGGAGGTGCAACAGCGCTTTCGCGCAATCAATGTCGAACCGGACGGCGGGACGCCGGCCGAAACGGCGGCTTTCATCAAGGAAGAAGTCAGGCGGTGGGGTGAGGTGATCCGTGCGAACAAAATCGTGCTGGAGTGAGCAGTAGCAGCGCGTCTCCCTGTTCTATGTGGCGTAGAAGGGATCACACGGTCGAGCATCGCTAAACACCGGCCAGTCGCGCGTGTTGGCCTCGCAGTTCGGCCGCTCAAAACTGCTCTTCGGCCACGGTCGGATCGAGCGAGATGATTCACTCCGCACCACTGCAGCATCACCTGAACCTGCAGGCGGGATCTCTACTGCCAGGTCGGGGCGACGCTCAACAGGCTCAGCCAAGCGCGCAGCGTGCTTAGACATGCGGTCGGCTATAGTGTTGCAGACGACTCGATCAGTTGAAGAAATCTGGCTCGATAACTGAGGATGCAGCAGTTGAAACGTTCCCGAATTGCTGAAACGATGCGGCCTTCGAATTCACTATGGTTGGAGTTTTTATGACATCTCCGTTTCGCGCCGCGGCCGTACCGCTGCTCGTCATTTCGTTCCTGCTGGGCACCGCCGACGTCATGGCCCAGAGCTTCCCCAATCGTCCCGTGCGCATCATAGTGCCGTTCGGCGCCGGCGGCCCCGGCGACACCTACACGCGCTTGCTCGCGCAGCATCTCTCCGAGTCGATGAAGCAGCCGTTCGTAGTCGAGACGCGGCCCGGCGCCGGCGCCATCATCGGCAGTGACGCGGTGGCGAAGTCCGCGCCCGATGGTTACACGCTGTTGATTGTATCGAATGCGCACACCACCAACGAGACGCTCAATCCAAACCGTCCCTTCAGCCTGATGAAGGATTTCGTGGCCATCGGGTCGATCAACTATGCCGACCTCATCATGGTGGTGAATCGTGAGGTTCCGGCGAGAAACCTGCAAGAGTTCGTCGCGGCCGCCAAGTCCAAGCCCGGCCAGATCAATTATGCTTCGTCCGGCATCGGCACAGTCTACCACATGGCCGGCGAACTCCTGGAATCCATGGCCGGCATCGAAATGGTGCATGTGCCACACCGCGCTTCCGGCGACATGCGCAACAGCGTGGTCGGCGGTCACGTGCAGATGATGTTCGACGCCATTCCGTCGATCTGGTCCATGGTGCAGTCTGGCCAAGTCCGAGCCATCGCCACCACCGGCCCGAAGCGGACGCCAGCGACACCCGACGTCCCCACGATGTCGGAATCCGGCGCGTCCGGCTACGAGACCAGTATCTGGTTCGGGCTGATGGCGCCAACCGGAACGCCGCCGGACGTCGTCGAGAAGCTCGACGCCGAGCTTCGCAAGGTTCTGGCTCGGCCCGCCGTCAAGGATGTCTGGACAAAACAGAGCGTAACCCCATGGACCATCAGCCGCGCCGAGTTCGAAAAGTTCCTGCGCGACGACGTTACCAAGTGGGAAGGCGTGGTCAAAGCCGGCGGCTTGAAGCCGAATTGACCGCCCGTAATCGCCGGGCGCGCCGCCTGCCCTGAGGCGGGGCGTCGAAAGAAACGTGTCTCGCCCGCGCCTCGCCGCACATCATTTATCTCGTCTGCTGGGGATCGGAACAATATGCAGGACATACCACACCGCCGCAATGACACTCGGGCCTGGGTCGAATTTCCGGCCGAAGACAATGGCGAAGCGCTGGTCGTCGCGATGGCAGAGGCCGGCGTCGAATACGTGTTCTTCACCTCGGGTTCCGAGATCGGCTTCTACCAGGAGGCAATCGCCAAGGCCGAAGCGCTCGGCCGTAAGGCTCCGAAGTTGATCTCGGTGACTCACGAGCATGCGAGTCTCAATGCCGCGCTCGGCTACTCGGCCTTCACGGGCAAGCCGAGCGTCACCGCCGCGCATGTCGACTGCGGCACGCAGCACTACGGCGGCGCAATCCACACCGCGTGGCACAGCGGCCTGCCGGTGCTCATCACCGCTGGCATTCCGCCGGTCGCCTACCCGGGCAGCATGCGCGGCGCGCGCGAGTCTGAGGGGCATCTCTGGCTACAGCAGACGTTCGACCAGAACGGCATCGTGCGCCAGTACACCAAGTGGGACCACAAGCTCGAATTCCAGGACAATCCCGGCCTGATGGTGTCGCGCGCCCTGCAGGTTGCCTGTACCGAGCCCCGCGGCCCGGTCTATCTCAGCCTGCCGCGCGAGGTGACGCTGGCGCCAACCAAAAGCGCCAAGTTTCCGAGCCTCGCGCAGCTTGGCGTCGCCAGGATGCCGGCGCCGGACCCGGACGGCATCAAGGAGCTAGCAGCCCGCCTCATCCAGTCGAACAATCCGCACATCGTGGTCAGCCGCTCCGGCCGCAACCCGGCGACCGTGCCGGCGCTGGTGCGGCTCGCCGAGCTGCTCGGCGCCCCGATCGCGCAGTCCGGCAAGAGATCCTACCACTGCTTCCCGATGACTCATCCGCTTTTTCAAGGCTTTACCGACCTGAGCGGAGCCGATCTGGTGCTTGCGCTCGACACCGATATTCCGTGGCTGATCGGCCCGAACGCGCCGCCCGACGATGCCTATGCGGCGATCGTCGACGTCGAGCCGTCGAAGCGTCGTATCCCGACCATGGAGTTCACCGCCGACCTGCGGCTCACCGCCGACGCACTGCTTACCATCACGGCGCTGGAAACCGAATTGCGCGGTCGCATGACGCCCGAAGACCGCCGGCGCTGCGAGGCTCGTGCCGCCCGCTGGGCGGCTATGTCCGCCGAGCGACGGCAGAAGCTGACTGACGCGGCGCGTACCGCCTCGGGCAAGACGCCGATCGATAGCAAGTGGCTATCATACCAGATCGGCCAAGCACTGGGTGACGATTGCGTCGTGTTCGACGACACCATCGTGCTCAATCAGGTGCACGAGTATCTGCAATGCGACCGGCCGGGCTCCTACTTCAACAATCCTGGCAGCAGTGGCGGCTGGGCGCCGGGCGCTGCGTTTGGCGCCAAGCTCGCGGCCAGCGACCGCGACGTCGTGGCGATCACCGGCGATGGATTTTACATGTTCGCAAGCGCGATCCACTCTCTGTGGTCGGCGCGGCAGTACAACGCGCCTTATCTCACCATCGTCTACCAAAACCGCAGCTACTCAACCGGCACCATCCGGGTTGCGCGCAGTTATCCGGACGGCTATTCGGCGAAGGCCGGCTACCACGGCGGCTACTTCGATCCGCCGATCGACTTCGCCAAGGAAGCGGAGGCGGCGGGCGCCTACGGTGAGAACGTCACCGACCCGACCGAAGTCGGTCCCGCGATCCAGCGCGGTCTCAAGAGCGTCCGTAACGGTACCTCGGCGGTGATCTCGGTCTGGCTCGCGCGCTACCTACAAGAAAATTGAAACAATCTTGATTTCTCTTGCCACCGCGACGACCCGTTCGGTCCTTGCGCATCGCAGCATCGCGCGGGGCCGACCCGTGCGCAATCGCCACATACCCGAGGCTCCGACGGATGCCATCTGCTCGGAGCCTCTGTTGGTTCGCCGTTTTGATCACAACGCACAAGGGCCGGTCGCAAGACGGACACAAGCCGTCAGCACCTCACTGCCAAAGAACGGATTGCATGGCCTCAACGAGAGCTGGGCACTCGGTGACGATATTGGTCGCCAGAGACCCTGTCGTGGTTCGCCACCGAGATTTCGGAAGACAAGACATGGCGGACCATGCTGGCGTGTCGGAAATAGGTTGACACTCAACCCGCGGTGGTCTCGTCACTGCCAGAAACTTGGTTCTGCAAGGATACGGCGTACACAAGCCCTCGTCATCTGACCAGCATAGCCGCAAGCTTGAGGATTGGGAGATGGTTCCGTAAATGCACAAATATAAGATTCTGATCGCCGGCGCCGGCATCGGTGGGCTATCCGCAGCGTCTTGCCTGATGAAGGAGGGACATGAGGTAGAAATCTACGAACAGGCTCCGGTGCTCTCTGAGATTGGGGCCGGCATTCAGATCAGCGCCAATGCAATGCATGTGCTTCGCGATCTTGGTCTTGAAGCGTCGATCGTGCAGGTCGGCGTCAGCCCAGGTGCTTACGTTTTCCGGCTGCACGACACCGGGGAGGTGATCCAGCGCTTCTCGCTGTCAGAGGAACATAAGCGCCTACACGGAGCGCCTTACACGCAGTTGCACCGCGCGGATTTGCATGAGCTCTTGGTATCAAAGGCTCGCTCCCTGGATACTGTGAAACTGCGGCTCGATCACAAGGTCGTCGAGTTTCAGGAGAGCGAGTCTGGAGTGACGCTGCGGTTCGAGAACGGCCGAACCGCGCGAGGTGATCTCCTCATCGGCGCCGATGGTTTGAAATCCGTGGTTGCGCGACAAATTGTCGGAGACATTCCGGCACAATATACCGGAGACGCTGCTTGGCGATTTGTAGTGCCCACCGCCCAGCTGTCGCGCAAACTTTTGGAACCGGTGATGTCCGTGTTCATGGGGCCGGGCGGCCACGTCGTTTGCTACTATCTGCGTGGGGGAGAACTATTGAATTTTGTCGGTCTCGTCGAAACCGACGAGGTTTCCGAAGAATCCTGGACCGTCAAATTGCCATGGCACATGCTGAAGGCGCACTATGCAGGGTGGCACCCGGTCATTCAGACGATCATCGATGCCGTGGACAAAAATGAGTGTTATCGCTGGTCACTGTTCTTCCGTCAGCCGCTGCAAAACTGGAGTTCACGCCGTGCGACGATTCTTGGGGACGCCGCGCACGCTACTCTCCCTTATCTTGCCCAGGGCGCTGCGATGGCGATCGAGGACGGCGCCGTGCTCACCCGCGCCCTCGCTGTTTCACCCTCAATTTCTGAGGCATTGCAGCTCTATCAGCGCAATCGAATGGAGCGCACGGCGCGGATCGTCAATCAATCCAACTTCAATCGAAATCTATTTCACCTTCGCTCGCAGGCAGAGATTCGAGCAGCGTTTTCGCAGCGCGACGAAGGTAGAGACCGCAATGAGTGGCTTTATTCGTATAATCCACTAACGGTGCCGCTGCATTGAGAGAAGTCTTGTATCAGTCATTTAAGGGCACGCTGCCGTCCGCGTGCGCGGCCTCAAGGTCGATTATCGGTCGGTCTGGGAGTTCGTCCATGCCGAGAAGCTGAGCTTCAAAAAAAGCCGTGGTGGCTGGCGAGCGCGATCGGCCCGACGTGGCGCGACGGCGAGCGCAGTGGACCAAGTATCAAGATCGCGTCGAACCCGAGCGCCTGGTCTTCATTGACGAGACCTGGACCAAGGCCAACATGGCGCCGCTGCGGGGATGGGCGCCATGCGGCGAGCGTCTCATCGCCAAGGTCCCGCATCGCCGCTGGACGACCACGACCTTCCTGGCCGCCTTGCGCATAACCGCATCGATGCACCGTGGCTGCTTGAGGGACCGATCGACGGCGAGAGCTTTCGAACTTATGTCGAGAACGTCCTCCTGCCGACGCTGCGCGAAGGCGACGTCGTCATTATGGACAATCTCGGCAGCCACAAAGGCAAGGCGGTGCGCGCACTCATCCGCTCGGCCGGCGCCAAGGTCTTCTTCCTGCCCAAATACTCGCCCGACCTGAACCCGATCGAACAGGTCTTCGCCAAGCTTAAGCATCTGCTGCGAAAAGCCGCCGCGCGAACGGTCGAAGCCGTGTGCATCGCAGTCGGCGAACTCCTCGCTACCTTCTCCGCCGAGGAATGCGCCAACTACTTCAGGAACTCAGGTTATTAAGCATAAATCATCAAGCTCTAGCCGCCGGAAGGCTGGACGCTCGATTTCGCCGTTGAGGTTTCTTCCTTCGGCGCGCTCAACCGGACCGCCAGCGGCCAGGCAAGCCAAAGCACGAAAAAATACAAGCAGAGGAACACGGTCATGCTCAGGTGCGCTGACGTCATCCGCTCGAGCCATAGGCTGAACAGGATCGAGCCAAAGGTGCCCGAGAGGACCAGGACGAGGTAGTAGATGATCAGGGTCATGGGGTGATTCCTTGGGGAGCCGCCGTCAGCCCGCGCTGCGCGGTGCGTCATTCGGCGGCGCAAATTTGGAGTGGGAGGTCGGAATCGCACCCGCGCTGAGGCAGGCGGGGAAGCGCGCCCGCGGCCGGCGCATGCGCACGGACAGTCAGGCGACGATGTTAGAAGAGTGCCGGCGGAGCGCGGGGCTGCGCCGCGCAGGGGACAGGCGCTCCGCCGAAATGACACGGCGCTCCCTCGCGCCAGGTCGCGGACCGCTCGCCGCGCGGCCAAAGGACGATCGTGTGCGCCCGAGAGGCTTTCTTGGGAGGGCCATCCTCTTCGTCGGCCAGTTCGATCGCGCCGACGGCAATGGCGTAGCGATGATCGAACGGCTGTCCCTTGACTTGCTGAACGCCGGGACCGAGTTGACGGTCGCCCGTCAGATTACAGGCATCGCCGCTTCCGCTGAACGCCAACAGCAGCAGCAGCGGAAGCAGCAGCAGCGCGGCAAACAGCCAATGGCGACGGTTGGGCATAAAATTTCGCCTCGGACGGCGGCGGCCGATCCAGACCGCAGCCTAGGCGGAAAGCGGGCCGGTCACAAGCCGCCCGTCAGCGCGATCGAACTCACGCGATCAGGACGGCCCGCGATGGCTGTGAGGCGCCGGATCACGGTGTCCAGGCCGGCGCCCAGCGACTGCAGGATGCGGATGCCGCGTCGGTTTCAAGCGCCCTTGGCTTGGGCGATTGCCAAATTGAAATTTGCGTACTCGCGCTGATAGTCGCTCCAGCCGGGTGCGTGATGCGCGAGCGGAACTGGACCGGTCTTGCCCTGCTCGATCAGCCACTCCTTCACGATCTCCTCGGCCCGCTTCATCCTGAGCGCCTGCCGGCCGACGTCGGTCGCTATCACTTCGCCGCTGACCGGAGCCTTGATTTCGATAGCAAATCCAGCGGAATCCAGGTTGTTGATCAGAGTATCAACGACCCCGGACAGGTTTTGCAGGGGGCTCTCGTCCGCCGTCTCGGGAAGATCCACCCACTGACATAGAACCTCGACAATGACGTCCTTCGCGCGCTTGCTCACCACGCCATGATCCTTCATACGCAGCTCCTACGCTACAATACACGTAACGGCTGAAAGTAAGCTCGAACGGGATGGCTGCCAAAAGGCGTCCTGGTGGTATTTTTGTGGGAGCGGCTGCCCCCGTCGCCTGGCGTACGGCCGGACCGGAGCCGCTCTGTCCTCAAGGCAAAGCGCGTTTCTTCGCCCGCTCCTTGTGATCCGGTGCCGGATTGACCTTATTGAGCCGGCGGTATTCGGCAATAAACGTTGCTCTCGCCTCGCGATTGCTGAGCAGCGCGAGGCCCGCGCCGACGAGCATCACGGCGGCGATCGTTGCCAGCGCCTCGATCCAGACTTGTCCGAGTTTCAATCCGACGAGGCTCAGAAAGATGCCCAGCGTAATCAGCGCGACCAGCGCGAACACGAGCCCAACGAAGATCGGCTGGCGCCGGCGAAAGGGCGAAAAGCGGTCGGCCCATTCCGAGGCGCGTCGCCACCGTTCGTCCTCGTCCATGGCCCCACTCCCGGCAACCCGCAGGTGTTGTGCCGGACCAGCGAAGGATTTGTCCAGTCGCCCGGCAGTCGCACCGGAGACATATTTCCATCGTCGCGCAAGCTCTTGGTGAACCGACGGCGGCTGTGCAGGTCGCGGCATGTCGCCGGCATCTCCCGACTCGGGACGGGAGCGGAAATCCATGGATTGACCAAGCGACGCAAGGAAAGACTTGCAGTGTTACCTGGGCAATTCCACATGTCGCGTCGCGTTCGACCTCGATCGCCACCACTCCCGCCCTGCTTCATTCCTTTGCGCTACCAGCTGGCGAGTTGACGAATGACGATCGAAGCCGCCCGGCCGCCGGCCGGAAACCATTTGGACCATCCGGTCGATAGTCTTCCAGGCGGCGGTCTGCCGTTGCGCTGGAACCTGATCCTCCTCGTGCTGCTCGCGGCCGGCTACACGCTGACCATTCTGGTGTTCCAGCCCGGCTACCCGACCCTCGACGCCCGCTATCTCTACAACGATGCCGTGGCGTGGAACTTCTCCGACTGGCAATCGCCGGTGATGGGGCTGCTGTGGTGGCTGATCGATCCGCTGGCGCCCGGTGCGATGAGCATGTTCCTGCTGATCGCGTCGCTCTACTGGCTGGGATTTGGCCTCCTCGCATTCACCGTGGCGCGGCAGGCGCGCTGGCTCGGCATCATGACGCCGTTTCTCGCACTTTCACCGCCGGCATTCTTCTTCGTCGGCATGATCTGGCGCGACATCCTGTTCGGCGTGGTCTGGCTGGTCGCGGCCGTTTTGCCGTTTGCGGCGGCCGGACGCAGCGTGCGGGTGCGGGTGCCGGTGCAGGGTGTTGCGCTGCTGTTCGTCGCGCTTGGCGTTCTGCTACGGCCGAACGCGATCTTCGCCGCGGCGGCTCTGACGATCTATGTCCTGTGGCCGGCGCGCTTCGATCTCAAGCGCGCCGCGCTGTGGTTTCTTCCGCTTGTGATCGTCTGCTACGCGATTGTCCCGGCGGTCTATTACGGGCTGATCGGCGCCAAGCGCACCAATCCGCTGCATTCGCTGATGGTGTTCGACCTCGGCGGCATCACCCATTTCAGCGGTAAAAATCAATTTCCAGTGGCATGGAATGCAGATGAGAACGCGCTGCTGGTCAGCCGCTGTTACGACGGCGGCAAGCTGTGGGATGTGTATTGGTACAGAGAGCCCTGCCAGTTCGTCATGAAGCGCCTCGAGCGCCCGGACGACGTCATCTTCGGCACGCCCCGGCTCTCGCAGGCCTGGCGCCGGGCGATCCTGGCGCATCCCCTCGCCTATCTGCAGCACCGCGCCACCTACACGTGGAACTTCCTCGCCCGGCCCAACCTGGTGCTGCCTTATCTCGATTGGCAGGGACCGCAAGCAACGTACGGCAGCAACTCGTTTTTTCGTCCGCTGCTCGACCTGCACCAACGCATCGAGCGGACGACCCTGTTCAGGCCCGGCCTCTGGCTCGTGCTTGCGATCGCGATTGCTGCGGCTGCATGGCCGGCCCGCGCAACGCCCGCGGGCGCGTTCGCCATCGGCGTTCCCGCCTCGGCCGCGATCTACGTCATGACTTTTTCCGCGGTGGGGGTGGCGTCGGACTTCCGCTACGCCTACTGGTGCGTGCTGGCGGTCCTGGCCGGCGCCGTTGCGGCGCTGGCCGCGTGGCAAGGTCGCCGGGCGACGCCTTAGCGCCCCCGACGCGCCAGCGCCGCTGATTGTCCAGAAGCTGTTCGAACACGCCGCCCGATGCGTCGACGATGCTGTCGACGATCCGGCGACCAAGCTCGGCCGACGCGCCGCGCGCCTCTCCGATCACGCCGTGCTCGGAGAGCCGCGGATCGTCGCTGCGCCACGGCCAAGTGGTCCCGCGGGCGAACACCAATGCATCGATCGCCGCCTTGTCGGCGCGCTTGCGCAGCCGCTCGATCTTGTCCCGGCGCACCAGATGCGGCGCGAATTCCAGCATGATCGAGGTCTCGCCTGGACCGCCGTGAACGTCCGGGCCCGGCGCCTTCACCGTCGCCAGGTCGTGCGGATGGATGATGCAACAATTAAGCGCGCCATCGTGGGTGAGATCGCGCACCAGCGTCTCCAGGACGCCGCGATTGCCGCCATGTGCGTTGACGATTGCCAGGTTACGCGCCGGCAGGCTGCGGATGATGTCCTGCGCCAGGTTGCGCAGGATCGCGATGAAATTCTCGATCGTCAGGCAGAGCGTCCCCGGCGCCCAGTCATGCTCGCGCGAGACGCTGATCGAAACCGTCGGCAGCTGCCAGAGATCGTGCGCATCGCCCCAGCGCGCGATCATCCGGCGCGTCAACTCTTCGGCGATCACGGCGTCGGTGTTGAGCGGCAGGTGCGGCCCGTGCTGCTCGAATGCACCCACGGGCAACAGCAGGATGGATGTTTCCCTCAGGCGCTGCGAAACTTCCGGAAACGCAAGGTTGCCGATCACCCGGCTGGAGACGGATGCCATGGGGAAAACCTGGCGGTCAGCCGGTCAGCATGCGCATCAGGACGCGATCCTTGCGCACGAAATGATGATAGAGCGCGGCCGCGATATGAATGCTGACGATAATCGCAATCGCGATTCCGCACCAGCGATGCAGCGCCAGCAATTGATCGGACAGCGCCCGGTTTTCCGGCCACAGCGCCGGCAGATTGAACAATCCGAAGAACGGGACCGGCGCCGGATAGGCCGAGGTGCCGATCCAGCCGATCAGCCCCTGAGCCAGCAGGAGCGCGTAAAGCGCCCAGTGCGTCGCATGCGCGGCAAACTGCTGGATGGCCGGAATTTCATCCGGCAACGGCAGCGGCGGACTGGCAAGGCGGACCAGCAGCCGCAGGATGATGATTGGGACCATCAGGGCGCCAAGCGACTTGTGCAAGTCGTAGAGCCGCTCCTGCTGTGCGCCGCCGGCCTCGTTGGCGATCACAAATCCGAGCGGAACCAGAGCCAGCACCAGTGCCGCGGTGATCCAATGCAGAACCCGCGCGGTCACCGAATACGCGGGAACCGGCGCCGCTTCCGCGGTGCTCGACGTGGCGTCCATTGCAGCCCCCATGCGCACGGCGCAAGCCAATGAGCGGCCCGGACTACCGCCGCTCACGATCTAATCATAATATCATATCATGAGGACTGGCCGCTACCGACCGGCTTGCGCGGCGGCTCGCCAACGTCGGCGAGCGCCCCCAGGAGATGATCGAGCTGATGCCCGGCCCGTTTCGCCTTGGCGGTGAGATAGCGGCGATTGTCGGGATTGATCGGCCCCTGCAACGGCACGCGTCCGGAGACGTCGATGCCGGCCTGCGCCAAGCCTTCAAGCTTGGACGGATTGTTGGTGAGAAGCCGCACGCGGGTACAGCCAAGCAACTGCAGCATGCGCACCGCGACGCCATAGTCGCGCTCGTCGTCGTCGTAACCCAGCACCGTGTTGGCGTCGACGGTATCGAGTCCGACGTCCTGCAACTGATAGGCGCGGATCTTGTTCGGCAACCCGAGGCCGCGGCCTTCCTGCTCGAGGTACAGGACGACGCCACCGCCGTAGAGTGCCAATTGCGCGAGTGCAAGGCGAAGCTGATCGCCGCAATCGCAGCGCCGCGATCCGAACACATCACCGGTGAGGCACGCCGAATGCATCCGCACCGGGACCGGCTCGGCAAAATTCGGACGGCCGACGACAATAGCGGTGGGTGTTCCGCCAATGCGATCCCGGAAGATCACGAAACGAGCCGAGATATCGCCGTTAAGCGGAATAGCCGCCTCGGCAGCCACCGCAAGCGAGCCAATCGACGCCTGGCGGAAGCGCGCCACCGCGTCCGCGTCCACCGTCACGAGCGACACGTCGCCAGCGGCTGCAGCGCGACCGTCGGCAATCAGCAGTGCCGGCAAGCGCTGTGCGAGCTTGGCAAGCGCAATCGCCGGCCCGGCTACCTCGCCGGCGGGCACAACTTCGACATGCCGCGTGACCTGGGTGTCAGACGCGAGCGCAAAGATTGCCGCCGCGGTATGCAGATCACCGATAGCGACACCGACGGGTTCGGTCGCATCGACGCCCAGCGCCTTGGCCCGCCGCGAGGAGATCACGAGCCTCGGCTGCGCCGGTGCACACAACGCCCGATAGGCCGCAAGCCGCTCCTCGGTCATGCCATCCACTGGAATGACCGCCGCGACTTCGTTCTTCGAGGTCATGATGATCGGTCGCTCGGACCGGAATTCGTATACGCCGCGTTCGACCGCAACCTGTTCGGCACTGCCAAACAGGCCGGACTTCCCATTCCCACTCATGTCACCCCGCACTACACATTCTCCCAGTCACGCCCATCGTGTCGCGCGTTGCGGGCCACACTTGATGAACGCAGGACTTAATCATGTATTCCCTCACCGTAGCAATTTCACGACGTATGTTTGGCGAACTTTGCGAATTTATTCCGATTTTACGAAACAACCGCCGTCTCCTCGAGAGTAGGTAATAAAATGCCGACAGGCTGCCAAGATCGACCGCGCGGCTTACCTGCCAGTTCATCCTGGACGGCGGTCCTTCAAGCGTTTCGCGCCTCGATCGGTTCCTTACCTTCGCCGTGGGAAGAGCTGTTCGGCCCCTTGCGCAAGGGTGCCGTCGACGACCTTGTGGTGGTAGCCCAGTGCGGCCAGTCGATCGATGCGCGAGTCGCAACCGCCACCGGGCACTCCCACTACATCAATGGCAGCGCCGGCCTCACTCACCTTCACCGGCTGCGATCGCTGGTCGACGCCGTGGTGGTCGGCGTCGGGACCGCTATCGCCGACGATCCGCAACTGACCGTCCGACGAGTCGAAGGCCCGAGCCCGGTGCGGATCGTTCTCGATCCGAAGGGACGTCTCCCGGCGGCCGCACGGCTCCTGGCCGCGGACGGCGTCCGCCGGATCGTCGTGACCACCGAAGGCACCGCGTGTCGGTTTGCGCCCGACGTTGAGATCGTGCGAATCGCCACGGTCGACGACCGCATCCCTCCGGCCGCCGTTCTCGCTGCGCTTGCCGAGCGCGGCATGCGGCGGATCCTGATCGAAGGCGGCGCCGATACGGTTTCGCGCTTCCTCACCGCCCGCTGTCTCGACCGCCTGCACGTCATGATCGCGCCGATCATCCTTGGCTCGGGCCGGGCAAGCCTCAACCTCCCGCCGATCGAACGTGTTGACGAAGCGATCCGCGCGCCGATCCAAGCCCACGTGCTTGGCGAGGAGGTGCTGCTCGACTGTGACCTCAGCGCTCAGCGCTTGGCGGTCGGCCACGCAAACATGTCGACGTGACCGATCCGCAGATGCGAACGGCCCTCGGCCAGGTGGTAGCGGCGTTGCGCCAGCCAACTGCCGATCTCGGCCGCGGTCATCTGGGTGGTGAGTGCGGCGACCTCGGCGTAGCCCTCGAATAACGCCTCCTGGATCGGCCGATCCTCCGGACCGAACACCCAGTCCGAGCGGCCCTGCACCACCGCGTAACCGAAATGCTCGAAGCGATCGATCGTCCGCGTGGCGGCGGCCGGCCCCAGCGCCAGGCCGAAACCTTTGTCGGTGCGCTGATGCGCGTTGAATCCGACCAGGACCTCCTTATCGAAGCTACCGGCCGGCTGCATGACGGTGCGGCCGTCGTAGGTCAGTGCGGCGTAGATCGGCAGGCGGCGGACGGCGGCCTCAATGATCAGCCGGTCGAGCCATTCTGCCGAAACCAGATCGAGCAGCGCCGAGGCGGTCACCAGATCGAGCGGCCCGTCCAACGCCAGTTCGAGATCGCGGGCGAGGTCGACCGGGCGCGCCGTCACACCGAGGTTGGGCGGCTGCGACAGCGTCGAGGTACGCGCCAGCAGGCTGAGATCGTTGTCGACCAGGAGCCAGCTCTGCCGCACAGGAAGATAGGGGCCAACGGTGCGCACCGTCGAGCCGGTGCCGCAGGCGAGATCGACGACCGCGATTGCGGTCTGCCCGGCAAAGTGCCGGCGCACGGCGTCGAGCACCTTGGCGTTGCGTGCCGCGCCGTCGTAGCGCTCGCGCAGCGACAGCCATTCGGCGGAAAAGCCGCTCATGCGAGGCGCTCCAGCACTTGCGCGAATTTCGCCGCCTGCTCGCGCCAGGACGGAAAGCGTGCCGCCCGGGCCGCCGTGGCCAGCCGGGCGCGCTCGGCCGGCTGTTCGATGATCCGCGCCAGCGAGGCGGCCAGCGCCTGGACATTGTCGGGCGGGACCAGCACCCCGGCCTCGGCCGGCACCGTATCGGGAATGGCGCCGGTGTTCGTGGCCACGACCGGCAGGCCGTGGGCAAGCGCCTCGGCATAGGCCATGCCGTAGCCTTCGAACCGGGACGGCAGCACGAACAGGTCGGCGCTCGCATACAGCGACGAAAGCCGCTCGTCCGAAACCGACCCCGGCATTTCTATGCGGTCCGCCAGATCGAAGCGGGCGATCGCGACTTCGACCTCGCGGGTGGTTTTCGGGTCGCGCGTGCGGTCGCCCGCAATCGTCAGTCGCCAGGACAGATGCTTGAGTTGCGCCAGCGCGGCAATCAGCAGGTCATAGCCCTTGCGCGGCACCACCGCGCCAACCGCGAGCAGCGCCACCCTTCCGGTTTCGCCGGTTTTCCGCACGGCCGTACCGCGATCCGTCCCCGGCTCCACCACGCTGATCCGCTCGCGGGCCACGCCATAGTCGGTTTCCAGCACGCGCGCGGTCGCCTGGCTGGTCGCAACCACGTGGCGGCTGTGGGCCAGCACCCGGCGCTCGCTCGTGCGGAAGGTTTCCGCGTCCTGCACACTCAAACCGGATTCCAGCGCCAGCGGGTGGTGCACCAAGGCGACCACCCGGTGGGTGCGCTCCATGGCCTGCGCCGCATCAGGCAGCACGCCGAACGCCAGCCCATCGACCACGACCGGCGGCCCGGCCGGCAGGGCGGTGAGGCGCGCACAGGCGGCGGCGTGAGCCCGTGCGGCCGGGCGGGGAAAGCCGTCGCCGAGAGCCAGCACGCTCGCGTGCCAGCCGCAGTCCGGCAGTTCGGCGATGATCCGCCGATCATAGGCATAGCCGCCGGTCGGCGTGGCAAGGTCGCCCGGCACCGCGAACACCAATTCTCTCACAATGGCGCCTCGTACCAGGCGCGCGCGACCGGCGATTCCGAAACCGTGACGCGGACCGAGTGGAGGTCCTTACCGTCACGGCCAAGCTTGCCCGAGCGCGCCGCCTGCGCCAGCAGATCGTACAGGTATTTGGTGAGAAACTCGGTCGTGGTGTTGGTGCCGCGAAACTGCGGCAGATCGTCAAGATTCTGGTAGTTGAGCGGGGCCAGCACCCCTTTCAGGACCTCGTGGGCCCGCGCGATGTCGACGACGATGCCGTATTGGTCGAGCTCGGGCGCGTAGAAAGCAACGCGAACGACGAAGGTCGCGCCATGCACCTTCTGGGCCGGTCCAAAGATTTCGCCCTTAAATGAGTGGGCGATCATGATCTGCTCGGTCACTTCAACGGCGTACACTACGAATCCTTTCGTTCAGCGGGCTTCATCGCCTCCGGGATAGCAGATCACCGGACAAACCGCGCCGGTCTGCGCTCCGAAAACCACAGGCAACCTGGCCGGCAGGTCCTCGAACGCGATGGCCGGTGCAAGCAGCACATCAAGGGCCTCGTCCGCAAGCAATTCCAGCGCCGCCGTGAGCCGCCGTCCGTGGCTCCAGCGCGCGCGGTGCGAAGGCGAGACCTTGCCGACCTGGCTCGATATGAGCCGCAGCCGCCGGCTGTGGAACGCCGCGCCGAGCGGCGCCGCGATATCGCCCTCCCCGTACCAGCTCAGCTCCACCACGGTTGCTTCATCGCCGGCGAGCCGAAGCGCGGTCGCCAACCCGGCGGCCGTCGCGCTGGCATGGAAGACGAGATCGCAGTCGGCCGGCGCTGCCTCCGCGTCGGCAAACCGAGCACCGAGCGCGGCCGCGAGCCGAGCGCGCGAGGGATCGATGTCGACGACCGTGACCTGCGCGCCCGGCAGGCGAGCGCATAAATAAGCGACCAGCAGTCCCAGCAGGCCGCCACCCACAATGGCGATGCGGTCGGCCGGCCCCGGCGCGCCGTCCCAGACCGCGTTGAGCGCGGTTTCCATGTTCGCCGCGAGCACCGCCCGTCGCGGCGGCACATTGGCCGGCAACGCAATCGCCGCCTCGGCCGCGAGATTGAAATGCGTCTGGTGCGGATGGAGCGCGAAGACATCGCGGTTTTGCAGATGCGCCGGCCCGGCCTCCACACGTCCGACCGTCGCGTAGCCGTATTTCACCGGGAACGGGAAGGTTCCGGCCATGAACGGCGCGCGCATGCGCTCGAATTCACCGGGCGGCACCCGGCCGTCATGAACAAGTCGCTCGGTGCCCCGGCTGATCGCACCAAATAAAGCCCGGAGCCGTACCTCGCCCGGCAACGGCGGAGGAACGGTCTCCGCGCGCAGTTCTGCCTTGCCGCGCCCGACATACCACAGCGCCTTCGCCTCGATTGCCTGATGTTCCGCCACGTTACGCCCGGTTTGGATTTGCCACGGCCGCCACGCTATATCCTCGGCGAACTGGAAATGACATGCAAAGCTCACCGATGCTCGACCGCCCTGCCCCCGAAGCCCTACTGACGCAAAATCCGTCCGAACGGCTGGTCTGGCGGCAGACGCTGTTTTTCGCGGCCGTCGGATTGACCATGGCGGGACTAATCTGGCTCGCCGCCGTCGCACTGTCGCACGGCGGATTCGGTCTGGTCGATCTCGTTCTGGTGCTGCTGTTTGCCGTCACGCTGCCCTGGTACGTGATCGGCTTCTGGAACGCGACCATCGGGCTCCTGATCATGCGGTTTGCCCGCGACCCGGCCGCCTTCGTCACGCCGGCGGTCGGCAAGGTGCGCGGCGACGAATCGGTCGTCGCTGCGACAGCTATTGCGATGTGCATCCGCAACGAGCTTCCAGACCGGGTGCTGCGGCATCTGACGCCGCTGATGGCGGGCCTCGTGGCGCGCGGCGTGGGCGGGCGCTTCCACGTCTACATCCTGAGCGACACCAGCGACCCGGAAATTGCAGGCACCGAGGAGCGCCGGTTCACCGCGCTGACCGATGAGTGGCGCGGCAGGATCGCCGTCACCTACCGCCGACGTTCGCAGAACACCGGATTCAAAGCCGGCAATGTGCGCGACTTCTGCGAACGCTGGGGCCGCGACCATCAGTTCGCCCTGATGCTCGACGCCGACAGCGTGATGACCGCCGATGCGGTGCTGCGCCTGGTGCGCGTCATGCAGGTCGAACCGCGCATCGGCATTCTGCAGAGCCTGGTGATCGGCATGCCGTCCGCCAGCGCATTCGCCCGCATCTTCCAGTTCGGCATGCGGCTCGGCATGCGCTCTTACACTCTCGGCAGCGCCTGGTGGCAGGGCGACTGCGGCCCGTACTGGGGGCACAACGCGCTGGTGCGGATCGCGCCGTTCATGGAGCACTGCCAGTTACCGACCCTGGGCGACGGCGGCGACCACGTGCTCAGCCACGACCAAATCGAAGCTGTGCTGATGCGGCGGGCGGGTTACGAAGTCCGCGTGGTCGCGGGCGAAGGCGACAGCTTCGAGCAGAACCCGCCGACGCTGGTCGAATACATCCGCCGCGACCTGCGCTGGTGTCAGGGCAACATGCAGTACTGGCACTTTCTGCGCCTGCCGGGCCTGCGGCCGGTCAGCCGCTATCAACTGATCTTCGCGATCCTGATGTTCATCGGCGCGCCGGCGTGGATCGGCATGCTGCTCCTCGGCAGCGTCGCGGTGGCGACCGCGCCGGCGCCGGCCGACTTCATGCGCTTCGATGCGGGAATCGTTCTCCTGCTTCTCGTGCTGGCGATGTGGTTTGCGCCCAACATCGCGACCGCGATCGACATCATGACAAGGGCCGACCTGCGCCGGTCGTTCGGCGGCGGCGTCCGCTTCGTGGTGAGCTTCCTTCTTACGATCGTGTTCGTCATCGCACTGTCATCGGCGCAATGGGCGAGCCACACGGTATTTTTGGTGCGGCTGCTGATGGGCCGCGGCATCGGCTGGGGCGCGCAGACGCGCGACGACCATGTGCTGTCCTGGACCGATGCTGCACGATACTTCTGGCCACAGACGTTGATCGGCGCAGCGCCCGTGCTGCTGCTGGCTGTTACCGCACCTACAGCGATCCCCTACGCGCTGTTCATCGCCGGCGGGCCGCTGTTCTCGATCCCGCTCGCGGTGTGGACGTCGAACCCGGCGGTCGGACGAGCTCTGATCGCATTAGGGCTCGACCGGCTGCCGGAGGAGACCGCACCACCGCCGGAGTTACGCGCACTGGGGCTGCCGGCAATCGAGCTCACGTTGGCGCAGGAACGCCCCACGACCGCAGGACCGGCCTAGCGGCCAATGCCCGCAAAGTCGCTCCTGCTCGAAAGCTCACCCGGATGGTCGAGCGGCGTATCAGCGCGACGGAGCGCGATCGCTGAACAGGACGCCGCCCTTGGCCTTGGAGTTCGGGTCGGTCTCGATGAATTCGACCATTACGGCGTCGGCCGGCACCGACAGGTTCTTGACCACGGCGTCGGTGATGTCCTTCACGAGGGCGCGCTTCTGCTCCACCGAGCGGCCCTTGACGGCGTGGACGTAGATTTCTGGCATCGGTCTCTCCCTTGGTTTGAACCTTCGAGGCCGCTGCATACACGAACAATAAGCCGCCGTCGCCGGTACGTGGATGACGGGGGCATGACGGTCCCGCCCTGTCCTGCCAGCGGGGCTGCCGAATGTTTGCCCGACGGGCAATCCGACCTCGGCAGGGCTGGTACTCTGAGTGGGGCACGAAGGAGTCAAATCATGTTCCGTTGGACGTGTGGTCTGTGCGTTGCAGCAATTGCGTTCACCCTGAGCGGTCCCGCGCAGGCGGCCGATTACAACGTGGTCCGCTGGCGATCCGGCGACTGTCAGATCTGGAACAACGACACCAACCGGATGCCCTGGGGAGACGGCTGGATCCTCCTGGCTTGGAACATGCCGAATTACGATACAGCGCTGTACGCGCTCAAGGTCGAGGTCTCCAAGGGAAATTGCCGCTGGTAGGAGCGATTGCTGCGACGCGCAAACGCGATGTGCTGCTGCGCAGCACATCTTCCCGCGCGTTAGGTCAGGAAGGCTGCTTTATTGCCGCCAGATTTTCAGTATACGAAAGTCTAGGGCGTGGGCTTGGGGGAGATAATCCATTTGCGGCGGAGGCGCGCCATGGACGTTCGAACCACGAGCGATCGAAAGAAGAAATATCTCGAAGCCCGATCTGCCAACCGATGCGCCCAGTGTGGCGAGACCATCTTCCTTCCTGAATGGTCGGAATATCTCGAACGGCATCGCGTCCGCCACCTGTGGGAATGCGACGCCTGCGGCTACAAATTTGAAACGCTGGTTTCGTTTCGCGAGGCGGAGGCGGTTCTCGTCCCCTGACCCGCTCGTCAGACTTCACCGCGAGACTTCACCGCGCGCCAAGCAAAAAAGAGCCACCGGCTTACGGTGGCTCTTCGCATTTGGAAGTGTCGGATCATCCCTAGGTGTGGGCGGTCTCCGGAGGCATCGGCGCCCTGTCCTCCTCCGTGACGCGTTGCGCGGAGGCCGGCAATTGCAGCACCGTGGCGCGCTGGCCGGCGCAGAGCCGCGTCAGCAGCACGATCTGTCCATTGGGAAACTCAAGCGCGTCATGATGTGCCGTCGGGTTATCCAGATCCAACTGACGGAAACGCGCAAGGCGCTGCCCGAGCTTGCGCGTCGGCAGGATGCCGATACCGAACGAAGGCTCGCACTCGACATCCCGTTCGAACGCCACCTCGGTGCCCGGCAGCAGACAGACGGCCACATCCGGCCGGCCGACCGCGGCGAGCCCCCGGGTGATCGATTCCGGAAACTTGGTCGTCACCAACTGATCGGCGACTTGAGCCTGGCGCGTAGCGACTTGATGCAGACTGTAGTCACACATGGCAGAACTCCTTTCCTGTCATCAATCAGGATGGGCTCCACGCGCTCGCAGCGGTGCGGCATCTCCTCTGCCGGCTCAATGGCAATGATGATCCGGCGACGGACGCCGATGCGGGACGCTTGCGGGCGATCGACACAGTGGTGAGGTCGGATGGTCCGCGCGAAGCTCCATCGCAGCTGACGCAACAACAGACGTGGGGACGGAAAGTTGCTGGAGCAAGTCCTGCGGCCGGAATATCCGATCGTTCGTGCCGTACGGTTTGCGCGGGCCCAATCGTCCAGGAACGCGTGAATTCAAGGAACGCGTGAATTCGCTTGCCGAAGCTGTTGAGCCTTCCGAGGAATTCGACCGGACCTGACGTGCCGGCATCACTTCAAGCTGAGAATGTAGGCGATCAGATTCGCCTGTTCCTCGGGCGGCAGAACAATGTTGGGCATCGAGCGGTGAGAGGTGTTGAGCGCCGCCGTCAGGGCGAGGGCCGTCATGCCGGGGACCGCTGCGATCGTCGGGAACGTTGGCGCGTCGGGATTCGGCGAGCGCGCGTCGTTGTTCTCGACCGCGTGACATTCCGCACAGAGCTGGCGCGCCGCCTCAAGCCCTTGGGTGCGACTGCCGAACTGCTGGGCGGACGCGATTGGCGCCGACAAAGCGGACAGCATCAGCGTTAAGGCAACGGCCGCCATCGCCGGCAACGCCGCCGGTCCGCCTTGTCCACGCCTCATGGAAGTCTCCGTTGCTTGGTCCGCAGCACACAAGCATGCCGGTCTTCGCAGGCCTTGATTCACATCAAGCCTGCGAAGCCGCCGGAGTCAGAAAATGAAATAAAGCCGCTCAGCTGGCCTATTCGGCCGCCTGCAGCGCCTCCGGGTTCGTCACCGCGAGGGCTATCTCAGTCAGCGTCGCGTCGGTGTTCTTTTCCTCCATCAAAGTCTGATCGAGGAGCTTCACGGCTTGCGCCAGTCCAAGCGCCTCGGCCCAGGTCCGCAAGGTGCCGTAACGGGAAATTTCATAGTGCTCGACCGCCTGCGCAGCTGCCAGAAGCCCGGCATCGAGCGCTGGGGCGCCCTTGAAATCCTCCATGATTTCCTTGCCCTCACCGATCAGGCCCTCAATCGCCTCGCACTTCTTGCCCTTGGCGGGCTTGTCGATGATCTCGAAAATCTTTTCGAGGCGCGCGACTTGACGTTCGGTTTCGTCCGCGTGCTTGGCGAAAGCCGATTTTAGGTCTTTCGATTGCGCCGCCTTGGACATCTTGGGCAGTGCGGTGAGAATCTTCTTCTCGGCGTAGTAGATGTCCTTCAGCGTCTCGTGAAACAGGTCGTCCATTGTCTTGGCCTGAGCCATTCGTGTCTCCCATCCGTAAAAAGCGCGCCGCAGCGGCGGCGCGCGTTCCGACTGACAATCAACGCCGGAAATCAATCCCGGCGCTGAAGTTGCGCGATGGCCCAGCCGAGACAGAGTGCGACGAGCGCCGTCGTGTACGGCCGCTTCTCGATGAACTGGCGCACCGTGTCCTCGGCGTCGAGCGCGGTCTGCTTCACCGTCTGGGCCGCATCGGCCGCGGTATCCTTCGCCTGTCCGTAGAAGTCCTGCGCCGCGCCGACCGCCTGGTTGACCACGCCTTCGGCCTGGGTCTTGGCATCGCCGGTCATCCGGCCGATCCCTTCCTGCGCCTTGCCGCTGAGATTCCTCACCGTTCCGGCCACTCGATCTTCGTTCATAGGAGTTGTCCTCGTGTGGATGTGCCCCTCTAACCATCGAGCCTCAATTTCGTTCACAGACCGCGGAACTTATTTTGCCGCGCCCCGACCGCCCGCGCGGCGCGCCGGCATGACTGCCCGCGTCGCACAGGCACTCGAAAGCGCCGACGAGCCCACCGAATGCCGGCATGCCTCGATTTTGGCCAGTTCCTCGGCTTGGTATCGAAGGCTGTCAGCCCCGCTGGGCTTGCAGTACGCTTTACGGATCACTTTGGGGGGATCGGCCCTCGCCACCATGACGCTGCTGGTGACGCCGGGTCCACAGCCGGTGGATGATCAGTCGGCTTTGACATCGTGCGGTGGAAGCCGCCGCGATGTTGCTTTGCCGGTGTCCGTCGCGCCTCCAAACTTCAGGAAACGCCAATGCTTCGCCAATTCGGCCTACTGGCTCTCTCCGCGCTTGCCTTGGGCTCAAACTCTGCTCTCGCCCAGAACCCCTTCCCGCTGCCGCTTCCGCCCCTGCCGATGACCCAGGGCACGCCGGAGGAGCGCGCCGCCTGCCAGGCCGACGTCCAGAAGTATTGCGAGCGCGAACTGCCCGACGTGATGCGGGTCGCAAGCTGCCTTCAGGCGAATCGGCAGCGCATCAGCGCCGCCTGCCGCCAGGTTTTGGCCAATCGCGGGATGTAGCCGCCCGTCTTGCACCTCAGCGCGAGCACTCGTCAGCGCCGCTCGCCTTTGCTAGATTCCAGGCGAGGAAGTGGACCATGCCCACCGACCGCCGACGCATCCTGGCGTTACTCACCGCGTCCATTGCGACCCCCGCCTTCGGCCAAGCCATGAGCCGCGTCACCGCGTACGCATTTTCCTTCGCCGGCCTCGATGGTGGCGAGATCAAGCTCGCCGACCACGCTGGCAAGCCGATCCTGATCGTCAATACCGCATCGCTTTGCGGCTACACGCCGCAATACGCCGGGCTGCAACAATTGTGGGCCCGCTACCAGCCGCGCGGGCTGCTGATCGTCGGCATTCCATCGAACGATTTCGGCAGCCAGGAGCCGGGCACCGCGGACGACATCAAGCATACCGCCCATGGCAACTATGCGGTCAGCTTCCCAATCGCCGCCAAGGCTCAGGTGAAGGGACCGAATCCACACCCGTTCTACAAATGGGCGGCAACCGAACGCCCGCTCGAAACCCCGCGCTGGAACTTTCACAAGTACCTCATCGGCCGCGACGGCCGTATTACCGCGGCCTTCCCGGCCGCCGTCGAGCCGATGGATGCGCGCGTCATCGCCGCCGTGGTCAAGGAACTGTGACGTCCGGTCCCCGAGAAGCGTCAACACTTTTCGGATAAGATCGCACCTGCGTACCAGAGCGGCGGAAGCCGACGCACCAGGCCGGCGGAATAAGCCCGTCGCCCTGGGGGTTAATGCCATCAGGCCGGATCAGGCCGTCGCTCACCGGTTCCCACGCAAACAAGAGCCTTCAGGAGGACGCAGATGAACGTTCGCACCAAGCTCACGTCAGATGTCGAAGGGTTGGCCCATCAGGTCGACCCGCTGTCGCGCCGCGGCTTCTTCATGACCGCCTCGGCCGCCGCGGCGGCCGGCTATACGCTGGCGGCGGGACCGGTCAGCGCGCAAGCCATCCGCACCGATGCGACCGGACTGACGGTCGGCGATGGCAAGGTCAAAGTGCCGGGCGGCGAGATGCCGGTCTATTTCGCGCGGCCGGCGAACCTCGCCAATCCGCCGGTCATCCTGGTGGCGATGGAAATCTTCGGGCTGCACGAGCATATCAAGGACGTGACGCGCCGGGTCGCCAAGCTCGGCGCATTGGCGATCGCACCCGACTACTATTTCCGTCGCGGCGACCTCACCAAGGTCACCGAGATGCCGAAACTCATGCCGGAGGTGAACAGTAAGCCGGACGCTGAACTGATGGCAGACCTCGATGCCACGGTAGCGTGGGCGAAGGCGCAGGGCGGCAACACCGCGCGGCTCGGGATCATGGGCTTCTGCCGCGGCGGCCGCACCGTGTGGCTCTATTGCGCTCACAATCCCGACGTGAAGGCGGGCGTCGCGTTCTATGGCTCGCTGGTCGATCCGGAATCACAGAAAGCGGTGTGGCCGAAGAGCCCGATCCAGTCCGCACCCGACATGAAGGCGCCGGTGCTCGGCCTCTATGGAGAAGCTGACCAAGGCATCCCGCTGAGCCAAGTCGACACCATGAAGTCGGCGCTGCAGAGCGCGAAGAAGACCTTCGAGATCAAAACCTTTCCGGGCGCGCCGCACGGCTTCCACGCCGACTACCGGCAGAGCTACCGTAAGGAAGCCGCCGAGGCCGCCTGGAACGAAATGCAGGCCTGGTTCAAGAAGTACAACGTGCTGGGTTGAGCTGTCGCTCAAAGTAATTCGCGACGAGGGCGGCCGCATGGCCGCCCTTTGCTAGTTCGTCCAGATACGTCCGCTCAGTTGCCGTCACCGGGCCAGGGATCGTAGCTGCCGAACGTCCAGATGTGACCTTCCGGATCGCGGCAGGTGTAATCCCGCCCGCCGTAATCCTCGTCCTTGATATCGATCACAATCTCCGCGCCGGCCTTCCTGGCGCGCGCATAATGCGCATCGACGTCGGCCACTACGACGTAGACCGTCTGCGTCTCGCCGCCGACATCGCGCGGCTGCCGCAGCAATCGGCCGTACTCGGTGTCCTTCACCGAGCCGACCATGATCATGCCGTTGCCACAGACGAGTTGCGCATGCGCAATCGTGCCATTCTCGCCCGGCACGATCAGGTGCCGCTCGAACCCAAAGGCGGTGCAAAGCCATTCGATCGCCGCCGGGGCGTCGCGGTACTGCATCGCCGGGATGACGGTTGCGCCGGTGCTCGTTCTGGCTGCCATCGGCGCCCCCCAATCGACCTTGGGACCTTACGGAATCTGGATGAGTTCCTTGACTTGCGCATCCGACAGGGGCGCCGGGATGAACTTCGCCGCCACCGCATCTGCCATGATCGCGTCCATGCCGGCGACCTTGCCGGTCGCCATGTTTTCCTTGGGGATGAGCTTGCGCACCCGCAGCACGATCTTTTCGGGCAGCTTGGAATACTCGCCATAATGCTTGAGCGCTGCCGGGTCGGAATACATCCAGTCGACGGTTTCGGCATAGGCGCGATTGAAACGAACCAGCGCGTCGCGGCGGTTCTTGAGCGTGTTCACGTTGGTGAGATTGACCCGAACGGTGCGGGCGCGCAGCGAGGCGACGTCGCTGCCGGTGGCAACGATCCGGATCTTGCCGTCTTCGGCGAGGTCGAGTCCGAACGGAGCGGCGCCGAAACCAACGTCAACCTGTCCGCTCATGGTCTGGGTGATAGTTGAAGCGATGTTGCCGGTCGAGGTCGGCTTGGCGGTCAGCTTGTATTGGGCGATCAACGCCAGCAGGGCCGCATGGCTGGACGAGCCGGTGAGCGAGAATGCCACCGTCTTGCCGTTGAAATCCTGGATTGTCTTGATTGGCGAAGCCGTCGGCACATACCAGTAGAGGTCCGGTGAGCCGATCATCTCCGAGCCGATGATGCGGATCGGCGCACCCTTGGCAAACGTCCCAACCGCAGCCGAGACGCCGGCGGCGGTGGCGATATCCATGCTGCCGCCGATCAACGCCTGAATCGATTCGGGCCCGGCCTGGGCATACAGGATTTCCAGCTTGAGGCCGTGTTTCTTGAAGATTCCGCCACGCTCGCCAAGTTCGGCGACGCCCGCATCCCATGCGCCGCGCTGTGGAATGACGACCTTGAGCACATCCTCCGCGTGGCTCTGTCCGGCGACGCTGCCAACGAGAGCGAGGGTGCATAAAGCGGTGACGAAGGCTTTGGTCATGTTGGTCCTCCCAGGTTCTTTATTATCGGTGCAACCGTTTGGAGCATTTGAGCCTATCGGCTGCCGCCGTTCAAGCGAACGCCGCCTGCCGCTGACCATACGCCGCCGCGGGCCGCCAGGACCAAGAAAAGCCCTCCATGATTAGCCGTTCGGCTGCATTGGCGACCGGCGGCGGCCGGGTCACCACCGTCCGGCCGGGTGCTGTTGGCTCCCGTCCGACTCTTGGGTAGGCTCCGCCGTGCCGTTGCCCATGGCTAACCACTGCCCGAAGGTGTTCATGCGCCAACGCAAATTGTTCGACGATCCCGCTGCACTCCTCGATTACGAATTCGGGCAGGAGAAGGCATCGGCGCTCGGTCGGGTCGGCCGCGCGCTCGAACAGGCGCTCGCCACACTCGCGGCGTTCGACGCCGAGCATCCGCGGCGCGAAACGGCTCCGATCCGGCAGGCCCGCGCGCGCCTCGTGGCGGAGGCAAGCCTGGCGCTCTGGCACTTCGTGGTCCAGCGGGAAGCCTGCGGCCTGCGCGACCTGCGGCAGCTATTACGCGATTACCGCGTCCCGCCCGAGGTGGCGGCACGAATTGGCGCCTGGCCCGGCGCTTCGGGGCGTCCGCGCCGTTAGTTCAGACGCCCGCGGCGCATGGAACTTTCCGCCGATCAGCGCATTTATCGGCCCGCACCTTGCCACGCAAGTTTCGGGTGCCTCTGCAGCCTGACCGGCGACGGTCAGCCGACTGCGATTCTCGAAGCCAGAACGGATAAACCCATGTCCATCCTCATCGGCGTGCTCATCACCTTCCTGGTGGTGATCCT
>JBFXEX010000075.1:0-31261 GCA_050179645.1 Xanthobacteraceae bacterium | reverse complement strand
TGTCGGTGGCGGCAAACGCGTTCCTGCACACCGAGCGCCCGGCCGCCGAGGAATTGCTCCGGTTTGCCGAGGACGAACGCGCCGACCTGATCGTGTCGGGCGCCTACGGCCGCAGCCGGCTGGGCGAGTGGATTTTCGGCGGCGTGACGCGCGACCTCTTGGCGGCGAGCCCGATCTGCTGCTTGTTCTCTCACTAGTCTCCCGCTGCTAGGCTGCGCGCATCGTCGCCGAAAACCGAGTAAGAACGACAGGCGCGGTGAACTACGCCGTCTCACCAGAAGACCGGGAGTTTAACGACCATGCTACGTCAATGCCTTGCCGTACTCGTTGCCGCCATCGGCATATGTCCCGCCGCCGCCCAGGAGTGGCCATCCGGCACCGTGCGAATTATCGTGCCGTATGCGGCGGGCGGCCCGGTCGACGTGCCGGCGCGGCTGGTGATCGATCGGCTGACGGCACAGACCAAGGGCACGTTCATCCTGGAGAACCGGCCCGGCGCTGGAGGCTCGATCGGCCTGCAATCCGTGATGCAGTCGCCGCCCGACGGCGGCACGTTCCTGTTCACCACGTCGTCGGTGACGATCGTGCCGATGATCTATCCGAAGCTCAACTTCGATCCGCTGCGCGACCTCACCATGATTTCGCTGATCACCGAAATCCCCATCACCCTGGCGGTGCGAGCCAATCATCCGATCCGCGATCTCCCGGGCCTGATCGCATACGCCAAGGCCAATCCCGGCAAGCTGACGTTCGCGTCGGGCGGCGTCGGCACCGGCAATCACATGGCCGGCGAACTCCTCAAGAAGATGGCCGGCATCGACATGCTGCACGTTCCGTTTCGCGGCACCGCACCGGCGCTGACATCGCTCTATGCGGGCGACATCGATATCCTGTTCGTCAGCACCATCGAAGCGGTGCCGCATGCGCGCGATGGCCGTATCCGGGTGCTGGGGGTTGGCACGCCGCAGCGGGTACCGGAACTGCCGAATTCGCCGCCGATCGCCGACACGGTGCCGGGCTACACCGCAACCAACTGGTACGGATTATTCGGGCCGCGCGGGCTGCCGCCCGCGATCGTTGCCCGCCTTGGGGCCGAACTGCCGAAGGTTCGCGACGATGCCAGCGTGAAGGAAAAGAGCGCAGTCATCGGCATGCCGATGCTGCTGACGCCGCCCGAGGTGCTGCGCGCGCGGGTCGAAACCGAAGTCCCGCGCTGGAAGCAACTGATCACCTCGATCGGCCTCAAGCTGAATTAGTACGCTGTCATACGCGCGGTCTCCTCGCTCACATTCCGTTCGTCCCCGCGAAAGCGGGGACCCAGAATTCGAGGCGCCGAATGCGCAGCCTGGGTTCCCGCTTGCGCGGGAACGAACGGGGATAGATCGCGCGCCAAATCAATTGATCGCCGCAGGCCGATCCGCCAATCTCAGTTCGGTGAGGATCGCAACCGCCTCGGCAGGGCCGGCGGCAATCCTGCAGCCGGCGGCGGCGAGCGCCTCGATCTTGGCGGCTGCACCCTCGCGCGCGCTGCCGACCAGCGCGCCGGCATGACCCATCTTCTTCTCCGCCGGCGCATGACGGCCGACCACCATCGCGACCACGGGTTTCGGAAATGACTTGGCGGCCTCCGCGAAGGCGTATTCCTTGTCGCCGCCGATCTCGCCGCAATACAGCACCGCCTCCGTTTCCGGATGGTGCGCCAGCGCGGCGAGGTATTCGTGCGGGTTGCGCCCGATCACCGCGTCACCGCCGATATGGGCGACCAGCGTCTGGCCGATCCCGGCGAGCGTGAGCTGCCGCACCATGGTCAGTGCCAGCGTGCCGCTGCGCACGATCATGGCGACACGGCCCGGTCGGCAGAAGCTCGGCGCAATCGAGCCGATCAGGCCGCGGCCGGGCACGAAAATGCCGAGCGTGTTCGGACCGACCAGCCACGATCCGGCGGCGCGGGCCCGCGCGGCCGCTTCGATCGCATCGTGCACCGGGACGTATTCGGCCACCGCCACGATAGTGCGGATGCGCGCCGCGGCACATTCGGCGACAGCGTCGCGCACGCCTTCCGCCGGGGTGTAGAGCATCGCCACGTTGGGTGGTTCGGGGAGGTCGGCGATCCGGTCGTAGAGCGGAATGCCGTCCATGGTTTCACCGCCACGGCCGAGCGCAACCCCGGCCACGACTGGCGTGCCGGCGCCGATCAGGCCGGCAACCTGATTGCGGGCATAGCGGCCGGTCGGGTTGATCACCGCGACGCGCCAGGGCTCGGCATCGAGAAACGGCAGGCGCTGCGGCCCCGGCATGCTAGTGTCTCCGAAAGATCGGTTCGCGTTCGCGAAGGGGAGGGGGGAGCATTATGCGTCTTGCCGAGTGCGATGGAAAAGCTTTGTTGCGCCGGCATGGGCTGGCGGTCCCGCGCGGCGTTCTGCTGCGCGCGGGCGAGCCGGCGCCGGCCGATACTTCAGGATGGGACGGGCATGTGCTCAAGGCCCAGGTACTGGAGGGCGGCCGCGGCAAGCGCGGGCTGGTGCAGCGGCTTCCCGACCTGTCGGCATTGGAGGCGACCCGTCAGCGTATCGCCGCCGACCCCGCCGTCGGCGACACGCCGATCCTGCTCGAGGAGGCGGTGACGATCGCACAGGAAATCTATCTGGCGGTCCGGATCGACGGCACCCGGCAAGGTCTCGAACTCCTGGTCGCGCCGCAGGGCGGCGAGGATGTCGAGCGGGCAGGGGCCTTGACCCGAATTCCCCTCGACCCGCTGACCCCAACCACGCCGGCCGCGCTCTATCCGGCGCTGCGGGCGGCATTTCCGCCCGACGTCGCGTCCCGGCTCGCGCGCTATGCGGCGCGGCTGCCGGAGATCGCGCGGCGCGAGGACCTCGACCTGTTGGAGATCAATCCGCTGGCGCTCACAACAGACGGCCGGTTCATCGCCTGCGATGCCAAGGTGATCCGCGACGACAGCGCCGACGACCGCCACGACCGCCACGAGTTTGCGCTGAGCCGCGCGCTCGAAGGGCGCGCCATGACGCCGCTCGAACGCGAGGCCCATGATCTGGGCTTTCAACTGGTCGAGATGGACGGCGATGTGGCGCTCGTCACATCTGGGGCCGGGCTCGGCATGATGATGATCGACCTTTTGGCCGATCATGGGCTCACCGCCGCCTGCTTCATGGACAATCTGCGCGGCGCTCCTGACGAGACCATGACGGAGCGGCTGCATATTGCGCGTGCTATCGCACGACGGCCGCACGTCAAAGGCATCGTGTTCCAGACCGTGCTGGCGTCACGCTCGCTGGCGGAACGGGTCGAGGCGCTGCTCGCGTGGCTCGCCGCCGAGCCGCTGACCAAGCCGTTGTTCGTCGGCATCGCGGCGGGCCACGCCGCGGCCCGCAAGATGAGCTCGGAAGCTGCGGTCGCGAAGCTCGCCGAAGCCGGCGTTTCTGCCTTCACCGACCCGGTGGCGCTGGCGCGCGCGGCTGGCGCGGCGTTGGGGGCACAGCCCCGCGCAAACTCCGGCGTTCCGCCCCTTGCGGCGCAGACGCTGGCAAGGTAGCGCCCGCATCTGATCTACCATCGTTCGATTCCAACCCCGGCAAACAAGGGAAAGCCAGATGCCCAAGGTCGACTGGATCATTGAAGAACTCGTGACCGCCAACCGCATCCTCGCGCGCGAGGGCATTGTCGATTCCTTCGGGCACATCAGCTCTCGGCATCCCGACAATCCGCAGCACTATCTGTTGTCGCGCGCACGTGCGCCGGAGCGCATTGAGGCGTCGGATATCATGGAATTCACGCTCGACGGCACGCCGGTCGACGCCAAAGGCCGCGTGCCGTACCTGGAGCGCTTCATCCACGGCGCGCTCTACGAGGCGCAGCCCGACGTGATGTCGGTGGTTCATCACCACAGCGAAAGCGTGATCCCGTTCGGCGCCACCGGCATGAAGATCAAGCCGATCTTCCACATGGGCGCGTCCATCGGCCACGAGGTCCCGGTCTGGGATTCGCACGACCACTTCGGCGACACCTCGCTGCTGGTGACCGACATGGCGATGGGCCGTGACCTCGCGAAGTCGATGACGTCGAGTCCCACCGCGTTGATGCGCGGGCACGGCGCCACCGTGGCGGGCCGGAACGTCCGCCACGCGGTCTATATTTCGATCTATCTGGAGGTCAACGCACGCCTCCAGAAGGAAGCCATGGCGATGGGCAACGTGAAGTTCCTTCATCCCGGCGAGGTCGACAAGGTCAGGGAACGCACCGGGCCATACGGCATCAACCGGGCCTGGGAAAACTGGTGCGGCAGGGCTGGCCGCGAAATGCAGCCGGAACAGGCGTAACCGTTCGCAGAGCAGGTTTCGATTCCAAGGAGAACGAAGCTCTCTCCGTTCGTCCCCGCGGAAGCGGGGACCCAGAGCCACAAGTCCCGAATCCTTTGCCCCTGGGTTCCCGCTTGCGCGGGAACGAACGGGGAGAGAGGTCGTATCAACCCGCACCCGCAAGGTGCCCGCCGCCAGCGACAATTTCGCCCGTCGTGGTGCTTGTGCCGCTGCCGGGCGAGGTATGCTATATGCAATCAATCCAATGTGGGCCGACCAGGCAGCAAGCGATGCCGCGGAATAGGTCGGCCGGAATGAGGGGGCGGAACAGCACTATGGCGGCAGTGACGGCACCGTCGGAACGCGTCAGCGCGATTGCGGCAAAGGCCGCCAAGTCGGAACCCATTCTTGTCGTCGAGGATATCGTCAAGCGCTTCGAGACTCCCGACGGTGTGCTCACCGCGATCGACCATGTCTCGCTCGACGTCATGCCGGGCGAGTTTCTCGGTGTCATCGGTCCCTCGGGCTGCGGGAAATCGACCCTGTTCAACGTCATCGGCGGTCTGCTCGATGGTTACGAGGGCACCGTCAAGGTCGCGGGCGAGACCGTGCACGGACCGCATGCGTCGATCGGCATGATCTTCCAGGAGGAATCCACCTTCCCCTGGCGCAACGTGATCGACAATGTTGCCTTCCCGCTGGAAGTCGCCGGCATGGGGAAATCGGAGCGCTACGATCGCGCCCGGCACTTTGTCGGCCTGGTCGGGCTCGACGGCTTCGAGCGGCGCTATCCGGCGGAGCTGTCGGGCGGCATGCGCCAGCGGGTATCGATGGCGCGCACTCTCGCCGCCGAGCCGAAAATCCTGTTGATGGACGAGCCGTTCGCCGCGCTCGACGAACAGACCCGGCTGCTGCTCGGCGACAAGGTGCTGCAGATCCAGCAGGAGCTGCAGCAGACGACCTTGCTGATTACCCACAACATCACCGAGGCGGTGCAACTCTCCGACCGTATCCTGGTGATGACCTACCGGCCGGGGCGGACCAAGCGCATCGTCGAGATCGACCTGCCGCGTCCGCGCACCTCCGAGATCGTGTCGAGCGAGGCGTTCGGCCGCTACATCGCGCAAATCTGGGCCGATCTGCGCGAGGAGGCGACCAAAGGGCTGCGCGAGGAGGAACGGCAGAAGTTGCGGGAGGGCGATCGGCGATGAGCGCCGCGGTCGCCACGCTGACGAAGAACCGCTATGTGCCGGCCGCGCTCGGCGTGCTCTCGCTGGTGGTTGCGCTGCTGCTCGTCGAGTTGCTGATCCGCGTCGACGTCATCAACCGCTACATCGTGCCGATGCCCTCCGAGATCATCGCCGCCTTTCCGCGCGTGATCGTCGAGGAGGATGTGCTCAACCGGTTCCTGCTGACCGCCGGCGAGGCATTCTCGGCGTGCATCCTGGTCACGTTGTTCGGCGTTGCCGGCGGCGCGCTGCTTTATCGTTACCACGTCCTGCGCCTCGCCACCGAAACCTGGGTGGCGGCGGTGGCGGCGGCGCCGCTGGTGCTGATGTATCCGCTCTATCTGGTGATCTTCGGGCGCAGCGCGCTGACCATCGTGATGATGGGGTTCACGGCCGGGCTGGCGCCGATCATTCTCAAGACGCTGGAAGGGTTGTCCGGCACGCGCCGTGTGCTGATCAATGTCGGCAAGAGCTTCAACCTGACGCCGTCGCAGCAATTCTGGAAGATCATGTTCCCGGCGGCCTTGCCGACGATCTTCGTCGGCCTGCGGCTCGGGCTGATTTTCTCACTGATCAACATCGTCGGTGTCGAGTTCCTGATCAATTTCGGCGGGCTCGGGCAGCTGATCAACGAACTCGCGGAGCGTTACGATCTGCCGGGGACCTACGCGGCGATCTGTTTCGTGATCCTGATCAGCGTGTTCGTGTTCGTCCTGATGGAAAGGCTGGAGCGATGGCTGAGACCGGTCAACTGACGCTTCCTGCATCGAAGCGGTTCTGGAGCCGGATCCAGCCGGTCACGCAGATTCGCATTGCGATCGTCGTTGCGCTTGTGGTGGTCTGGGAACTGGTCTCGATGTCCGGACTGCTCTACCGCGACGTGGTGCCGTCGCTGATCAACATCGGCAAGGCGCTCTACGTTACTCTGAGCGATCCGACCTTCTACTACCACCTCTACACGACGTTCTACGAGATCGGCATCGCGATGGTGATCGGCGGCGTCGCCGGGCTTGCGGTCGGCATCGTGCTGGGCGGCTCCAAGTTCATGTCCCGCGCCTATGAAGCCTATCTCTACTACCTCGGGCCGTGCCCGAAGATCATCTTCTTCCCGATCATGATCATGTGGTTCGGCGTCGGCCCCGGCTCGAAGGTGGCGATGGGGGCGATCTCCTGCTTCTTCCCGGTGGCGCTCAACGTCGCCGGCGGCATGCGCGAAATCGACAAGGTGCTGATCCGAGTCGGCAAGAGCTTCCGGCTCAACACCTGGCAGATGGTAACCAAAATCTACCTGCCGGCGATGCGGCATCCGGTGATCAACGGCGTGCGGCTTGGGCTCGGCGTGGCGCTGATCGGCACGCTCCTTGCAGAGACGAAGCTCTCCAACCGCGGTATCGGCTTTTTGGTGATCCAGGCCTACAGCATCTTCAACATGCCGCAGATGTATGCGCTCTTGATCATTCTGTTCGTGATCTCGATCGGTGCCAACGAGATGATCGGGCGGGTCGGCGGCCTCGACAAGATCCGCCGGTCCTAATGGCCGGCGCATCGCGCGCCGGAAAGGGGTCCCATGTCTGCAGTCGTATCTGCGGCTTCAGTTGAGCCGCAGCCGCTTCGTTTGCCGGTCAATCGCGATCCGTATTACGGCGGCGCCTGGCACAAGCCGAAATCCGCGCGCTACGTCGACACCATCAGCCCGGGGACCGGTGAGCCGCTCGGCAAGGTGGCCGACGGCTCCGCCGCCGACGCCGAAGCCGCCATCGCGGCCGCCAAGGTTGCGTTCCGTGAATGGCGGCGGGTGCCGCCGCTCGAACGTGCCAAAATGCTTCGCAAGATCGCCGAGGTGCTGCGGCAGAATGGCGACGAACTCGCCATGATCGACGCCGCCGATTGCGGCAATCCCTATGCCGAAATGGTGCGCGATGCGCAGGCGGCCGCCGCGCAGATCGAGTTCTACGCCGGGCTGGTGACGGAGATGAAGGGCACCTCGATCCCGATGGGGCCGGACGCGGTGAACTTCTCGGTGCGCGAGCCGCTCGGCGTCGTCGGCCGCATCGTGCCGTTCAACCATCCGTTCATGTTCGTCGCCGGCAAGTCCGCGGCCCCGCTTGCCGCCGGCAACACCGTCGTGATGAAGCCGCCCGAGCAGGCGCCGCTGTCGTCGCTGCGGTTCGCCGAGCTGATCGACGGCATCCTCCCGCCCGGCGTGTGGAACCTGGTGCCCGGCGGCAAAGAGGTCGGCCAAGTGCTGGCGAGCCATCCGGATGTCGCCAAGGTGGCGCTGATCGGAAGTGTGCCTACGGGCCGTTCGGTGATGAGGGCGGCTGCAGACACACTTAAGCCAGTTCTGCTCGAACTCGGCGGCAAGAACGCGCTGATCGCCTATCCGGATGCGGACCTCGAGGCGGTGTCGGCCGCCGTGGTCGACGGCATGAACTTCACCTGGTGCGGGCAGTTCTGCGGTTCGACCAGCCGCGCGTTCGTGCATGAGAGGATCTACGCCCAGGTACTGGCGCGGGTGCGCCAGTCGATCAAGCGCTTCAAGCCCGGCATTCCGACCGATCCCAACACCACCATGGGGGCGATCGTGAGCAAGGCGCAGTATGAGCGGGTGCTGGGCTACATCGAGGCCGGCCTCAAGGAGGGCGCCAGTCTCATCGCCGGCGGCAAACGTCCGGCTGACCCGCATCTCGCCAACGGGTTCTTCGTCGAGCCCACGATCTTTGCCGACGTCACCATGGACATGCAGATCGCCCGGGAAGAAATCTTCGGGCCGATCCTGTCGATCTTCCGGTGGAACAACGAAGCCGCCATGCTGGATCAGGTCAACGCGGTCGAATACGGCCTGACCTGCGCGATCTGGACCAACGATCTCGGCACCGCGCACCGGGTGGCGGCGGAGGTCGAAGCCGGCTTCGTCTGGGTCAACGACGTCTCCAAGCATTTCCTCGGCGCGCCGTTCGGCGGCTACAAGCAATCCGGCATCGGCCGTGAAGAGAGCATCGAGGAACTGCTGAGCTTCACCCGGGAGAAGAACATCCACATCAATCTCAAGAAGCGCAGCGGGTATTGAGCGGTTGCGGTTGCAGCCGCGCCGCCCGCGCGCTCGCTTCTTCACCCTCCCCTGGAGGGGGAGGGTCGCTCGCCTGAGCGAAGCGAAGGCGGGCGGGGTGGGGTGACCTCTCCGTACTTGCGGTTCACCCCACCCCGTCTCGCTTCTCGCTGTGCTCGAAGCTCGCCGACCCTCCCCCTCCAGGGGAGGGTGACGGAGCGGGTCGGCCTAGCGGTGAAAACTACACCCGCGCCATGGCGCGGACTTCGCGCGGGAATAGGTCGTCGATGGTCATGCGCTGGTGGGTGACGCCCTGGTCGTGGCAGAAGCGGCAGAACGCCTCGAGCGTGGTGCGGTTCGGCTCGATGCCGTAGGGATAAGGGTCGGGGCCGTACGCCTGGGCAATCTCGTCGACCATCGCGGCAGCCCATGGCAGCGGAATGCGCGCGCAGGTGAAGTCGCGCAGCCGCTCGTAGCAGCGGTTCTTGGCCTCGTCGAACATCTTGATGAGGTTCATCGCGATCCACGGCTGCTGCTCGAACGCAGCGCGCCGCATCGTCATCAGGTGCATGATCGGGAAGATGCCGGTCTTCTTGAAATAGCGCTCCTCTTCGGCGCGATAGTTTGGAAACAGCCGCACGACGGCGCCGCCCGGCGCGAACGCATGTGGCGCGCGGGCCGAGATCACCGCGTCGACCTCGCCCGACGCCAGCATGGCGTTGAGGCTGGTGTCCGGCCGGGATTCGTAGCGCATGCCCGCCGGGAGATTGAGCGTCACCTTCTCCATCCGGCCGGGCTCGTTGACGCCGGCCTGCAGCCAGCGGATCGAGGTGAGGTTGACGCCGTACTCCTCGGCCAGCAAGCCGCGCACGTAGACGCCGGCGGTCTGCGCCCATTCGGGAATCCCGACCGCGCGGCCCTCCAGGTCCTTCGCGCTCCTGATGCCGCTGTCGGCCCGCACATAGATCGCCGAATGGCGGTGGACGCGCGAGGGAAACACCGGGATCGCCACCATCCCGGCCGTGCCTTGCGAGGTGAGCGAGATGTATTTGCCGAACGACAGTTCCGACACGTCCCACTCCAGCGATCGAGTGAAGCGGAACGTGATCTCCTCGATTGAGGGAAAGACCAGTGTCGTCAGCGCGATGCCGTCGGCCCGCACGATGCCCTGCGCGATTTCGCGCACGTGCTCGTAGTCCGAGATCGCGAGCGTGAGATGCACCAGCGCGGTCCCGCCGCTGGTGACGATCTGCGGGCTGCGCAGGTCGGTCGAAGGGCCGGCGGCGGGCGTCTGGGCGGTCATGTCGTGCTCTCTCGAAGCGGTTGGCGGCTATGTCGCTACCGGGATGCGGCGTAGTGAGCAAGGGCCGCAAGATCGGCGTCGGAAAGTCCGGCGACGGCGCCGCTCATGATCGTGTCGGCGCCCGGGCGGGTCCCGTCGCGGAATTCCTGCAGCGCCTTGGTCAGGTAGTCGATGCGCTGTTTGCCGATGCGCGGGATCTGATCCTGGCCGGCGAGGTCGGTGCCGTGGCAGGACATGCAGCGCTTCTGCTCGGCAAGCCCGGCCCCGCGCGCGACCAGGGTCTGGTCGATCGGCTCCCCGCTCGGCTTGGGCGGGAGTGCGGCATAGTGCTTGGACAGCGCGTCGAGGTCCTCGTCCTTGAGGTCCTTTACGATCGGTGTCATCGCCTCGACCTTGCGCACGCCTTCACGCATCAAAAACAGCTGATTGAGGATAAAGAATGCCGGCTGTCCGGCGAGAGACGGGATGTTCTCGATCTTCGAATTGCCGTCCTCGCCGTGGCAGGCACCGCACAACTGAAGGCGCTCGGCGATCGGCATTCCCTGAGCGAGTGCGCCGGCGGTACAGAGCACGACGGCCGCCAACCCGAAGGCCAGCGGCCGCCACAATCGAAGAGCCGTGTCGGTCAAACTATTTCTTCTTCGCAGCAGCCGGAGGAGTCTTGCCGGCTTGCGGAGCGGTGTACGAGATGCGGTACGTCGCACCATTTTGCTCGTCGGATACCAGCATCGAGCCGTCGGCCAGTTGCAGGAGATAAGTCGGTCGGCCGTAGAACTCGTTCTTCGTCTCATCCAGCAGCCCAGTCATGAACGGTTCGATCTTCGCCGTAGCACCGGCGATTCTGGCAACCGGCACGTCATAGCCGAACTTCTTGTCCCGATTCCAAGAGCCGCGGCGGGCGATGAATGCAACGTCCTTATAGGTCGCGGGGAACATGGTGCCGGTATAGAACTTGATGCCGAGAGCACCGGCGTGCGGCCCAAGCAGCGCCACCGGCATGACGACGCCGGCGCAGGGATTGGGCCGCTTCACGTCGGGATCGGCGACGCCGTTGGCGTGGCAGTACGGGAACCCGTAATTGGCGCCCTCCTGGCCTTTGGCAACGCGGTCGAGTTCGTCCTGCGGGCCGTCGTTGCCGGCCCAGTCGCGGCCGTTGTCGGTGAACCAAAGTTCCTTGGTGACCGGGTGCCAGTCGAAGCCGACCGTGTTGCGCACACCGCGTGCCACGATTTCCATGCCGGTGCCGTCGAGATTGTAACGGCGGATCTGGCCGTGGGTGCCGGGGTTGATCTCGCAGATGTTGCAGTTGGCGCCGACCTGCACGTACATCTTGCCGTCGGGGCCGATCGCGACGTATTTCCAGTTGTGGTGGATCGTGTCGGGCAGATCGTAGGCCTTGGTCAGATCGACCGGTTCGCCGGGATTGTCGAGCTTGTCCTCGATGTTGTCGTAGCGCAGCACCTTGTTGATGGCGAACACGTAGAGCGAGCCGTCCTTGAAGGCGAGCCCGTTGGGTTGAGTCAGGCCGGACAGCAGCGTCTTGACCTCGCGCTTGCCGTCCTTGTTGGTGATGGCATAGACGCGGCCGATCAGGCGCGAGCCCATGAACATCGTGCCCTTGTCGCCCATCACCATGGTGCGCCCGCCGGGATGGCCGTGCGACCAGACCTCGGCCTTAAAGCCGGCCGGCAGCTTGATCTTGTCGACCGGCAGCTTGTCGGGCGCAGTTGCGATCGGCGGCGTCGGATGCGGCCGGAGTTTCTGGTCCTGCTTGCTTTCGGCCGGCTTGGTCTTGTCGAGCGGACTGAATCCGGGGGGTGCCTGTGCGATGGCGGGTCCGGCAGCGATCAAGAGACCGAGCGCACTGGCGAGCATCGCAACGCGATGCGACGAGAGACGGTTGGTCATCCATTCCTCCCTGGTTCTGGATTATTGAAACGGGAGTGTGTGCACTCCCGCGGCTGTTTGGTCAGCTTCCTTGAGTGCAGTTTCCAATACGCGCCAGGGGAGCGCAACGGGGAATCGGCGGTCGGAGCCTTGGCTCAGGCGACGTCGGGCGGCAGACGTATGGCGCGTCGACCTGCACCGGCGTGTTGAAAGTGCTTGCCAGGTGGCGGAAGATTTCGCCGAAACGCTGCCTCGCCAGTCCCACGCTTGGCGATCTCGGCGGGCATTACGTCTTCGCGCGCAGCCTCATCCAGGCCGCGATTCCGGCAAGCGCCGACTTCTCGTCGACGCCCTCCGGCAGGCCGGCGACGCCGACGCCGCCGACCAGCCGTCCTTCGACGGCGAGCGGCAGCCCGCCGCCGACGAGGTAGATGCCCGGATACATATTCATGATTCCGAAGAAGCGGTCGGGCCGCGTCTTGTGGAGATCAGCGAGTTCGTCGGTGGTCTGCCGGTAGAGTGCAGCCGCGAACGCCTTGCCTTCGGCGAAGCGGATGTTCTGCAGCGCGGCGCCGTCCATGCGGTCGGCCGACACGACATTTCCGGCGGCATCGACCACCGCGACCGCCATGCTCATCTTGGCTTCGCTGGCATAAGCGATGGCGCCATCGATGATCGCGCGGGCTTCCGCGAGCGTGATCGAGGGTGGCGGGAGTTCGGGCCGTGCCATGGTTCACCGGTTCGTGGAGTCGAGCTGACATCGTGCGAAGCGGAGGCTGCGCCTCAACCTCAACAGGCTATCACACTCGGAGGCCAGGAAACGTGCCCAGGCAGAATGCCGGCGCGAGATGATATTCTTGCGTAGAGGCGTCCGAGGGTCCGCCTGAGCTAGCGCGGATGCCGCCACCGGGGCGACTCCGCCATCATGAGCGGCCGCCCCTGGAGAGAGGAGGCGGCAGGAATGCGGGTAGCGGTCCGCCACAAAAAAGAAACCGGACCCGCGAGGGCCCGGCTGCAGTTTATCGGCGCGAAGCCGACAATCACCTTCCAGAGGGGAACAGCTGTCAGCGTGACGATTGCAATCTGGGAGGATGAACAACCGGGTTGCTGACAGTGTGTGCAGTATGCCTTCCACGATTACCGAGACAACGCGGAGGGTCGCATGTCAGCCATGCAGGCGTCGCAGCGACAAGGAGACACGCAATACGGCGCGGTACGGATGGACGACTAGAAGTGCCAGCGCTGCGCCTTTGCGACCAGGAAATCGCGGAAGACCTGCACGCGCGCCACCGACTTGAGTTCCTCCGGATAGACGAAGTAGGCGTCGAGTGCGATCGAGTCTGATTCACCGAACAACTGCACCACGCCGCCGTTCTCCTCGACCAGGTAGTCCGGCAGCAGGGCCACGCCGATGCCGCGCTGGCATGCCCGCAGCACGCCGAGCACGGTGTTGATGGTGAGGGCTGGATGGCGCGGTCCCTTGCCGTTGCGGTTCACCTCGATCAGCCAGCGGCGGTTCTCGAAGTGATTGGGGACGATCGATCCACCCAGCATAAGGATGCGATGATTATCCAGTTCGTCGAGCGTCTTCGGCGTGCCGAAGCGCTTGAGATAGTCGGGCGAGGCGTACGCGTGGAACCGCACCGAGAACAACTTGCGCTGAATGAGGTCGGGCTGCGTCGGCTGGCGCAACCTGATGGCCACGTCGGCCTCGCGCATCGCGAGGTCGAGCTCCTCGTCGGTGGTGATGAGCGTGATATGGATATCGGGATAGAGATCGATGAACTCGCCAAGCCGGGGCGTGAGCCAATGCACGCCGATACCGGGCGAGGTCTGCACCTTGAGTTCGCCGTTCGGCCGCTCCTTGCTGTCGGTCAGCTTGGCGCGCGCGGCTTCGAGCTTCATGAAGACTTCGTGCGCGGTATGGTGCAGCAGTTCGCCTTGCTCGGTCAGGATCAGGCCGCGGGCATGGCGGTGGAACAGCGAAACGCCGAGCTCCTGTTCGAGCGCCGAAACCTGACGCGACACCGCCGACTGCGACAGCCCGAGTTGCTCGCCGGCGTGAGTGAAGCTGCCGGCTTCGGCGGCAGCATGGAAGACCTTGAGCTTATCCCAGTCCATATCGATCCTGACAAAACGAGCAAAAACGCGCTCAACACTGCGGCCGGTCGCCGCCCTTGCCACGCGCCTCGGTCGCGCGCATCACTCCGCGGCGGCGCGGTTCTCCGCATGCGCTGCGATAAAATGGCCGGCTTCCAGCGCCGCCATGCAGCCCTGGCCGGCGGCCGTCACGGCTTGGCGGTAAACATCGTCGGTCACGTCGCCGGCGGCGAACACACCGGGCACCGACGTCGCGGTCGAATGCGGTGCGGTCTTGATGTAGCCGCCGCCCTTCATCTCCACCTGCCCGGCGACCAGCTCGGATGACGGGCTATGGCCGATGGCGATGAACACGCCGTCGACGGCGTGCTCGCTGACCGCGTTGGTCTTGAGATTGCGCAGACGGACCGAGCGCACCTTGAGCGGGTTGTCGCCACCGAGCACGTCCTCCAGCACGCTGTCCCAGATCACCGAGATTTTCGGATTCTTGAACAGCCGGTCCTGCAGGATCTTCTCGGCGCGGAACTGATCGCGGCGATGCACCACGGTCACCTTGGAGGCGAAGTTGGTGAGGAACAGCGCCTCTTCGACCGCGGTGTTGCCGCCGCCGATCACCACCACCTCCTTGCCGCGATAGAAGAAGCCGTCGCAAGTGGCGCAGGCGGACACGCCATAGCCCTTGAACTTCTGCTCCGACGGCAGATCGAGCCAGCGCGCCTGCGCGCCGGTCGCGAGAATGAGCGTCTCGGCGAGGTAGCGCTCGCCGGAATCGCATTCGAGCAGGAACGGGCGTTGCGACAGATCGGCCTTGCTGACGTGGTCGGAGATGATGCGCGTCCCAACGTGCTCGGCCTGCTTCTGCATCTGCTCCATCAGCCAGGGGCCCTGGATCACGTCGGCAAAGCCCGGATAGTTCTCGACGTCGGTGGTGATGGTGAGTTGGCCGCCGGGCTGGATGCCCTGGATCAGGATCGGCTCCAGCATGGCGCGGGCCGCATAGATGGCCGCCGTATACCCGGCCGGCCCTGAGCCGACGATAACGACCTTGACGTGGGTGGTCTTACCCATGGATGGCCCGACCTGTGAGGTGGAAAAACGCGTCCGTTGGACGCTGTCGGCTCAATTTAAGGCATTTGCCAAGCTATGCAAGATATGCAGATCAGGTTGCCACAGGCTTATACGACCGCGCCATCAGGTGATAAGCCGCCAATTCCGCGCAACAATGTTTCGCCGGTCTTGGTTTCAGGTTAATACCTGCGGCGAAAAGCCCGGAGAGCCGCGCGTGCCCGCCCGCCTTGATGCGATTGACCGCCAAATCCTGAGCGAACTGCAGGCGGATGGCCGCATGACCAATGTGGAATTGGCGCACCGGGTCGGCATCTCGGCGCCGCCATGCCTGCGGCGGGTGCGGGCGCTGGAGGAGGCGGGCTACATCAAGGGCTACCGCGCCCTGCTCGACGAAAAGCTGCTCGGCTTCGAGGTCACGGTGTTCGCCATGGTCCACCTGTCGAGCCAGGCGGAGGCCGACCTCAAGGCATTCGAGGACTTCGTCCGCGATCAGCCGTTGGTGCGGGAGTGCTGGATGCTGTCGGGCGAGATCGACTTCATCCTGAAGTGCGTGGCGCCGGACATGAAGACCTTTCAGGCGTTCGTCGCCGAACTGACCGCCGCGCCGCACGTGCGTAACGTCAAGACCTCGCTGACGCTGCGCAATTCCAAGGACGCCGCCATGGTGCCGATGGAGTTGAAGGCTTAGCCCAAGGGTCGAAGGCGGTTATTCCGGGGCGAACGACAGCGCGAGCCCGGAATCCATCGATGTTGTTTCCCGTCTGCTGGACGCGCGGTTCGGCCTACGACTTATCCGCCGGATTCAGGACGTCCAGCGCGTTGCCGTATTCGCCGGCGCTCGAATAGGTCACGCCCATGTTGCGGTAGCTCTTGGCGTTGCCGGCGACGCCTTTTGCCCAACTGCGGCCGGAGCCGAAGGCGACGAACCACACCGGCAGGTCGGGCTTGCCGGCCCGCTTGCGCAACCGCTCCATGTCGGCGGCGCCGCCCGCGCCCTTCTCGACGATGATGCCGTAGACGTTGGGATGCGAGACGTAGCGGACCGGGTCATCGGTGATGCCGGGATTTTTCGCGATCACCTTGAGATTGTAGGTCGCCGCCAGCTCAATGGCGCCGATCACGTCCTTGATCTTGTAGGCGTCCGGATTGTCGAGCTCGATGTATTCGAAGCCGGCCTTGCTGCGGCGCTCGAACTGGTCGCGCAGGTTCTTCTCCCAGCCTTCGCCCTTCGGATCGACCTGGCCTTCGTTGTATTGCTTCGCGGTGTCCGAGTTGTGCAGGTAGGGGCCGTACTTGCCGGAATTGTGCTCGTCGAACAGGTTGCAGTAGGCGATGCTGATGCCGTGCCTGACCGGTGAATTGGTGCTGTAGCTCACCATCGTCACCTCGTCGTCGTGGCCCTGGCCGGCGCTGCCGCCGATCAGATAACGCAGCTGCTTGCCGGCGAGCACGCCGAAGCCCGGACGCTTGCCGACGCCGAGGTCGCCGAGCGGCGGTACCGTGGCATCCGGCGCGTAGGCGACATGCCCCATTGGCACGGAGAATCGGACGGTCGGGACGCGGCGCGGATAGTTCAGCGGCAGCGGCCGTTCGGCCTGTGCGTCCAGCGCCTCAGAACTGTGGAACGAATCCCGCGGCGGCGCCGCGTTGCGGCGATAGACTTGGGTTTCCGGCGCGCCTATCGGGCGGCCCGCGTCAATCGCCGGCGGTGCGACCGGCTTGCGGTCGGCCGGCCAGAACGCCAGCGTAATGGTCGCGCCGGCGAGTGCGCTGGAGATGAGCTTGAGTGTGAAGATGGCCGCAGGCAGCCAGGCCAACCGCGGCTGTGCCGCCGTCTGCTGCTGCGGCGTTGCCTGCGGCTGCGCCATGGCGCGCCGGACAGCAACTTGCGGAACGTAGAGTGCCGGCCGGTGGAGCGGCCGCGCCGGCCGTTGCATGCGCGGCGCAGCCGGCCGCGCAACGCGAACCGCCATCGCTCGAAGTGCGATCATGCTGACTTCCCCCGTACAACCGCCCACGCGGACGATCGTCCCCTTTAGCGTCCGAGCGAGGCCCTATCCCCAAGGCCACAGCGCAAGCAAAAACGCCCGGTCGATCCAAGAATGATCTGCGACAAATTAAACAATAGTGAATTGAAAAATAAGGAGAAAACGAGGAATTCGCGGGCAATTCAAAGGCGCTTCGGCGACCCAACTACGGCAAAATCGGGCCGCCTGCGCTGTATCCGCGGGATGTTGTACAGCCGTGCGTCACACCGCGATGCGCTCGCGTTGCGGCGCCGCGAATGCGGGCGCGACTTCCGTCATGAATCGGGCCATCTCGTCCTTGACCTGTCCGTGCGGCTTGAGGCCGACATTGACGTAGAGGATGACCTCGGAGAATCCCGCGGCCTCGACCTTCTTCAGCGTGTCGGTGATCTGCGCCGTCGAACCCAGCAGCACGGAGTTCTCGGTCAGGTCTTCGGGCCGGACCTTGTGCAGGCGGTCGACCATGTCGACGAAGTAGCGGTAGCTCGGCGGCACGGTCTTCGGATCGCCGGGCAGCGCACCGATTACGCACTCCTTGTAGTAACGGATCTGCCGCGCGCGCTGTGCGTCCTCCTGCTGTTTGTTGTCGGCGAAATGCGTGAAGTAGCTGCACATCAGCCGGCCCGGCGTGCGGCCGTGCTTGGCGCAGGTCTCGTGATAGAGATCGGCGACCTGTTTGAGCCCGCCGTAGCTGATGGCGGCGGCAAACGGCGCGACGATCAGGTTGCAGCCGAGACGTGCGGCGAGTTCGATGGAGAGCTTGGAGAACGAGCCGATATAGATCGGGACCGGATTCTGCACCGGCTTGGGGGTGATGCGGACATCGTCGAACGAATAGTGCTTGCCGTGATGCGAGATGCGGCCCTCCGCTGACCACAGCTTCTGCACCAGTTCGAGGCCCTCTTCGAAAATGCCCTGGTTGTCGTCGAACGAAACATGGAACGGCGCGTATTCGCGCCGGTCGTAGCCGCGGCCGACGGCGAAATCGACGCGGCCGTTGCTGAGCAGATCGAGCGTCGCCCATTGCTCGGCCACGCGGATTGGATGGTGCAGCGGCAGCACGGTGACGGCGGGGGCGAGGCGGATGCGCGTGGTGCGTGCCGCGATATAGGCGAGCACCAGGTCCGGGCAGGACAGGACGCCGAGCGAGTTGAAATGATGTTCGCCGATCCAGGCCGAATGCATGCCGAGGTCCTCGGCATAGAGCGCCTCAGCGGTGATGTCGGCGACGAACTGATTGGCGGTGCGCGGGTTGTTCTCGTAGTGATTGTCGCTCAGCGTGAAATAGCCGAATTCCATGGCGTCCTCCCGGGGCTCTGTTGGGGCCGCTCTACCGGCAGCTTACGATCGGCATATTAGATGCAATCGCAACTGTTGTAAATGCAATAAATGCGATCGTATCTCATTGCTGCTATCCTGCCAGCATGACTCGCCGACAGACCGCCCGAAAGCCCGATCTCGCCGACGAAGCCCCGCAACTCGATTTCGGCGACTTCCTGCCGTACCTGATCAACCGGGTGGGATTTGCGCTGGTGCACAATTTCACCCGCGACGCGCTCGCTCCGACGGGTCTGAGCATCGCGATGTGGCGGGTGCTCGCGGTGCTGCCCGGCAACGGCGAACAGCGCCAGATCGATCTCGCCGAGATGACGAGCATCGACGCTTCGACGCTATCGCGGCTGGTCACGCGGCTTGTCGAACTAGGACTGGTGACGCGGCGCCGCTCCACGAGCAGCAGCCGCGAAGTCGTGGTCGATCTCACCGCGAAGGGCCTTGAACTTGTTGGCCGTCTCATCCCGATCGCACGGGAGCTCGAGCGGACGGCGATCGCCGGTGTTCCGCCGAAAGACCTGGCCATCGTCCGGCGTTCGCTGCGCCGGATGTACGACAACATGGCGAAGAGCCGATGACGCCGGTGCCGCTGATACGGCCGCTTTCGCCTCAATGCACGGCGGCGGGCGCCTCGGCGAAGGCCGGCATCACGTCGCGGGCGAACAGCTCGAACGACGTCAGCTGTTCGTCGAGTGTCATGTCGCCGAAGGCGAACCAGGACAGCAGATAGTTGCTGCGGCTCGCCGCCATCTCGGCGGCGACGAAATCGCGCACGGTTCGCGGCGAGCCGGCCACGCCGTTTTCGATAGCCATCAGTTCGTCGAAGGTTTCCGGATAGAGGCCGGCGATCCGCGGCGTGGCGCCGAAACGTTCGAACAGCCAGCGGAAGCTCGCCCGCCAGCGTGGATAAGCCCGGCGCGCGATCGCCCGTGCCTGTTCGTCGGTCTCCGCCACCACGACATGGCGGGCAACGCCGAGCAGCGGCGTCTCGCCCGCCGGCTTGCCGAGCTTGTCGCGAACGGCGCGGTAGCGGTCGGTGATTGTGCGTACGATCGGGCGCAGCGCGATGGTGACGATGTTGACATCGTTCGCGGCCGGCCAGTCGGCGTTCTCCGGGAGCGTTGTGCCGTACCACAGCGGCGGATGCGGCCGCTGCACCGGCTTGAGCAGCATCGGCACCTTGTCGAACTGGTAAAAGTCGCCGTGAAAGGTCAATTCGTCGCTGGCGAGGCCTTGCAGCAGCAACCTGAACGCCTCGTGGTACATCGCGCCGGTCTTGGCATGGTCGAGTCCGTAGAGCTTGGTCTCGAATGGCGAGACGCCGCGGCCGACGCCGAGCATGAGGCGCCCGTTGCTCAGTTGATCGAGCATGCAGACTTCCTCGATCAGGCGCAGCGGATGATAGAACGGCAGCAGGTAGACGAGGGGGCCTAGGCGCAGCCGGCTGGTGCGCTGCGCCACCGCGGCAAGGAACAGACTGGGCGAGGCGGCGCAGCCGAGCGGCGTCGAGTGGTGCTCGGCGAGATGATAGCCGTAGAGCCCGGCGCGGTCGTAGGCCTCGATCAGCTTGAGCCGCTCCGCAAACAACTGGCCGAGCGGCACGCCGGCATCATCCATGTGGTCGAACACGCCGAATTTCATGGCAGCCCCCTTGGCCCAAGACGGCAATCACCCTCACTCTGTCATTGCCGGGCTTGTCCCGGCAATCCCGACAAGAGATCGCAGGCCCATGAATCGTCATCGCCGGGACAAGCCCGGCGATGACGACGATAAAGAACGGAGTTGTGGCCTAACGCCACTCGACCTTCTTGACCTCGTAGGCCTTGGCGCCGCCGGGCGTGACGACCTCGACGTTGGCGCCCTTGGCTTTGCCGATCAGCGCGCGCGCGAGCGGCGAGGTAATCGAGATCTTGCCCTTCTTGGCATCGGCTTCCGGCTCGCCGACGATCTGCCACACCTTCTTCTCCTCGGTGTCCTCGTCGACCAGCGTCACGGTGGCGCCGAACTTGATGGTCTCGCCCGACAGCTTGGACACGTCGATGATCTCGGCGCGCGCGAGCTTGTCCTCAAGCTCCGCAATCTGGCCCTCGTTGAGCGATTGCTGCTCCTTGGCGGCGTGGTATTCGGCGTTCTCCGACAGATCGCCGTGCGTGCGCGCCTCCGTAATCTGCTGGATAATCCTCGGCCGTTCGACCTGTTGGCGGTGCTTCAGCTCGCTGGTGAGCGTGTGATAGCCCGCTTCGGTCATCGGAATCTTGTCCATCGGTCCTTCAGCCTCCGACTACATGCGCGTCCGGCGGAGAAATCCCCTGTTGCTCGGACGGCGCTTAAACCTAACCACTCTTGAGACAATAAGTCTGGTCGCCGGCCGAACCTATGTCAGGCCATGCGACCTCAACTCTGTCTCATACCGTCAAGTGGCCGCCCCGGTTGCCCGGGCTCAGCCATTGCCGCCGAAATAGCTCTGCAGCGCGCGTACCTCGAGGTCGCCCCCGAGATAGGCTTTGATTCCCTGCGCCGCGGCGACGGCCCCAGAAAGAGTGGTGTAGTATGGCACTTTATGCAAGAGGGCAGCGCGGCGCAGCGATTTGCTGTCCGCCAGAGCCTGGGCCCCCTCGGTGGTGTTGAAAACCAGCTGAACGCGGCCATTTTTGATGGCGTCGACGATGTTGGGACGGCCTTCAGAAGCTTTAAGCACCCGGTCCGCCGCGATGCCGTGCTCACCCAGATACCGCTGGGTTCCCGATGTGGCGATGATCTTGAAGCCCAGCGCGACCAAGGTTTTGGTCGCCTCCAGCACCCGCGGCTTGTCGTCGTCGCGCACCGACACGAACACCGTGCCATGCCGTGGCAGGCGGGCGCCGCCGCCAAGCTGGCTCTTCACGAACGCGATTTCGAACGAGTGGTCGATGCCCATCACCTCGCCGGTCGACTTCATCTCCGGGCCGAGCACCGTGTCCACGGCCGGTCCGAAGCGGGCAAACGGGAACACCGCCTCCTTGACGCCGACATGGTCGAAGCTGGCCTTCTGCAGCTCGAAGCTCGCCAGTGCTTCGCCCGCCATGATCCGCGCCGCGATCTTGGCGATCGGCAGGCCGACCACCTTGGCGACGAACGGCACGGTGCGTGAGGCCCGCGGGTTGACCTCCAGCACGTAGATGTCGCCATCCTTGATGGCGTATTGCACGTTCATCAGCCCGCCAACCTGCAAGGCGAGCGCCAGTTCGCGGGTCTGCCGGCCGAGCTCGGCGATGGTTTCCGGTTTGAGGTTGTGCGGTGGCAGCGAGCAGGCGGAATCGCCCGAGTGAATGCCGGCTTCCTCGATGTGCTCCATGATGCCGGCGATGAAGGTATCGCGGCCGTCGGCGAGGCAGTCGACATCCACTTCCACCGCATCGCTCAGGTAACGGTCGAAGAGCAGCGGGTTCTTGCCCAGCACCGTGTTGATCTGCCCGGTCTTGTCGTTCGGATAGCGCGCCTTGACGTCGTGCGGCACAAGCTCGGGCAGCGTCCCGAGCAGATAGTCGGAAAGCTGCTCCTCCTCGCGGATGATCTGCATGGCGCGGCCGCCCAGCACATAGGACGGGCGCACCACGATCGGGAAGCCGAGGTCGGCCGCCACGAGGCGCGCCTGCTCGACCGAATAGGCGATGCCGTTGCTCGGTTGCTTGAGGCCGAGCTTGTCGAGCAGATGCTTGAAGCGGTTGCGATCCTCAGCGAGGTCGATGGCATCCGGCGACGTGCCCAGAATCGGGATATGCGCCTTCTCCAGCGCCTCGGCGAGCTTGAGCGGCGTCTGCCCGCCGAACTGCACGATCACCCCGTGGAGCGTGCCACTGCTGCGCTCGGTGTCGATGATCTCGATCACGTCCTCGGCGGTGAGCGGCTCGAAATAGAGCCGGTCGGAGGTGTCGTAATCGGTCGATACGGTCTCGGGATTGCAGTTGATCATGATGGTTTCGTAGCCCGCCTCGTCGAGCGCGAAGGCGGCGTGGCAGCAGCAGTAGTCGAACTCGATGCCCTGCCCAATGCGGTTCGGTCCGCCGCCGAGGATGACGACCTTCTGCCGGTCGGAGGGCTCGGCCTCGTTGACGGAGGCGCCGGCGAACGGCGCCGCATAGGTCGAATACATGTAGGCGGTCGGCGAGGCGAACTCGGCCGCGCAGGTGTCGATGCGCTTGTAAACCGGCCGCACGCCGAGCGCGCGGCGCGCTGCGGTGACCTGCGCCTCGGTCTTGTGGGTGAGCACCGCAAGCCGCGCGTCCGAGAAGCCCATCGACTTGAGGCGGCGCAACGTGCCGGCGGTCTGCGGCAGGCCCTTCTCCTTGATCTCGGCTTCGGTCTCGACGATGCCGCGGATTTCCGCCAGGAACCACGGATCGATCTTGCAGGCGGCGTGAATCTGCTCGTCGGAGAGTCCGAGCCGCATCGCCTGCGCGACCTGCAGGAGGCGGTCGGGCGAGGGCGTGCCGAGCGCGGCGCGGATGGCGTTGCGGTCGTCGCCCTGGCCGAGCCCGTCGATCAGCACCTCGTCGAGCCCGGTGAGGCCGGTTTCCAGCGAGCGCAGCGCCTTCTGCAGGCTCTCCTGGAAGGTGCGGCCGATCGCCATCGCCTCACCGACCGATTTCATCGAGGTGGTCAGCGTTGGCTCGGCGCCGGGGAATTTCTCGAACGCGAAGCGCGGGATCTTCGTCACCACGTAGTCGATCGTCGGCTCGAAGGAGGCCGGCGTTGCGCCGCCGGTGATGTCGTTGGCGATCTCGTCGAGCGTGTAGCCGACCGCGAGCTTGGCGGCGACCTTGGCGATCGGGAAGCCGGTCGCCTTGGAAGCGAGCGCGGACGAGCGCGACACCCGCGGGTTCATCTCGATGATGACAAGGCGCCCGTCGGCCGGGTTGACGGCGAACTGCACGTTCGAGCCGCCGGTCTCGACCCCGATCTCGCGCAGCACCGCGATCGAGGCATCGCGCATGATCTGGTATTCTTTGTCCGTCAGCGTCAGCGCCGGCGCGATGGTGATCGAGTCGCCGGTGTGCACGCCCATCGGATCGACGTTCTCGATGGAACATATGATGATGCAGTTGTCGCGCTTGTCGCGCACCACCTCCATCTCGAACTCTTTCCAGCCCAGCACCGATTCCTCGATCAGCACCTCGCTGGTCGGCGAGGCATCGATGCCGCGCTCGACGATCTCGATGAACTCCGCCTTGTTGTAGGCGATGCCGCCGCCGGTGCCGCCGAGCGTGAACGAGGGGCGGATGATCGCCGGCAGTCCGATGTCCTCGAGCGCCTCCAGCGCCTGCACCAGCGTCTTGATCTGGTGCGAGCGAGGCGTCTCAAGTCCGATTTTTTTCATCGCGTCGCGGAACAGCTCGCGGTCCTCGGCCTTGTCGATCGCCTCGGCGGTCGCGCCGATCATCTGGACGTTGAATTTGTCGAGGGTGCCCATCTTCTTGAGCGACAGCGCGCAGTTGAGCGCGGTCTGGCCGCCCATGGTGGGGAGGAGTGCGAAGCCACCGGGAAGGACTTGCCGTTCCTTCTCGATGATCTTGGCGACGATTTCGGGCGTGATCGGCTCGATATAGGTCGCGTCGGCCAGGTCCGGGTCGGTCATGATGGTCGCCGGATTGGAATTGACCAGCACGATCCGGTAGCCCTCCTCCTTGAGGGCCTTGCAGGCCTGCGTCCCCGAATAGTCGAACTCACAGGCCTGGCCGATGACGATGGGGCCTGCGCCGATGATCAGGATCGAGGAGATGTCGGTCCGCTTGGGCATTGCGCTCGCTGATCTGGGGTGCACAAGGCAAAAAAAAGCGCGCGTTTGCGCGACCTTGGCTCGCGCCGACGAAGCGTGTCCCCCGCGCGCCGGGCGCTCTTTAGACCAGAATCGTCGGGCAGGGAAGGGACGCGGCCGCCCGAATCACAGCCGTTTCGAGCCGTTTTTCGCGCCGCGACGGCCGAATGAACCGAATTCGCCGTGGTTCGTTATGGGTTGATTGACGGCGCGGCTCTTGCTCATGAATCGATCCTCACCTCCCAGCCTGTCCCGGGTCGAGAATCTGGTCTCGTGGTTCGGCGCGGCATTGCTGGTGACCGGCGGCGTAATTTATGCGCTCAACGTCTATGAGAACGTCCGCCGACGGCCACCCGAGCGGCAGGTGCCGAGCCCGACCCCCGCCCAGGAACCGCTGCGGCTGCAGGACCGTCGTGCCCGCGAGGCCGGCCGTGGCCGGGACGCCAGTGCGCCGGTCCACATTCCCTGGCGCGGCTGGAAGGACATCCTCGTGCGCACCTACCAGGAGAGCATGAACGACCGGGTGCTCCTGCTCGCCGCAAGCGTCGTGTTCTACGCCATGGTGGCGTTGTTTCCGGCGATTGCCGCCGGCGTGTCGTCCTATGCGCTGTTCGCGGACGCCAGCATGATCGGCAACCATCTCGCCATCGCGTCCGACATCGTCCCGCAGGGTGCACTCGAACTTTTGCAGGGCGAGATCGGCCGCATCGCCAGCAAGAGCGAGGGCCGCCTGACCTTCGGCTTTCTCATCGGCCTTGCCATCGCGCTGTGGAGCGCAAATGCCGGCATGAAGGCGATCTTCGACGCGCTCAACATTATCTACGACGAGGAGGAGAAGCGCAGCCTGATCTGGCTCAACGTCGAGTCGCTGTTCTTCACGGTGTGCGCCATCGCCTGCCTGCTGCTCGCGCTGGGCGCCGTGGTGGTGTTCCCGCTGTTTCTCGCGACCTTCGGGCTGTCCAGCATGGACGAGCCGCTAGTCGGTTTCCTGCGCTGGCCGGCGATGTTTCTCCTGGTGCTGTTCGGCGTCTCGGTGCTGTACCGCTATGGGCCGAGCCGGAGCCGGCCGAAGTGGCGCTGGATCAGCGTCGGCAGCGTGTTCGCGGCGCTCGCCTGGCTTGCGGTTTCGTCGCTGTTCTCGTTCTACCTGGCGAACTTCGCCAACTACAACGCGACCTATGGCGCGCTCGGTGCCGTGGTCGGCGTGATGATGTGGATGTGGCTCTGCACCGTAGTGGTGTTGATCGGCGCGCAGCTCAATGCCGAGATCGAGCACCAGACCGCCCGCGACTCCACCACCGGCCCCGAGGCGCCGCTCGGCGTTCGCGGCGCCGTCATGGCCGACACGGTCGGTGCGGCCAGGACCTGAGCGGCACGCGCCTGTTGCGCAAGCGCTGCGAATTGCCATCGGGGGAAGCCTGCATTAGCGTTCCTGCCGGGCCGCATAAGCCCAAAACAACACGACGAGCGTGCTATTCGACCGCTCGCACGGGAGGAACGATGCCCATTCTGCAGCGCACATGGCTGGCCGCGATCGCGGCTGCCCTCATGACGGTTTCGGTTCAGGCGCAAACTCCGGCGGGCGACAGCCGCATCACACTCGTGGTGCCGATCGCGCCGGGCGGCGGCGTCGATGCCATCGGGCGGCTGATCGCCGAAAAGCTGCAGGAGCGCCTCAAGCAGCCGGTCGTGGTCGAGAACCGGGTCGGGGCGGGGGGCGCGGTCGGCGCTGACAGTGTCGCCAAGGCGGCGCCCGACGGTCGCACGCTGCTGCTGATCGAAACCTCCTCCATCCTGCACAAGTGGCTGCACAAGAACGTGCCGTTCGACGTCATCTCCGACTTCGCCCCGGTGTCGCGGGTCGCATCCACGTCGCTGCTGCTGTTCGCCAACCCGTCGTTTCCACCCAACAATGTCCGCGAGGTCATCGCGCACGCCAAGGCCAATCCCGGCAAGGTCTCGGTCGGTACGCCGGGGGTCGGCACGCCGCATCACCTCGCGATGCTGATGATGAACTCGGCCGCCAAGGTCGACATCACCCACGTGCCGTATCGCGGCACCGGGCCCTCGCTCAACGACCTGCTGGGCGGCCAGATTCCGATGATCTGGGCGACGCCGATCGCCGTCATGCCTCATGTCGCATCCGGTAAGGTGAAGGTGCTCGGCACCGCATCGGCGCAGCGCGAAGCCGCGCTGCCGCAGGTGCCGACCATGGAAGAGAGCGGCCTGCCGGGCTTCCGCCTGCAAATCTTCTTCGGCGTCGCCGCGCCGGCGAAGACGCCGCCGGCGCTGGTCGAGCGGCTTGACCGGGAGATCAAGGCGGTCACCGCCATGCCGGAGGTCAAGGCGCGGATGGCGAAGGTCGGGTTCGATCCCGGCTATGCCGACAGCGCGACGTTCCGCGAGCAGTTGGCTGCGGCGCACAAGCGCTATGGCGAGATCATTCAGGCGGCCGGCATCCGGCCGAATTGAGACGGCGACATGCTGGTCACGATCGTTGGCGGCGGCATTGCCGGGCTGACGGCGGCGCTGAGCCTGCACCAGATCGGCGTTTCGTCTCGGGTCTACGACGCGGTGCCGCGGCTTGAGCCGATCGGTCACGGCATCAACCTGCAGCCCAACGCAGTACGCGAACTGACCGCGCTGGGGCTCGGCGAGAAGCTCGCGCAGGCCGGCATCCTCACGGCCGAACTCGCGTTCTACAACCGGCACGGCCAGTTGATCTGGACCGAGCCGCGCGGGCGCGACGCCGGCTATCGCTGGCCGCAGATTTCGATCTCGCGCGGCAAACTGCACGAGATTTTGCTGAGCGCAATTACCGAACGTCTCGGGTCGCAGGCCGTGGTTGCCGGGCGCCGGCTGGTTGGGTTCGAGGAGCGCGGCGACAGGGTGGTGGCGCGGTTTGTCGATTCCGCGGGCCGGCCAGCCGACCAGGCGGAAAGCGACATTCTGATCGGCGCCGACGGCATCCATTCCGCAGTGCGCGCGGCGTTCTATCCGGGCGAGAAGGCAGTGTTCGACGGCTATCTGCACTACCGCGGCATCGTCGAAGGCGAGCCCTATCTGACCGGCCGGACGATGGCGGTCGTCGGCCATCGTACGCAACGCGCCATTCTGTATCCCATCGCCGAACGGCCGGGCGGCAAGGTGCTGATCAACTGGCTTGCCTATACGCGGATTCCTGCGGGCTCGCCGCCGCTCGAAGCCTGGGATTCGCTCGCCGAGCAGAGCGCGGCCGCCGAGGCGTTCGATGGCTGGAGCTATTCCTGGCTCGATATCCGCGGGCTGTTCGCGCGCACGGAGCGCGTGCTGCAATTGCCGAACGTCGATCGCGATCCGATCCCGCGGTGGAGCTTCGGGCGGGTCACGCTGATCGGCGATGCCGCGCACCCGATGCAGCCGGTCGGCGCGCAGGCCGGCTCCCAGGCAGTGGTTGATGCCCGCGTGCTTGCGGCCTCGCTGCTGAAGGTCACCGATCCGGCAGCGGCGTTGACGCACTACCAGGACCAGCGGATCGCCGCGATGAACGACATCATTATCCGCAACCGCAATCTCGGGCTCGAAACGGTGCTGCAGCTTGCCGAGGAACGCGCGCCGAATGGCTTCGCCCGGATCAACGACGTGCTCACACAGGACGAACTCGAAAGCGCCGCGCTCAATTTCAAGAAGGTCGCGGGCATCGACGTCGAAACCGTCAACAGCCGCGATTCCGTCCTCGACCTCGCGCGCGCGGGTTAGCGAGATGCCGCGCCAGCCGGCGGTCAGGCCTTCGGCCGCGCCAGGAAGGTCATGCGGGCCGGGTTATGGCCGATATTGTCGGACGCGCGTTGCACCGCGAAGCCGGCGGCTTCGAGCCTGACGACGATCTCGGCCTCGCGGTAGCGGGTGAGTCCAAGATTCGAGCGCAGCCGCATGTAGTCGGTGAGCGCCACCGTGCGGACGAGGCCGAATATGGCCGCAAAGAAAAAGCCATTGGCGCCGGCAAACCGCAGCAGCGCCAACGCGTCGGTCGCCGCGGAGACGTCCGGCGGAATGATGTCGCCCAAAATCAGCAGGCCGTCCGTGCGCAGGAGACGCCGGAACAATGCGAGCCGCTCGTCGAGGTCGCCGGGCGTGAGATATTGCGCAACCGAATGCATGACGACGACGTCGAGCGAGCCGGGGCGCAGCCCTTCCACCTCCTCGGGCGAGCGCACCTCGATGTTGGGCCGGCCGGCGAAACGCTCCCCCAGACCGGCGCGCACGTTCGGTGCCGCGTCGCACAGGATCAGCCGGCGCGCCCCCTCGGCGACGATGCCGGCCGAGAGTGCTTCGCCGCAACCGTAGTCGAGCACGGTGGCGTCGGGCGGCAGGTGGGCGCGGATGTGCTCGGCGATGGTGCGGTAGTGCACATCGCGGTGCCGCGCATTGACGTAGATCGAATGCTTGGAATTCCAGAAGGCGATCCAGTCGCCCATCGATCGGCCCCCGCCTGACCCGCCTTGTCACGGTGGACTGTAGGACAAACGACAACACCTACCGGCGTCCAGGCCGGGAGGGCCTAGCACTCCAGGGCCGTGGCGGACAAGCACTGCCGCGTTGGCCGCCGGCCACGCCTTCACGACGGCGATCGCAGCAGCCGCTTGGCGAGGATCGGCTGTGCCGCATTCAGCAGGTAGCCCAGCATGGCGTGACCGGGGCTCACCAAGCTGATGGCGACCGACAGCAGCGCCGAGGCAATCAGCAGGAACGAACCCAAGCAGTCTTCCCGGGTTTCGGCCGTATTGTCCGGCGTTGCCGCGAGCCAAATGAGATGCAGCGATACCAGCGAGCCTCCGATCATGTTCGCCGCATAGACCCACGACGCCGGCGCGAACTCGTCGTAGCGCCCGACCAGCATGGTCGAGAACGGAATCAACGTGATGAACAGCAGGTAGATCAGCGTCGAGCGCGCGAACGCAAAGCTCGGGTCCTTGGTGCGCGCCGAAAGCTGGGCATAGCCGAGCCAGTGCAGGCCCAGCACGAAGAAGCTGATGACGTAGGTGAGGAACTGGGTGTTGAGCCCGGAGAGCGCGTTGAGGAATTCGCCGGTGCTCTTGAAGCTGGCGGTTTCGGGCAATTTGAGGTCAAGGACAAGCAGCGTCATCGCGACGCCGAACACCGCGTCCGTGAGACCCTCGAGGCGATGTTTGGGGATCGTCAGCGCTTGCGCCATGGGCGTCGCCCTTAAGAAGACAACAACCTCGACGGGTTCAGGTCAGCGCCTGCGCTCCCGCATCAGCTCGACGAACCGCGTGAAGAGATAGTGGCTGTCGCGCGGGCCGGGCGATGCCTCCGGGTGGTACTGCACCGAGAACACCGGCCGGTCCTTGAGCGCGATGCCGCAGTTCGATCCGTCGAACAGCGAGACGTGGGTCTCGACGGCGTCGGCCGGCAGGCTCGCGCGGTCGACTGCGAAGCCGTGGTTCATCGACGTGATCTCGACCTTGCCGGTGGTGAGATCCTTCACCGGATGGTTGGCGCCATGATGGCCCTGGTGCATCTTCATGGTCGTGCCGCCGACCGCGATGCCGAGCATCTGGTGGCCCAGACAGATGCCGAACGTCGGCACGTCCCTGGCGATGATGTCGCGGATCACCGGCACCGCATATTCGCCGGTCGCCGCCGGATCGCCGGGGCCGTTTGACAGGAAGACCCCGTCAGGCTTGAGCGCGAGGATGTCGCCGGCCGAGGTCGTTGCCGGCACCACCGTCACCTTGCAGCCGGTCGACGCGAGCAGGCGGAGAATGTTGCGCTTGATGCCATAGTCGATGGCGACGACGTGAAACTCGCCGTTCTCGCGCCGGCCGTAGCCCTCGTTCCACGCCCACGGCGTCTCGTCCCAGGTGAAGCGCTGGCCCGACGTCACCATCGGCACCAAGTCCATGCCGACGAGGCCCGGCCACTCGCGCGCCTCCTTCTTCAGCGCGTCGAGATCGAACTTGCCGTCCGGCGCATGCGCGATCACGGCGTTCGGCATGCCCTTGGTGCGAATGAGGCTGGTCAGTGCGCGGGTGTCGATGCCGCAGAGCCCGATCACGCCGCGGGTCTTCAGCCACTGGTCGAGATGGCGCGTGGCACGGTAGTTCGACGGCGAGGTGATGCCGGTGCTGAGGATGACGCCGCGGGCGCCCGGCGTCGCGGCGAGGTTGACGGTCTCGATGTCCTCCTCGTTGGTGCCGACATTGCCGATGTGCGGGAACGTGAAGGTGATGATCTGGCCCGCATACGACGGATCGGTGAGGATTTCCTCGTAGCCGGTCATCGCGGTGTTGAAGCAGACCTCGCCGGCCGCATGGCCGGGGGCGCCGAGGCCCATGCCTTCCAGCACGGTGCCGTCGGCGAGCACGAGCACCGCGGTCGGGACCGGTTCCGTCCAGGTGGGTTGTGTGTCGGTCATCGAAAGCCTAAGAAATCCGGGGTTCCGGCACGTGCCGGGCAATTGCGAGAGGCCATAGACGTGTTGCGCGAGAAGATCAACGAGGCCGTGAAAACGGCGATGAAATCGCAGGATAAGCCGCGATTGTCGACGCTGCGCCTCGTCAATGCCGCGATCAAGAATGCCGAGATCGAGTCGGAGCGGGCGGGAAAACCGCTGGCCGAGGACGACCTGCTCGGCATCCTGCAGAAGATGGTCAAGCAGCGCCAGGAATCGGTCGAGATCTACGACCAGGCCGGCCGCAAGGAACTCGCCGACCAGGAGCGCGGCGAGATCGAGGTGATCCGGGATTTCATGCCGCAGCAGATGTCGGAGGCCGAGGCCAGGGCGGCGATCGCCGAGGTGATCAAGGCGACCAGCGCCCAGGGCGTCAAGGACATGGGCAAGGTGATGGCCGCGCTCAAGCAGGGCTATGCGGGCCGGCTGGATTTCGGCAAGGCCTCGGGCCTCGTCAAGTCGCTGCTGGCGGGCTGACGGCGCCATTTATGGGTTGCCCGACTGTACCGAATATGGTGCAGTGTCTAACCTTTTGGAAGACCCTTCGGTGAAACGGCTTCCAGCGTACTTTTTCCGCGAGCCGGTGCGCGACTGGCTTAGGGCGCTTCCGGACGAAGACCGCAAGGTCATCGGCGAGGACATCAAGGACGTCTAGTTTGCTTGGCCAATCGGAATGCCACTTTGCCGGTCGCTCATCCACGG
>JBFXEX010000074.1:0-31372 GCA_050179645.1 Xanthobacteraceae bacterium | reverse complement strand
GTAAGCGACGAAGCAATCCAGTTCTTTGAAAGTGCGTTGCTGGATTGCTTCGCGGAGCCTGTCACCGGGCCGCGCGAAGCGCGGATCTGTTGGCTCGCAATGACGGCGTAGAGAAAGCCCGTTGCGTTACGACCGGAACAGATCGCGGAACCAGTCTGCCGCGGTCCGGTGCGGCGGCGGATCGCCGAGCCGCTCGACCACCACGATCCGATCGATCTCGCCCCGATCGAACGCGGCGACGAACGCGTCGTAGTCCTTGATCGAGACGCAGCCGTTGGATGCGCCGCTGGGGCCCAGGAGATAGGGGTGCGCCAGGATGCCGGCGCGGCCATTCATCTTGGCATTGTCGGTCGGAATGAGCCGGATGGCGCGAGTGCCCTTGAACGGCGCCTCGCGCAGCCTGAGATTGTAGACGTTCGGCGGCGTCGGTCCGGTCATCCGCTTGTCCGCATAGCGCGGATCGTCCATGTGGCCGCCGAGCCCGGAATGCGCTTCCAGCCGCCGGCCGTTCGGCAGATACACGGTGCGCGCGGTGATGTCGTAGATCGCGGTGCGGCTGCGGTCGCCGTCCTCACGCGGTTTCGATGCCTTCGGAGTCAATTCCTTCAGCGCCGACCCCATCGCCGGGCTGGTGACCGAATCGGTCGGGGCGTAGCCGAGCGGCAGCGACGTGGCGGACGCACTGGCGAGCTGGATGCGGCCCCCCTGTGCGCGTCTCGGCGCGTCCGCGGGGCGGGCGCGCGGCATGATCGCTGCCGCCGCAACGCGCTGGACATTCGCGCGGGGCGCGGCTGCGGCGGATCGAACCGTGCCGGTTGTTTCGTGATTGCCGGCAAACCGGTCGTCGAATGACGACGTCAGCTGGAGCGATTCGCCGGGCGTGTCGGATTGATCGAACGAGAAACGCTCGCCGAACGGCGCGTGCGCAGGTCTCGACTCCGTCGGATCGTCGGTTCGGTTCAAAACAAATTTGGAAGCGTCCGCAACGTCAAGGCTGGCGAAGCGCGCATTGAAACCGACCTGGACGTTCGATCCGGCAGCGGTGGCGCCGGCATCGAGCAGCGTCGGGTCGATGGTTTCAAAAGCCGAATGCACGCGGGCATGCACGCCCGACGCAGCGTTTACCGGCGCAGGGCCGGTCATCAGCCACAGATAAGCGATAAAACCGGTCGCGAACGCCACCGCACTGGCAGCGATCGGCCCCACACCGATTCGGATCAAGAATTCCCCCGTCACGTCTGTGACGCCGTGCTCCCCAGCACGCCGTCTCCCCACAGGCAGCAAATCCGACAAATGTGGCAAAGTTGGATCGGGCGGCAGAGATTTGAACAGGATCGGAGACGGGGCAGGGCGGGGATGCCGTGTGCGGGCGCGCGGCTCTGACGTGCCCCAACTCCAATGAAATCAACAGAAGGCTCAGCCGCGCCGGCAATCAGGCAGCCACGATCAGTGCGATGATACCTTCGGGGCGCCGCTCCGGTCGGATTTCGGCCGCATTAATTGACAAATAATTTAGATGTGTGATCGGGGGATCATATGCAGCCAGGTTCGCGTATAGCAGCTGCATTCTGCGTGCTCGCCGTCTCGGGTTCGTTGTGCGCGGTTGCCGCTCCATCCGCTCTTGCCAAGAGCAATCCGCCCGTTGCCGAAAAGTCGGCGCGCGGCGGCACGAATCACGTGGTCGTCGCGGCGAAGAAGAAAAAGAAGTCCGCTGCGAAGACGCGCAGGTCGAAGGTTGCGACCAAGCCGGCGACGAAACCGGAGCCGCGGACACCGACCGACAAGCAGGACTGCATCGCGGTTGCTCAGGCCTTCTATCGCGAGGCCGGAAGGCTGTCGAAGAAAGCGAAGCAGAGCACCCCGCAGGGATTCACTCGCGTCATATCGAAGCTCAGCGAGCTTTGCGGCGAGGAGGAGTTCGACAAGGCGAGAATCAGCCTCGACTGGATGGATGCGTGTCTGCAGGACCTGGCCGACAAACAGCAAGCAAAGCTCTGCTCCAGCGACGAGAATCTGTTGTGTACCGTCGACCCTCAGTCGAAATCATGCCTCGCGAACGGTCGGCTTGCCGAGCATTGACGCGATCGAATCGCCGGCGCGACGCGGCTCGGGCCGGCGCAAGGATACAGACTGCGCAGCGGACGAATCAGTTCTTCGGGTACATGCCCTTCGGCATGTTCTTCATCATGTCCTGCATCCTGTTCTGCATGCTCTGGATGTCGTGGATGTTCACCTTGCGGCCGCCCGCCATGATCATGTCGCCGGGCTTCTGATCGGCCGTGCAGGCGCTGAGCCACTTCGCCTCGATGGTCATCTTGCTCGTCCCGTCGGCCGGCATCCCCGGCATGTTCGACATGCCGGGGAAATTCGGTCCGCCGTCACGCTTCGACGTCATTTTGAGGGTGTAGGCACTGTTGAAATCGCCGGTGATGACGCCGTGCGAGGTCGAGGTCATCGGCCCGAACTTGCAGACCGATTCGATCACATAGGTGGCACCATCCTTCCGCACGTCCTGCTTGGAGCAGGCCTCCTTGCGCATGTCGGCGCCCATCGTATTCATCAGCTTGTCGGTCTCGGCGTCGATGCAGTGCTGCGCGACGTGTGTCGGCTGAAAGCCGCCCTCCATCATGGTCTTGATCTCCCACAGTCCCGGCTTGCGCGCCGGCAGGTCGAGCGCGGCGGCGGGCGTGGCGATCAGGGTGGCGGCGGCGGCACAGATCAGCTTGCGGCGCATGGCGTTCTCCTTGCTGGGCGGGAGAAGCTACTCGCCTGCACTGTGAAGGAATCAAGGCAGGGGCGCGAATCGCCCCCGCTGGCCGTTATGACGGCGTCACTTGTAGATGCGCGGCGGTAGGCAGGTATTGCGGGTCGGCACCGCGGGCAATGCGTAACGGTCGACATGGGGCGACCACAGGCAACGGAACGCGATGTAGTCGCCGTATTGCCGGTGTACACTGGTGATCCGCGGATACTTGTCCCAGCGGGCGCAGAAATCGGCCGCGATCTCCGGCGCCAGCGCTTCGGTTTCGCACGACCACGGGATGATGCCGCCGGTGTCATTGCCGGCGTAGACCATGGGCACCTGCGCCTGAGCGCGGTCGCTCGCGACCGTCACCGACAGCGCGACCCCGATCGCGCACAGCAGCCCCGCACCACGCATCGTCGCACCTCCACCCATCAATCTGGAAGTCTAGTCGGCGGCCGGTTCGATTCAAAGGCAACCTATTGCGGTGCGTGCGGAGAATTGCCGCCCGATGCAAATGCGCCACACTCGATTGTGCCGGGCCCGCGGCGAGCGCGGGCAGGAAGGTCGAGCCTCACAGGATCGCGTAGGCGCTCGCCACCATGCCGACGGGACGCTTGTCGACGCTGCTGTAGAGCATCACCCGCCCGAAGCAGGTGGTGCGGCCGACCCGAACCACGCGGGCATCGGCGACGACATCGAACGTCACCGGCCGCAGGAAGTGCGTGGTCTGATCGATCGGACTCATCGGCTTGTAGCCGTTCCAGGCCGCCGAGCACGCCACCATCATGGCGGCGTCCGCCACCGCCATCAGCGCCTGCGACGAGACCACGCCACCCTCGCGACAAGTCCGGCGCGAGAACGGCAGACGCAGTACCGCGCCCGGCTGCCAGTCCGCAGGTGCGCCGGGCGGGCGTCCGGCTTCCACGGACTCGACCAGGAGGCCGAGATCCTGCACCCACGGTGCGAACACTTCGGTCAGCAGGCGCGAAGCCGCCTGCAGGCCGAACAAGGGCTCGACCACCTCGAGCCGGCGCGCTTCCTGCATCTTCCCGTCCCTCATGCCCGGCGCCGGCTGCAAGCCGCGACGAATCATCGTTCGCAAGGTATGCGCGAATGCGGCTTGCCGATAGCGGCGGATCGCACGTCGCTGTGTCCAAGCTGTGCGCAGCCGCTGCGTGCCGTGGAAAGATCGCTGCCGCGATGCGGCGGCCGACGCCAAGGCCTTTTGCCGAAAGGCTTGATGGGCGCGTGAACGATACGTGGCCGGCGCGCCACACCCGCGCGTGAAACATCCAGCCCCGCCGTCCGCATCTTGATTCCGCCCGGCTGGCAAGTCACCGTCGGCGGCAATGTCGTTTGCGATCGCGCGCAGGGGAGTGACGTGATGTTCGCCCGCAGTTGGTGGCTTGTATCCGCGCTCGCGGTTTGGCTTGCCGCCTTGCCGGCATCGAACGCCGGCGCCGCCAACTGGCTTGAGCAGAATTTCTGGCTCTCCGGCCCGCGCTATGACGGCATATTGCCGTCGTGCGATGCGGAAGCGGCGCTCTACAAGATCTCCTCGCGCTTCAACATGAAGGAAAACGACTTCTGGCACTCCGATCTCCGGATTATCGCCTTCGACAAGATCCGCGAGACTGCGTTCCGGCCGTGGGCCGGCAACAACATCCCGCGCCGCTATTGCAGCGCCGTTGTCGATATCTCCAACGGCCGGCGGACGGTGGTGCACTACTCGATCGGCGAAGACACCGGCATGATCGGCATGACCTGGGGCGTCGAATGGTGCGTGGTCGGGCTCGACCGCAACTGGTCGTTCAACCCGGCCTGCAAGATGGCGCTGCCCTGATCCCGAGGCCCGCCCGGCGAGGCTGGGCTCTCCTTCCAATTTGTTCTTGGAATGTTCTCGCGCTTGGGGTATGGTTCCCGGGCCCTCGACGGTCTATTTCTGACGCTTCCAACTTGCGAGGCATCGATGGTTCGGCTTTTGGCGCGCGTGGTGTCGGTCGCGGCGGCGTTATGGCTGGCGGGAGCCCCGGCTTCCGCCCAGGACCGGCGCCAGAACCAGCCCGGGCAATTCGACCACTACGTTCTGGCGTTGTCCTGGTCGCCATCGTTCTGCGAGGCGGCCGGCGAGCGGGGTACCCCGCCGCAGCAGCAGTGCGGTACGGCCCGGCCGTATTCCTTCGTCGTGCATGGGCTTTGGCCGCAATACGAGCACGGCTTCCCGGAATTCTGCCAGGTGCCAGCGCCACGGCTCGACCGCAACATCGTGTCCTCGATGATCGACCTGATGCCGGCGCCGCGCCTGATCTTCCACAACTGGGACAAGCACGGCACTTGTTCGGGGCTGCCGCAGCGGGCCTATTACGAGACCGTGCGCAAGGCACGCGCGATCGTGAAAATTCCCGAGCCCTATCTCCATCCGACAGCGCCGCTGACGGTCACGCCCGGCGAGGTCGAGGAGGCGTTCGTCAAGGCCAATCCCGGCCTGCCGCTGGATGCGATCGCGGTGACCTGCGACCACCGGCGGCTTCACGAGGTGCGCATCTGCATGGGTCGCGACCTCCAGTTCCAGTCCTGTCCCAACGTCGACACCCGGGCCTGCCGCCGCGACAAGGTCGTGATGCCGCCCGTCCGCGGCGGCGGCGCCGCAGCGCTGCGCTGACGGGAGTTGGGCAACAGCGCCGAGACGCCGATCGGTTCGCGCGCGCTCGTCAGAGCACGGAGCGAAGCTGCGATTCCATGCGGTCGACGTAGACTTTCAGGTAGCGCATGCAGCGCGCGTCATCGAGCGTGGCGAGCGCGCCGCGGCCGTCGCGCGCGGCGGCATTGACGTCCGCATAGAACGACTGCAGCGGCCGCTCGAGCAGGACCGGACGGTAACCGTCGAGGCTCGGATGGCCCCAGCCATAAGCGATCATGGCGGCGACGAATGTGCGCAACATGACGCGAAACTACGCAGTCGGGTCTGACCCATGCGCTAAATCCGACTATAAAACTTTATCGACCCAACCTCCGCGCCAGTCCGCCCTGTGAACTACCGCCACGCATTTCATGCCGGAAATTTCGCCGATGTGCTCAAGCACGCCGTGCTGGTGCGTATCCTTGTTCATCTGCGCACCAAGCCGGCGGCGTTCCGGGTGATCGATACGCACGCGGGCGCCGGGATCTACGACCTCACCGGGCCCGAGGCGATCCGCAGCCCGGAATGGCAGGGCGGCATCGGACGGCTCATGGGCGCGTCGCTCAGCACGGCGGCGCGCGGGCTGCTTCAGGCGTATCTCGACATTGTCGCGAGCCGCAATCCCGGCGAGCAGCTGCGCTGCTATCCAGGATCGCCGGCGATCGTGCAGGCGCTGTTGCGCTCGCAGGACCGGCTGCTGGCCTGCGAGATGGAACCCAACGCGGCGGCGGCGCTGGCGCGCCAACTCGCCGCCGACCGCCGCAGCAAGGCGGTCGCCATCGATGGCTGGACGGCGCTCAATGCCTTCATCCCGCCGAAGGAACGGCGCGGCCTGGTGCTGATCGATCCACCCTTCGAGGACGCCGGCGAGTTTCCGCGGCTCGCCCTGGCGCTCGAAGCCGCCCATCGCAAATGGACGGGCGGCAGCTATCTCGCCTGGTACCCAGTCAAAGAGCGCGGGGAACCGGATGCGCTGGCGCGGCGGCTGGAGCGCGCCGGGATCGGTAAGGTTCTGCGTGTCGAATTCGGCATCCCGCCGTCCGGCGACACCGGCCGGCTCGCCGCCTGCGGTCTCATGGCGATCAATCCGCCCTGGACGCTGGCGGACGAGCTGTCGATCCTGCTGCCCGAACTGGCGCGCGCGCTATCGAAGGGCGGCGCCGGGCGCTCCCGCGTCGATTGGCTCGCCGGCGAGCGGTAGTTCGCCACTTTTCGACAACCCCGGTTTGGGTTAATTTTTGTGACGCTGGCTTAGACGTTCCGCCTCCTGTGGGGGCCCGGCGGAGTGACGCTGGCCGTGAACCGGCCGCTGCTTTCCCCGAACGTGAATGTCCGGCCGAGCCGCCGTGCCGTGCGGGCCGGCGGCGTGGCAATCACGGGGAAAGGAGTTTCCCGATGGCCATGGCAGGTATCGTCAAATTCTTCAACGCCGAGCGGGGCTACGGTTTCATCAAGCCGGACGATGGCGGACGCGACGTGTTCGTTCACGTCACCGCGGTCGAACGGGCCGGCCTTAAGGCTCTCGCCGAGGGGCAACGCATTTCTTTCGATGTCGAGCCGGACAAGAAGGGCAAGGGCCCCAAGGCGGTCAACCTCGTCATCACCGGCTGACGTTCGCCGGTCCATCCGCTTCGGGCATTTGCGCGCGGTCGCGCCAGCCGTCCATCGGAGTGGATTTGACATTCGCTACCTCCGGGCCGCAGGTTCGCGCAGTGAATGTCAAATCCAAACTCTTAGAATCGTCGATTGCTGGCGCTCCTCAATCGCAGTGCTTGCGGCAACGGGATGCGAATGTTGGAATTGGACCACACGTACGGCGCGCCCTGATCGAGAGCTAATCCATGATGATCCTGCGTTCGACTCCCGCCTCGCCGTTTGGCCGCAAGGCACACATCGCCACGAGCGTGCTCGGCCTCGACAGCGAAATCACTATCGAAGGCGTCGACCTCAACGATCCGGCCGACTCAATCCGACGGCAGAATCCGCTCGGCAAGATCCCCGCCTTACTGGTCGAAGACGGCAACGTCTACTTCGACTCGCGCGTGATCCTGGATTATCTCGATCATCGCGCCGGCGGCGGGCGCATCGTCCCGGCCGATCCGGCTGCGCGGTTCGCTGCGCTGCGGCTGCAGGCGCTGGCCGACGGCATCACGGATGCTTCGATCCTGATAGTCTATGAGGCGCGTTACCGTCCGGCGGAGAAGCATGAGCAGAAATGGCTCGATCGCCAGGCCGGCAAGGTTGCGCGCGGGCTCGCCGCGCTCGAAGCGGCGCCGCCGGCCGCGAATGCAACGCCCACGGTCGGCGACATCGCACTCGCCTGCGCGCTGGGCTACCGCGATTTCCGGTTCGAGGGCCGCTGGCGCGCCGACCATCCGCGTCTGGTCGCATGGCTCGACGAATTTTCCGCCCGGGTTCCAGCCTTTGCCGCCACCAAGCCGCCGGCGTGATCAAGCCAAAAACAGCGAAGCCCCGAACTGGCTTCGGGGCTTCGCGTCGTTGAGCGAAATCGCGATCCAGCGCGAAGCGATTTCGCTCAGAAACGGTAGTTGATGCCGCCGCGGAGCACGTTGGCGTAGAACGAGACGTTGGCATTCGGCAGCAAGCCGCAATTCAAGCCGCAGTTGAAATCTCCCAGGTCGACGTAGAGATATTCCGCCTTGGCGGTGATATTAGAGAACAGGGCGACTTCAAAGCCTGCGCCGACCGTCCAGCCCGCCGTGGTGGAACTGCCGCCCGGCAGGATCGGTAGCACGGGCAGATTGGCGTTGATGTTGCCCAGCGCGACGCCGGCGGTCAGGTACGGCATGAACCGGTCGAATGCGTAGCCGAGGCGGCCGCGGAAGGTTCCGAGCCAGGAGTTGCGGGTTTCGCAACCGAGAAAGCAGCCGTTGTTGCTGCCGTTGATCCCCGACCAGTCGATGTCGGCCTCGCCGCCGAGGACGAACTGGTTGATCTGATAATTGTAGCCGGCGGTGACGCCAATCATGCCGCCGGAGACGCTGAAGTCGCCGACGCCGTCCCAGGTGGAGCCGCCGAAGCCGCCGCCGCCATTGATGCCTAGATAGAACCCGGTCCAGTTGTAGTACGGGCTGTAGATGGGGGCCGCGACCGGGGGCCGGGCGCCCCGGTAGGACAGGTCGGCCGCCGATGCCGAGCCTGCCATGGTCAACGCGGCGAGGCCCGCGAGCAGATATTTCATGAGTGCCCTCCGACAGTCTATTTGAGGGCGGATAGTATTTGTAAAGGATGAGGCGTCTAGTGCAAACGTGCAACAGCCAAATCCCGAAACAGTCGACAAGCCTATAATAAGGGATTTTTCGATAATTACGTAGAATTACGGTTCATGAATACTTAATGCAGGAGATGATGGTGAATTATATAGTAACGAACACGGTTAATGATCTGGATCCAAATCCTCCAAGGGTGGCCATTCGCGGAACGTAGCCCGCGCCTCCGCGAATCCTTACCTTTGCGCCATGAACGGACCTCGTAAGGACATCGATCCCGCGACCGAACTCGCCGAGGAGGACGACGAGCAGACGCTGCCTGAGCTTGAGCCGGAAGCCGCGGGCGATGCTGCGATCGATCTTGCAGCCGTTGCCGGCTCGCTTGCGGTCGGCCGTGCGGCGATCACGCGCCATGCCAGGCACGCGCCGTCCTCGCCCGGCGTCTACCGGATGATCGACGCCAATGGCGAGGTGCTCTACGTCGGCAAGGCGAAAAACATCAAGAAGCGGATCGTCGCCTATACGCGTCCCACCGGCTACGACCCGCGCATCGAGCGTATGATCGCCGCAACCGCCGCGCTGGAGTTCGTCTCGACCGCGACCGAGACCGAGGCGCTGCTGCTCGAAGCCAATCTGATCAAACGGCTGCGTCCGCGCTTCAACGTGCTGCTACGCGACGACAAGTCGTTTCCCTATATCCTGATCACCGCGGATCACTGGGCGCCGCAGATCCTCAAGCACCGCGGCGCGCGCACGCGGCCGGGCAAGTATTACGGTCCGTTCGCGTCGGTCTGGGCGGTCAACCGCACCGTCACGGCGCTGCAGCGGGCATTCCTCCTGCGCTCGTGCTCGGACGGTTTCTTCGAGAGCCGCACGCGGCCGTGCCTGCTCTATCAGATCAAGCGCTGCTCCGGCCCTTGCACGCGCGAGATCGATTTTGCCGAGTACACCGAGCTGGTGCGCGAGGCCAACGACTTCCTGTCGGGCAGGAGCCGCGCCGTGAAGGAGGAGCTTGCCCACGAGATGGAGGCGGCGTCCGAAGCGCTCGATTTCGAGCGTGCCGCGATCTACCGCGATCGGCTCGCCGCATTGTCGGCGGTGCAGGGCCATCAGGGCATCAATCCGCGCAGCCTTGAAGAAGCTGACGTCTTTGCGGTTCACCAGGACGGCGGGTTCACCTGCATCGAGGTGTTCTTCTTTCGCACCGGGCAGAACTGGGGCAACCGCGCCTATTTTCCCAAGGCCGACCGTTCGCTCTCGGCCGGCGAAGTGCTGGGCGCGTTCCTGGCGCAGTTCTACGACGACAAGCCGTGCCCGCGCTGCATCCTGCTGTCGCAGGCGATCGAGGAGCGCGCGTTGCTGGCCGAGGCGCTCGGCACCAAGAGCGGGATCAAGGTCGAGATCGCTGTGCCGCAACGCGGCGAGCGCAAGGAACTGGTCGATCATGCCCTCGCCAACGCCCGCGAAGCGCTGGCGCGCAAGCTCGCAGACACTTCCTCGCAGCGCCGGCTGTTGGAGGCGCTCGCCGAAACCTTCAACCTGGCGCGGCCGCCGCGGCGCATTGAGGTCTACGACAACAGCCATATCCAGGGCTCGAACGCGGTTGGCGCCATGATCGTCGCCGGTGCCGAGGGCTTTCAGAAGAACCAGTACCGCAAGTTCAATATCCGCTCCGCCGATCTGACGCCCGGCGACGACTTCGGCATGATGCGGGAGGTGCTGACCCGCCGCTTCAAGCGGCTGCTCGACGAGGCGCCGCGGGGCAACGGCATGATGCAGAACGGTGGTGTCGGCGCTGCCGACCTCGCTGCGATCGAGCCGCACATTCCGTCACCCTCTCCACGCGCTCCGTCACCCTCTCCCCTTGCGGGAGAGGGTGGCGAGGACCGCAGGTCCGAGCCGGGTGAGGGGGCCATGGCGGTCGGCGTGGCTGTTGAAGCAGACCCCTCACCCGCCCTCGTTTCGCTCGGGCACCCTCTCCCGCAAGGGGAGAGGGTAACGGAGCCAGTGGAGAGAGATATCGAGGGCGGGGAGGGAGGGAGGGAGCAAGGGGATGGGGTGATGGAAACAGCGCAGAGCGCGGCGGAGCAAGAGCAGGATGAGGAAGATGTTGCGCAGTCGCCCTGGCCCGATCTCGTCTTGATCGACGGCGGACGCGGACAGCTCAGCGCCGCGCAGGAGACGCTGGCGGCGCTCGGTCTCACCGACCTGCCGCTCATTGGCATCGCCAAGGGGCCGGACCGCGATGCCGGATTGGAGACTTTCTTCGTCCCCGGCCGGGAGCCGTTCAAACTCAAGCCGCGCGACCCGGTGCTCTATTTCGTGCAGCGGTTGCGCGACGAGGCCCATCGCTTCGCCGTCGGTTCGCATCGCACCCGGCGACGGCGCGACATCCGGGAAGGCGGGCTGCAGGAGATCCCGGGCGTCGGCCCGACGCGCAAGCGCGCACTGCTGCATCACTTCGGAACCCTCAAGGCGATCGAGCGCGCCGCGCCCACCGATCTCGCCAAGGTTCCGGGCATCAGCGCCGAAACGGCTCGGAAGATCTACGAGTTCTTCCACGAGGGTGCCGGCCAGCGCGGTCCGGCGTTGCGCGACTGAGGGCGGCTCCCCATGTCCGGGGGGCGGCTGATTGTCACGAATACGTGGCGGGTTTGCGCTAATTTGAGCGAGGGCGCGGCGTCATGCGCGAGAACCGGCTCATACTTTGGTCGGAATCAATGGGGACGGGCCGGAGCGGTCCCTTTTGACCGGAGCGCAGGAAGGGTATTCTCTCGGGCCATGAAAGCCATCGCCTCGCGGCCAGTCGGAACGCGGACGCTCGCGCTTCCGAATCTACTGACCTATTCGCGCATCGCGGCGGTGCCGCTGGTGGTCGGCTGCCTGTACTGGCAGTCGATTCTCGGCGGCGAGCTGTGGCTGCGTGGCGTCGCGCTGTTCATCTTCATTGCGGCCGGCGTAACCGATTTCCTGGACGGCTACCTGGCGCGCAAGTGGGGCGAGCAGTCGACCTTCGGGCGGATGCTCGATCCGATCGCCGACAAGCTTCTGGTGGCGTCGTGCCTCCTGATGCTGGCCGCCGACGGCACGATCCGCGGCTGGTCGCTGTGGGCCGCCATCGTGATCCTGTGCCGAGAAATCCTGGTGTCCGGTCTGCGGGAATATCTCGCCGAATTGCGCGTGAGCGTGCCGGTCACCCAACTCGCCAAGTGGAAGACCACGGTGCAGCTCGTGGCGGTCGGTTTTCTGGTCGCCGGCGAGGCCGGCGATTCGGTTGTGCCGGTGGTGACGCCGGTCGGACTGACGCTGCTGTGGCTGTCGGCACTGCTGACGCTGTATACCGGCTGGGATTATTTCCGCGCCGGTGCGCGTCACCTGATCGAGGAGTGAGCGTTGAAGCTGCGTTATTTCGCCTGGGTTCGCGAGCGCGTCGGCAAGCCCGAGGAAGACATCGAGCTGCCAGCGTCGGTGACGACCATCGCCGATCTCATGGACTTCCTGGCGCAGCGCGGCGAAGAGTACGCGCACGCCTTCGAGAACCCGAAGGTGATCCGCGCCGCCATCGACCGCACTCACGTGCGGGCCGATCGCGCAATCACCGGCGCGCGCGAGATCGCATTCTTCCCGCCGATGACGGGAGGATGACCGCGTCGCGTGGCGACGCGGTGGAGCGCAAACGGATGACACCGCTGATCCGCCTGCAGGCAGAACCGTTCGACGCGGCGGGCGAGTCCGCGAAGCTGACTCACGGCCGCACCGATATCGGCGCCGTCGTCACCTTCACGGGCATCTGCCGCGGCGACGAATCCGGCCGCCCGCTCGCCGCCATGACGCTTGAGCATTTTCCCGAGATGGCCGAAGCCGAGATCGCCCGGCACGTGGAGGACGCTTTGCAACGCTGGCCGCTGCTCGGCGTCACGGTGATCCACCGCTATGGCCGGCTGACGCCAGGCGAGGAGATCGTGCTCGTGATTGCGGCCGCGTCGCACCGGCATGAGGCATTCGCGGCCGCAGAGTTCCTGATGGACTTCCTCAAGACCCGCGCGCCGTTCTGGAAGCAGGTGGAATATGCCGACGGTGCGCACTGGGTGGACGCCAAGGCGACCGACGACGCGCTGGCGGCCCGCTGGGACGAGCCCGCGGGCCGCGCTGCGGAATAGCGTCGTATCTCAAGCCGCGCAGGCGCACGGCTTGAGATCGCCTGATTGCTGTCTGTGTCTCAGCACCGTTGCGACGCCGCCAAGCATGGTGGCAAGTTCGCGCGGGTTGACGCGATCGGCCGCCATGGCAAGCCGCACCATCGGGTCGGTGAGGACGTTGGCGAGCGTGAGTTCCTGCTGCGGTCGGTTCATTTGATTTCCCCTTGTGAACATGAAGGCGAATGCTTGCGTTACGCCAGCGCCGGATAGTCGATGTAGCCCTTCTCCTCGCCCGCATAGAACGTGTTTGGGTCGACGGCGTTGAGCGGCGCATCGTTGCGGTAGCGCGCCGGCAGGTCCGGATTGGCGAGGAACGGCACGCCGAATGCGACCAGGTCGGCTTCGCCGCGCGCGATCGCCGCATTGGCGGAGCGGGCATCGTAGCCGCCGTTCACCATCACGGTGCCGCCGAAGAGGCCGCGCAGGATCGGCGTCACCCGCACGGTGCCGGCCGGAGCCGCCATCGGACCGGCAATCGCCTCGCCGATGTGGATGTAACCGACCTTCCGCCGGGCCAGTTCCTTCACGATGTGCGAAAACGTCTCGACCGGGTGGGCGTCCGACATCGAGTAGCCGGCGAAGTGCGGCGAGAGCTTGTAGCCGACGCGCCCCGGTCCCCAGACCGAGATCACCGCATCGGTGACTTCGAGCGGAAATCGGACGCGGTTCTCGATGCCGCCGCCATACGCATCGGTGCGGCGGTTGGCGCCGTCGCGCAGGAATTGATCGAGCAAGTAGCCGTTGGCGCCGTGCAGTTCGACACCATCGAAGCCGGCCGCCTTGGCGTTCTCGGCCGCAGCGCGGAATTGCGCGACGATGCCGGGCAATTCATGTGTTTCGAGCGCGCGCGGCGTCTCGATCTTGACCTTGCCGTTGTGCGTGAAGGCTTCGCCCTCGACCGGCAACGCCGACGGCGCAACGGGGAGTGCGCCACCGTGAAAATCCGGGTGCGACACCCGTCCGACGTGCCAGAGCTGTGCGAAAATCCGGCCGCCGGCCTTGTGCACCGCGTCGGTGACCTTGCGCCAACCGGCGACCTGATCTGCCGAATGCATGCCCGGGGTGCGGATGTAACCGACGCCCTGCGGGCTGACCTGCGTAGCCTCGGTGATAATCAGGCCGGCAGACGCGCGCTGGGCGTAGTAGGTGGCGGCCAGCGGATTCGGAACATTGCCGTCGAGCGCCCGGCTGCGGGTCATGGGTGACAGCACCATCCGGTTCTTCAGTTCGAGGCCGTCCAGTCGGTACGGAGTAAAGAGTTGGTCGATCCCTTGGTCGATTCCTTCGGCGAGGCGCGCGGTCTCGCGCGATACGGTGGCTTCTGCGGTGGACATGGTGGGCTCCTGACTGGATGGATCGACAAATTCCGTGACTATCGCCCGGCCTTGTGGTACTGACCGGTAACACTAGCTGATAGGTACTGACCGGTAACACCCGTGTCAAGGCAAAACCGCCAAAGAACGCCCAATGACCGCCAAGTCCGCCCTAACCGTCGAAAAAGAAGAACGAATTCCTCCGCGCGAGCGGCTGCTCGCGGTCGCGGCCGATTTGTTTTACCGGCACGGAATCCGGGCGGTTGGGGTCGAGGCCATCGCCGAGGCTGCCGGCACCAACAAAATGACGCTCTACCGCCACTTCGCCTCGAAGGACGAACTGGTGGCAGAATACCTGCGGCACTCCGCCAAATGTGCCGATGCCTGCTGGGACAAGCTCGAAGCCGCCTATCCGGGCGATGCGCTGGCGCAGCTTCGCGCCTGGCTGAGCGAGATGGCCGAGCACGTGGCGAGTGCGGACGAGCGCGGCTGCCCGTTGGTGAACGCGGCGGTCGAACTGCCGGAAAAAGGGCACCCGGCGCGCCGCGTCATCGAAGAGGCCAAGGCCGCGCTGCGGTCACGGCTCATTCGGCTATGCACCGCGGCCAGACTGAGCGAGCCCGAACTGCTTGCCGACGAATTGCACCTGCTGCTCGAAGGCGCTCGCGTCACGGCGCAAAGCGTCGGGTCGGACGGGCTGGGCGCCCGCCTCAATCGCATGAGCGAGGCGATGATCGCGGCACATGCGCCGCTAAACCAATAATAACGTTCTTGTCATGCCCGGCCTTGTGCCGGGCATCCACGTTACTTTCTTTCTGTCAAAGGCGTGGATGGCCGGACAAGCCCGGCCATGACGTGGTGAGAGCGCCGATCGTTACGCCGATGCAACGTCAGGCTGCCGCGGCCTTGCCCTTGGGCTGCACCTCGGCGCTGTAATCGTCCTGCAGCTGGTGGGTGATCTGGCCGGGCGTGAATTTCCACTGCGCGATCTCCGCAACCGCCGTGACCTCGGCCGCCGTACCGGTGATGAAGCATTCCGAGAAGCCGGACAACTCCTCCGGCATGATGCGCCGCTCGATCACTTCGATGCCGTGCCGCTTGGCCAGCTCGATTGCGGTCTGACGCGTAATCCCGGAGAGGAAGCAGTCGGCGATCGGCGTGTGAATTTTGCCGTCCTTGATGAAGAAGATGTTGGCGCCGGTGCATTCGGCGACGCGGCCCTGCCAGTCCAGCATCATGGCGTCCGCGTAGCCTTTGCGCTCGGCCTTGTGCTTGGAGATGGTGCAGATGGCATAGAGACCGGATGCCTTGGCCATCGCCGGCGCGGTTTTCGGGTCGGGGCGGCGGTAGTCGGCGAGGTCGAGCTTGATGCCCTTGAGCCGCTGCTCCGGGTCGAAATAGCTCGGCCACTCCCAGTTGGCGATCGCCAGATGGATGGTGTTGTTCATGGCGGTGACGCCCAACTGCTCGGAACCGCGCCAGGCGATGGCCCGGATGTAGCAATTCGCCATGCCGTTCTTCTCGACGATCAGCCGCTTGGCGGCGTCGATGTCGGCGGCCGAGTGGGGGATATCGAAATCCAGGATATTGCCGGAGCGCTTGAGCCGTTCGGAGTGCTCGGTGCACTTGTAGATCTCTCCCGAATAGGCACGCTCGCCTTCGAATACCGCGCTGGCATAGTGCAGGCCGTGGGTCAGCACGCTGATCTTGGCGTCGGACGTGGGCACCAGCTTGCCGTCGAACCAGATCAAGTCCGAACGCTGATCGAAGGGCGCAGCCATTGTCTTCCTCCTCAAATCCGGACCCACCGGCGACGTCAGCATGCGGAACGCTTTTGCGTCTTGTGCCAAGTCCCGGTATTGTTTTCGCGGCCCATGAGAGCGTGCTTGCGCCCCGGGTGCAATCGACTTGGGCGGGCGCCGCCGGCACGTTCCTTTCGTCGCAGCGGTAGTCAGGATAACAATCTGACCGAAATATGTCAATATGGCTGACCTAACTGTCCCTATCGCCTCGGACCGGCCGCCGGTAGGTGGCGAGCGCAGTGGGCGTGGGCCCGAGCCCGCCTGGGACGTCATCGAGCTGTTGTTCTTTGCCTATCGCGACTTCATCGGCGATCCGGACGACGTGCTGTTGAAGTTCGGCTTCGGGCGGGCGCACCACCGCGTGCTGCATTTCGTCAACCGCAACCCCGGAATGAAGGTCGCCGAACTGCTCGATATTCTAAAGATCACCAAGCAGTCGCTCGGACGCGTGCTCAAGCAGCTGATCGACCAGGGCTATGTCCTGCAGAAGGAAGGCGCCAACGACCGCCGCCAGCGCCTGCTCTACGTCACGCCCAAAGGCGAGACCCTGGCGATGAAGCTCGCCGGCCTGCAGACCTTGCGCATCACGCGCGCGCTGTCCTCGCTCGGCCCCGGCGCCGATGAGGCGGCCCGTCAGTTCCTCACCGCGATGATCAACCCCGAACAGCGCGACGGCCTGCTGCGGTTCATTGCGCGCGCCGACCGCGCCAGGCGCTCGCGCGGATAACGGAGGACGCATGCCGGCCGGCAAGCTCGACTCCGCCGTTCTTCCGGACGATGCGCCGCACCTCCTGCTGGTGGACGACGATCGCCGCATCCGCGACCTGCTGTCCCGGCTGCTGCGCGGCGAGGGCTACCGCGTCACCACCGCCGAGAATGCCGCCGACGCGCGGGCCAAGCTCGAAGGGCTGCGCTTCGATCTATTGATCCTGGACGTCATGATGCCGGGCGAAACGGGATTCGAGCTCGCGCGTCATCTGCGCTCTGCGTCCAACGTTCCGATCGTGATGCTGACCGCGCGCGACGAGGCTCAGAGCCGCATCGAAGGGCTCTCGATCGGCGCCGACGATTATGTCGGCAAGCCGTTCGAGCCGCGCGAGCTCTCGTTGCGGATCGCCAACATCCTCAAGCGGACGCGGCCGGCCGCCACCGCCACCATCGAAATCGTACGCTTCGGCGATTTCGTCTTTCACGTCGCGCGCGGCGAACTCAAGCGCGGCGACGAGGTCGTCCACCTCACCGATCGCGAGCGCGACATGCTCCGGTTGTTGGCGGCGACACCCGGGGAGACAGTGCCGCGGCTCGCGCTCGCCGGCAACAGCGGCGGCACCGGCGAGCGCGCCGTCGACGTGCAGGTCAATCGTCTGCGGCGGAAGATCGAGCTCGATCCCGCCAATCCGCTGCTGGTGCAGACCGTCCGCGGCATCGGCTACCGGCTGGTGACGTCGCCATGACGACGCTCGACGTCGGGATTGCAGCGCTGCGCACGGCCGCCGGTCGCGTCTACGGCGTGTGGGATCGCGTTGGGCTGCTGATCAAAGGACTGCTGCCGAAGGGGCTCTATCAGCGCGCGCTCTTGATCATCATCCTCCCGATGGTCGTGCTGCAGTCCGTGGTCGCCTATGTGTTTCTCGAACGGCACTACAATCTGGTCACGCAGCGGCTGTCCGCCGGCGTGGTCGCCGACATCGCGACCCTGATCGAGGTCTACAAGACCTATCCGCAGGGCGCCGACAGTGCGCAGCTCCGGCGGATTGCGCAGGAGAAGCTCGGCCTGGTGGTCGACTTTCTGCCGGTGAACGACCTGCCGCCGCCCGGCCCGAAGCCGTTCTTCTCGCTGGTCGACCAGGCGCTGTCAGAGGAAATCCGCAAGCAGATCGGACGACCGTTCTGGATCGATACCGTCGGACGCTCGGCGCTGGTCGAGATTCGCATCAAGCTCGACAAGGCGGTGATCCGCGTGTTCGCGCCGCGCAGCGCCGCCTATGCGTCGAACTCCCACATCTTCCTGGGCTGGATGGTCGGCACCTCTCTGGTGCTCATCACGGTCGCGGTGATGTTCCTGCGCAATCAGATCCGCCCGATCCTGCGGCTGGCCGACGCGGCCGAAAGCTTCGGCAAGGGCCGCGAAGTGCCGAACTTCCGCCCGCGCGGCGCGCGTGAGGTTCGCCGTGCCGCCTTCGCGTTCCTCGAAATGAAGAGCAGGATCGAGCGCAGCATCGAGCAGCGCACCGCCATGCTGGCCGGCGTGTCGCACGATCTGCGCACCATCCTCACCCGGTTCAAGCTCGAACTCGCCTTGCTTGGCGAATCGCCCGAGATCGACGCGATGAAGAAGGACGTCGACGAGATGGCCCGCATGCTCGAGGCCTATCTGGCGTTCGCGCGCGGCGACTCGGGCGAACAGTCGGCGCCGACCGACATGGCGGAGTTTCTCGACGAGCTGAAGGCCGACGCGGAGCGCAACGGCCACCGGACCACCGTGGCATTCCACGGCCACCCGATCGTCACGGTGCGGCCGAACGCCTTCAAGCGCTGTCTCGACAATCTGGTGTCGAATGCGGCGCGGCACGCGCGCGCGATCTCCATCACCGGCCACCGCGATCATCGCTGGCTCAACGTCACGGTCGACGACGACGGTCCGGGCATTCCGCAAAAGATGCGCGAGGAGGTGTTCAAGCCGTTCCTGCGCCTCGACGGTGCGCGCAACCAGGACGAGGGCGGCACCGGCCTCGGTCTCGCCATCGCGCGCGACATCGCCCGCTCGCACGGCGGTGACATTACGCTGTCCGATTCACCGCTCGGCGGATTGCGCGCGACCGTGCGCGTGCCGGTGTAGCTAAGCCGCGACGATTTCGTCGTCGTAGTCGTCGCGCGGGCGGCGGCGCCGCGGGCGCAGACGGCTGGCGCAGGCCGGAATGCGGCAGACGCCGTCGAGCACGCCCGACCAGACCTGCCCGCGCGCCAGCGCGCGGTCGAGCGCCGCCATGGTGCGGGCCAGACCCTCGTCGTCGTCTTTCAGCCAGGTGCGCAGCACGCCGGCGAACAGCATGGCGAGGCCTTGTGCGCGCATCATGCCCTTCGGGCCTGACGCGCCGATGTCGGCGGCAGTCAGCATCCACTGCTGCGAACGCACCGCAAGCGCGTTCAAGGCCAGCGCCAGTCCGGGATTGCACGTCGCGGAGCGGCTGAGCGAGCGGATCGCAGCCCGGTGCGGTGCCAGCACTTCGAGCCGCCGCATCAGCACGTCGAACAATCGCTCCCGCGGCGGTTCCTCCGCGAACTCCGTGGTGTCCGCGGCGAGCACCGCGCGGTCGACGTTCTTCATGTGGGCTGCGAGGATCGCGATGGTCGAGCCGAACGCGTTGCGCAGATCGGGAAGCGTCATGTCGGCCCGCGCCGCAATCTCGGCGAAACCGATCTGCTCGATCGGCTTCTCCGCCAGCAGGTCCATGAACGCGTCGATCGCCCGCTCGCGATCGGTCGTGTCGGGCCGGGACTTCGACGCCGGTCCGGTCGAGACCGGGCGGGTTGCGGATTTGCGAGCAGATTTGCGGGCCATGTTCACGCTCCTCGGCAGGGCCAAACATTAACTTAGTCCTCGCGTACGGGCCGTTCCAGTGGCTTGCATGAAATTGACGCGGGGCGACCGAGCCACGGCGAAAAAGCAGGCCGGTACCGCCGATCGGCATTTGACTTGACTTCGCGGCTGCACTGCCCGCATCACGCAGCGGAACTTGCTGGACCCGAGCCATGCCGCTTTTCGCCATTCCGTTTCCGGCATTCGACCCGGTGCTGATCAGCTTCGGGCCGATCGCGATTCGGTGGTACGCGCTCGCCTATATCGTCGGCATCCTGCTCGGCTGGCTGTATGCACGGACGTTGATCAAGACCGAAAGCCTGTGGGGCGGGCCCGCTCCGCTCACCGTTGTCGATTTCGACGACTTCGTGCTGTGGGTGACCCTGGGCATCATCCTCGGCGGCCGCATCGGCTATGTGCTGTTCTACAATCTGCCGTATTTCATCGAGAACCCGCTCGAAATCTTCCAGCTCTGGAAGGGCGGCATGTCGTTCCACGGAGGCTTCATCGGCTGTCTGGTCGTGATCTTTCTGTTTGCGCGGTTTCGCAACATTTCGTTTCTGTCGCTCGGCGACCTCACCTGCGCGGCGGCGACCATCGGGCTGTTTCTCGGCCGCATCGCCAATTTCATCAACGGCGAATTGTGGGGCCGGCCGACCGATGTGCCCTGGGCGATGGTCTTTCCCAGTGGCGGACCGGAGCCACGCCATCCAAGCCAGGTTTACGAGGCGGCGCTCGAGGGCATCGTGCTGTTCATCGTGCTCGCGTTCTTGATCCGCGCCGGCGGGCTCAAGCGCCCCGGGTTTATTACCGGATCATTTGCGGTAGGCTATGCGATCGCGCGCTCGATTTGCGAATTGTTCCGGGAGCCGGATGTGCAACTCGGCTTTTTGTGGGGCGGACTGACGATGGGAATGCTGCTGTCGATCCCGTTGCTGCTCATCGGCATCGGCTTCATCGTCTGGTCGATGCGAAACAAGCGGGCGCAGCAGAGCTGATGGCCGACGTACCGTCACCGCTCGAAGCCGAAATTCGCCGGCGCATTGCGCAGCACGGCCCCATGCCGGTTGCGCAGTACATGGAGCTTTGCCTCACTCATCCGGAGCACGGCTACTACATCACGCGCGATCCGCTCGGATCGTCTGGCGACTTCACGACCTCGCCGGAGATCAGCCAGATGTTCGGCGAATTGATCGGCATCTGGGCGGCGGCGGCGTGGCGCACGATGGGCTCGCCGGAGAAGGTCCGGCTGGTGGAACTCGGACCCGGCCGCGGGACCTTGATGCTCGACGCCCTGCGCGCCTCCAAGGTGCTGCCGGAGTTCCGCGCCGCGGTGGTGGCGCACATGGTCGAGGTCAGCCCGGTGCTGGAGACTCTGCAGCGGCTGGCGTTGGGCGCGTCCGATGTCCCGGTCCATTGGCACAAGTCGCTCGGCGAGGTGCCGGACGGGCCGCTCATCGTCATCGCCAACGAATTCTTCGACGCACTGCCGGTGCGTCAGGCGGTGATGTGTGCGGACGGCTGGCACGAACGGGTGGTCAAGATCAGCGAAGACGGCAAGCTGCATTTCAGCATCGCGCGCGATCCCGATCCGCAGGTCGAAGAGTTCCTGCCGGCGGACATGCGTCCGGCACGGATCGGCGAAATCTTCGAATGGCGTGCGGAGCAGATGGTGCTGGAATTGAGCGAACGGGTGGTTCGCTCCGAGGGCGTCGCCCTGATCATCGATTACGGCCACGTCGTGAGTTCGATCGGCGACACGCTGCAGGCGGTCGGCGCGCATCAGTTCGCCGATCCGCTCTCCGCACCAGGCCGCGTCGATCTGACGGCTCACGTGGACTTTGAAGCGCTCGCCCGCGCCGCCGAGAGCCTGCATGCGCAGGTCCAAGGCCCGGTCGAGCAGGGCAAATTTCTGCACCGCCTGGGAATCGAGCAGCGCGCGGCCGCGCTCAAGAGCGGGGCGCCGCACGATCAGGCGGTGGAGATCCAGTCGGCGCTGGTACGCCTGACCAATGCCGAGCCCACCGGCATGGGACGGATGATCAAGGTGCTCGGGCTGTCGGCGCCGGACCTTGGCGCGCTGCCGGGGTTCGAATAGGAGCGCGCGCATGCTGCAGGCCGCCGCGCTGTCCGCATTGTCCGGCGTTCGCCATGCCTTCTTCACGCGCGCCGGCGGCGTGTCCGAGGGACTCTACAGCACGCTCAACGGCGGTAGCGGCTCGAACGATGCGCCCGCCAAGGTGGTCGAAAATCGCTCCCGGATGGCGGCGGCACTGGGCGTCGCGCCGGACTATTTTCTCACCGCCTATCAGATTCATTCGCCCGACGTCGTCACCGTCGACCGCCCTTGGGCGCCGCACCAGCGGCCGCGCGCCGACGCCATCGTGACGGGAACGAGAGGTCTCGGCATCGGCGTGACCACGGCGGACTGCGGGCCGGTGCTTTTTGCCGACAGCGAAGCCGGCGTCGTCGGCGCCGCGCATGCCGGCTGGCGCGGTGCGTTCACCGGCGTCCTCGATGCGACGGTCGACGCCATGGAGGCGTGCGGCGCCAGCCGCGCGCGCATCGTCGCGGTGCTGGGGCCTACCATCCGGCAGCCGAACTATGAGGTCGGGCCGGAATTCGTCGCGCGCTTCGAAGCGGCGGATGCCGACAACCTGCGCTTTTTCAAGCCGTCGTTGCGTGCAGGCCACGCCATGTTCGATCTGCCCGGTTTCATCGTCGCGCGGCTGGGCGAGGCCGGCATCGGCCGAATCGAGGATGTCGGCTGCTGCACCTACGCGGATCCCGCGCGCTTTTTCAGCTACCGCCGCTCGACCCATGTGCGCGAACCGGACTACGGGCGCCACATCAACGCGATCGCGCTCGCTTAGCAAAAGGCCGCCGGATTCCGGCCGGCCGCTGTGTCTTTTGCGCAATAGGCGGTCTCCGGAAACGACGCTAGAAAAGACGCGAGAAAACACGTCACGAAAACTCGGCGGCCGATGTCCGGGGGGGCATCGGCAAATCTCAAATCAGCCGGGGCGGGGAAGTCGATGCAGAGCGGACCGAACCGGCCAGTCGCGGGCGCGCGCTGGCTTGGCGCATATCGCCGATGCGGACGCCTTTGCGTCCTCCTGCTGGGCCTCATGGTCTCGGCCTGCAGCAGCATGGGGCAGATCGGAGACCAGCTTGGCAATCTCAATCTGCTCGGCAGTTCAAATGAAGCGACTCGCGTTTCGGTCGCGGTCGAATCGGTCGATGGACCGCCGTCGGCGGTGCATGAACGGTTCATGCGCGCGCTGAAGGACGAAGCCGGTTCGCGGCAGATCGCCTTGGTTGCATCGGCCGATGCCGGCTACCGCCTGCGCGGTTACCTTGCCGCGCATCCCGAGGGCGGCGGCACGGCAATCTCCTGGGCCTGGGATGTCTACGACGCGGGCCAGCGCCGGGCGTTCAGGCTTAAGGGCGAGGACAAGTCCACCGGCGCCGCCGGCTGGGCTACAGCCGACGATCAGGTCCTGCGCCGGATCGCCGGCAATGCTCTCGACCAGCTTGCCGGCTTGGCGGCAAGGCCGCGCCAGGCGGCGGCAGCCGCACCGGCCGCCGAGTCTGCGCTACAGCCGACGGCGGCAGGGCGCAGCTCCACCCTTGGCTGGCTCGATGACTGGGCGCCCGAGAAATCCGGAATCTTCCGCATTTTCCGTCGTGACGAGGCCACGACCGAGGTCGCGGCGCTGCCCGATCAGCCCCCACCCGGCACCGTCCCGATGCCGCGCGGCCGGCCTTCGTCCCAGATCGCGCCGCCCAGCCAGGCTTTGGCCTACGCGTCGGCCGGTAATTAACCGCTCGGCCTCACCCCGCCTGAAAATCCGGGAGAACACGGCACTCGTATTGCCAGCCGCAGCACGTCCTTGTTATCAGGGCGCCGCGTGCGCGACGGTTCCAACGCAACGGGCCAAGGGCACGCTGAAATCGCGAGCCGCCCCAATCCAATTTGGTGTCAACTCGTTGTTTATGCCGGCAAAAGCTCTGGAGGCAGTCATGGCGGCCAAGAACGGAGCGATCAAGCTCGTCGCCGGCAACTCCAATCCCGCACTGGCCGATGCAATTGCCGCCTACCTCAAGACCCCGATGACCAAGGCGGTGGTGCGGCGCTTCGCCGACATGGAGATCTTCGTCGAGATCCAGGAAAACGTCCGCGGCGCCGATGTGTTCGTGGTCCAATCGACGTCGTTCCCGGCGAACGACCACCTGATGGAACTCCTGATCATCATCGACGCGCTGCGCCGCGCGTCGTCAAGCCGGATCACCGCCGTGGTGCCGTATTTCGGCTATGCGCGGCAGGACCGCAAACCCGGGCCGCGCACGCCCATCTCCGCCAAGCTGGTGGCCAACCTGATCACCCATGCGGGCGCAGACCGGGTGATGACGCTCGATCTTCACGCTGGCCAGATCCAGGGCTTCTTCGACATCCCGACCGACAATCTCTACGCCTCGCCGATGATGGTGCGCGACATCAAGGACAACTTCGATCTCGCCAAGCTTGCGATCGTTTCGCCCGACGTTGGCGGCGTTGCGCGCGCGCGCGGGCTCGCCAAGCGGATCAATGCGCCGCTCGCCATCGTCGACAAGCGCCGCGAACGCCCGGGTGAGTCGGAGGTGATGAACGTCATCGGCGATGTCGACGGGCGCATCTGTCTGCTGGTCGACGACATCATCGATTCCGGCGGCACGGTGGTAAATGCCGCCGATGCGCTGCTCGCTCAGGGCGCGGTCGAGGTCTACGCCTACATTACCCACGGCGTCCTCTCGGGCGGCGCCGTCGCGCGGATCACCGGCTCGCGTCTTAAGGAACTCGTCATCACCGACTCGATCCAGCCGACCCAGGCCGTGCGGGTGGCACACAACATCCGCGTCCTGTCGGTGGCGACGCTGATCGGCGAAGCGATCGGGCGCACCGCCGCCGAGGAATCGGTCTCGAGTCTGTTCGACGACTGAACCGCGTTCCTCCTGCGTGTGCCGAGACTCTTGCGCGCGCTGGGCGAGTCATGACTGTGGACAATCGACTCCAGGTCCGCGGATATCCACCGAACGTTAACCGGGCTCCTGGCTAATTGGACTTTAGCCGCCGGAATCAAGGCCTTATATTCGACTCATAAAATGATTCGCCCCGGAGCGGTTTGGGCAGAGCTCCACCGGGGACCGCGTCAAGCAAGGCGTGGTGTGCGTGCAGTACGTTTGCGCATTCCATTCCCGGCGGCAGGGTGGAGACGGCATGTCCCTCATCGATCTCAACGAGCAATCTCGCGCCAACCCGCTTGAGGTGGTCGAGCGCGTCGCGTCGACCAACGACTGGTCGTTCGAACGCGCTGGCGACGATGAGATCACCATCCTGGTTCGCGGTAAATGGAGCGACTATCAGGTCTCGTTCACCTGGATGTTCGACATCGAGGCTTTGCATCTCGCCTGCGCGTTCGAGCTCAAGGTGCCCGACCGCCTGCGCAGCGAGGTCCAGCAGCTGATCTCGATGATCAACGAACAGATGTGGGTCGGACATTTCGATCTGTGGACCCAGGACGGCATCGTGATGTACCGCCACGCGCTGCTGCTGGCCGGCGGCGTCGAGGCATCGGGGCGGCAGTGCGAGGTGCTGCTCGGCACCGCGCTCGATGCCTGCGAACGCTACTTCCCGGCGTTCCAGTTCGTGGTCTGGGCCGGCAAGAGCTCGCGCGAAGCGCTCGACGCCGCGATGTTCGAGACGCAGGGGCAGGCGTAGGCCTCCCGGCTTCCTGTTCTCCAGAACGCGTTAAGTCAGACAAACAGAGCGGATCGAAGCACCGTGGCGCAATGAACGCGGTGTGCTCCCCTCCCCACCCGGGCCGCGCTTGCGCGCGCCCGGGCCCAGACCCTTGTAGGAAGGGGGTTGGGGGTAGGGCCTTTCATTCTTCAACGCGGACGGTACAAGACCCAACCCCGCCCTGCCACGCTTCGCGAGCGGCAGGCGACCCTCACCACAAGGGGGAGGGTAAGAGTGAGACGTGTGTCATGACGACATGCAATACGAACACGCCGGCGTCGCTCGCCGATTTCTCCGGGACGCTCCTCCTGGTCGGCGCCGGCAAGATGGGCGGCGCGATGCTGGAGGGCTGGCTCGCGCTCGGCATGGCGGCCAGGAGTGTGGTGGTGATCGAGCCGCAACCCGCCGGCGAGATCGCCGCACTGGCCGGTCGCGGCCTGCGGCTCAACCCGCCGCCCGGCGAGATCGGCGAAGTCGCCGCGCTCGTCCTCGCCATCAAGCCGCAGACCGCTCCCGAGGTGATGCCGTCGCTGCGGCCCTATGTCGGGGCATCGACCGGGGTGGTCTCGATCATGGCGGGGCGCACCTTGCGGTTTCTCGAGCAGGCACTGCCGCCCGCCGCGATGATCCGCGCGATGCCGAACACGCCGGCCGCGATTGGCCGCGGCATCACGGTGGCGGTGCCCAACGCGAAGGTTTCCGGTGGGCAGCGTGCGCTGGTCGATGCACTCCTTTCGGCGGTCGGCCAGGTCGAATGGGTCGACGATGAAGCGCTGATGGACGCCGTGACGGCGCTGTCGGGCTCGGGGCCGGCCTACGTGTTTCTGCTGGCAGAGGCGATGGCGCGCGCCGGCGCGGCCGCCGGATTGCCCACCGAGCTTGCCGAGACTCTGGCGCGCGCGACCGTCGCGGGCTCGGGCGAACTCCTCGCCCGATCGCCGCTTGCGGCGGCGACCTTGCGGCAGAACGTGACGTCGCCGGGCGGCACCACGGCGGCGGCCCTCGACGTGCTGATGGGCAAGGATGGGCTGGAGCGCCTTATGGTCGAAGCCGTCGCGGCAGCAACGCGGCGCTCGCGCGAACTCGCCGGCTGAGGCTCATCAAGCGCAGCAACGGGCATGGATAGGCTTGCGATCTTGCGCTAAGGCTGATGGCAAACAAGCGCATGGAAAGGGAGGCGCGTCGGCATGGTTCGCGTCAAGAACCCGCAGGATTTCTGGTCCGGAATTCTCTTCATCGCGTTCGGCGGGCTCGCGCTCTGGCTCGGCCGCGACTACGCGATGGGGAACTTGGCGAAGATCGGGCCGGGCTTTCTGCCGGTGTTGCTGAGCATCGGACTGCTCGGCGTCGGCAGCGTGCTGGCGCTGCGGGCGCTGGCAGCCGACGGCCCGCCGATCGAGAAGAGCCAGGTGGTGCCGCAGTTCTTCATCCTGGCGGCGATCGCGGTGTTCGCGTTCGGCATTGAGCGCTTCGGCCTGGCGCTTACCGTCGCGGCGGTCGCCGTCACGGCGTCGTTCGCACGGCGCGGCATGCACTTGCTGGAGGTGATCGCGCTGGCGATCGGGCTCGCGGTGCTCTGCGTCCTCCTGTTCGTTCAACTGCTCGGACAGCCGTTCATGGTCTGGCCGTACTGATGGACATTTTCGCGAATCTTGCGACCGGGTTCGGTGCTGCCGCGACCCCGATCAATCTCGGCTTCTGCCTGTTCGGCTGCCTGGTCGGCACGCTGATCGGCGTGCTGCCCGGCATCGGTCCGATCGCCACCATCGCCATGCTGCTGCCGGTGACGTTCGGGCTGAGCCCGCTCGGCGCGCTGATCATGCTGGCCGGCATCTATTACGGCGCGCAGTACGGCGGCTCGACCACTGCGATCCTGGTCAACCTGCCGGGCGAGTCGTCGTCCGTCGTCACCTGTATCGACGGCTACCAGATGGCGCGCAACGGCCGCGCCGGCGCCGCGCTCACCATCGCGGCGGTCGGTTCGTTCGTCGCCGGATGCGCCGGCACGCTGCTGATCGCGGCGTTCGCGCCGCTGCTTGCAGCGTTCGCGGTGAAATTCCGCTCGCCGGAGTATTTCGCCCTGATGCTGTTCGGCCTGATCGCCGCGGTGATCCTGGCGCACGGCTCGGTGGTCAAGGCGGTCGGCATGGTGCTGCTCGGTCTGCTGGCCGGCCTGATCGGCACCGAATCGCAGACCGCGACGTCGCGCTTCACCTTCGGGGTATCGGAGCTCTACGACGGCGTCGACTTCGTGCCGCTCGCCATGGGGCTGTTCGGGCTCGCCGAGATCATGAGCAATCTCGACCGCATCCGCGACGAGCGCAGCACCGTCACGCCGCGGATCGGCAGCCTGTGGCCGACACGGCAGGAAATCCGCCGCGCGGTGCCGGCGGCGTTACGCGGCACGCTGCTCGGCGCGTTTCTCGGCATCCTGCCCGGCGGCGGCGCGGTGCTGGCGTCGTTCGCCGCCTATACGCTGGAGAAGAAAATCTCGCGTACCCCTGGCGAATTCGGCAAGGGCGCGGTCGAAGGCGTTGCCGCGCCGGAATCCGCCAACAATGCCGGCGCGCAAACCTCGTTCATTCCGCTGCTCACGCTCGGCATCCCGTCGAACCCGGTGATGGCGCTGATGATGGGCGCGATGCTGATCCAGGGCATCGCGCCCGGCACCGCCATCCTCACCGAACGGCCCGAGCTGTTCTGGGGCATGGTCGCCAGCATGTGGTTCGGCAACCTGATGCTGATCGTCATCAATCTGCCGCTGATCGGCATCTGGGTACGTCTCCTGCAGGTGCCGTATCGCCTGCTGTTTCCCTGCATCGTGGTGCTGTGCTGCGTCGGCGCCTACAGCGTCAATGCCTCGACGTTCCTGATCCTGATGATGGGCGGCTTCGCGCTGCTGGGCTACGTGTTCGGCAAGCTCGGCTGCGAAGGCGCGCCGTTCCTGCTCGGCTTCGTGCTTGGCCCGCTGATGGAAGAGAACCTCCGCCGCTCGATGGTGCTGTCGTTCGGCGATCCGATGATCTTCTTGCAGCGGCCGATCTCGCTGTGCATCCTGATTGCGTGCGCCGCGCTGGTCCTGCTGATCGTCGTTCCGCAATTCCGCACGACGCGCGAAGAGGCATTCCAGGAATGATGCGAGCGTGCTCGATTCTCGAATTGCCGGCGAACGTTCGCGCTGCGATGGCGGTGCGCTCCCACTCCCAAAGGGGAGAGGGTTGGGGTGAGGGGGTTATCGAATTCTCGATAGACCGCAACTCCTCACCGCACCCCTCTCTCAAAGGGAGAGGGAGCAGAGCGTGCCCGCTGGTAGAGAGTCCGTCATTTCGAAATTTGTTATGAGACATCAAAGGCGAAGAACACAGAGGGAGAGAACGTCAATGAGATCAGGTATCGAATTCTTGCGGAGGATTGCGGCAAGTGCGGCCGGAGTCACGCTCGGCCTTGCGCTGCTCGCCGCGCCGGCCGCCGCCCAGCAGGATTTCCCCACCCGGCCGATGCACGTTTACATCGGCTTCCCGGCCGGCAGCGGTGCCGATATCCTCGGCCGCTATTTTACCACGCACCTCGAGAAGCTCGCCGGCAAGCCGGTGATCGTCGAGAACAAGCCGGGCGCCAACAGCAACATCGCCGCAGGCATCGTCGCCAAGGCCAAGCCCGACGGCTACAGCATCCTGTTCGTCGCAAATTCGAACATGGCGGGCAGCCGCTTCCTGTTCAAAAGTCTGCCGTTCGACACCGTAAAGGACTTCGTCCCGGCTGCGACCTTCGCGAGCATCGCTTTCGTCGTCACGGTCGGCGCCAAGTCGCCGCTCAAGACGATGGCCGACCTCACCGCCTATCTGAAGGGGCGCGGCGCCAAGAACAAGTACGGCACCACCAACCAGACCGCGATCCTGGCGTCGGAATACTACAAGCAGGTTGCCGGCGTGCAGGGCGTCAACGTCGCCTACCGCACCGCGCCCGAGGCGCTGCCCGACGTCGAGGACGGCACGCTCGACTTCATGGTCATGGACGGCACCTTCGCGATGGGCGCGATCAAGTCCGGCAAGATTCGCGCGCTCGCGGTCACCACCGAGCAGCGGATCGCCGGGCTGCCCGACGTGCCGACCATGAAGGAAGCCGGCCTCGATTTCGTCTGGAGCCCGTGGTGGGGCGTCTACCTGCCGGTGAAGACGCCGACGCCGATCGTCGAGAAGATCGGCAACTGGATGCGCGAGATCACCAAGACCGAGGAGACGCGCAAGTTCCTCGAGCGCATCGCCGCGCTGCCGATGCACGACGACACAAAGGCCGCCCACGCGCGCCTTCTTGCAGACATCGAGAAGTGGGGGCCGCTGGTGAAGGCCGCCAAGATCGAGCCGCAGTAGGCCGGTGCCTGAAGGGCACCGTCTTCACAGTCATGGCCGGGAATAGCCGTCGCTTCGCTCCGCCTATGTCCCGGCCATCCACGTCTTCGAATCGACTCATTGCGCAAAACGTGGATGCCCGCGTCAAGCGGGCCCAAGGCCGGGCATGACGAGCACTCGATAAGGCTCGTACGTCCTCTTCCGTCGGAGAAAAAAGCCACCATGCCTGGCACCGTTCGACTGCACCGCGTCCAGCTCGACGCGAAGGTCGGCGGAACCTTCAGGATGTCGTTCCGCAACTTCACCACGGGTCGGAGCCATTCCTTCGGCGGGAGATATCTGGAACTCGTGCCCGGCGAGCGCCTGCGCTACACCGACACATTCGACGATCCAAATCTGCCGGGCGAAATCCACGTGACGGTGACGCTCAAGCAAGTGTCCTGCGGCACCGACGTGAACATCGTGCAGGAGGGCATCCCCGACGCCATTCCGGTGGAGATGTGCTATCTCGGCTGGCAGGATTCGCTGCGCAATCTCGCCGCGCTGGTCGAGCCGGAAATCAATCAGTAGCGGGCTGGGTAGGGTAGGTTAGATTAGCGTTCCGGGCGCGCAACCCACCGGTTGAATTCGCCGTGAGCCCCCTTTGGTGGGTTACGGGGCTGCGCGCCTAACCACCTTACGGCTCTCTCTCTCTCTCTCTGCGGCCCCTGAAGTCTGTTCGAGGTTATCAATTCCGCCAACCTCTCCGGATGGCCGATAAGTCATATTGAAGTTATCTATTTTGATAACTAAGATATAACTTATGAAGCGGCGTAGCCTTTTGGAGGAGCTTGATAACGCGGATCGACGGGGGGTGTGGGCCTTCACCCCGGCGACGTTCGGCGCCCTGTTTGGCAATCCTGCGCCGAACTACCTCAAGCTCATGATGAAGCGCCTGGCGGATCAAGGCGTGCTCTCCAGAGCCGCCCGTGGCGTCTACGTGAATCCTCGCGCTCGTTCGCTGCCGAGCGACGTGCGGGCAGGGCTGATCCGCTTCCTGCGCCCTCGCGAGATCAGTTATGTCAGCCTCGAATCCAAACTGTCGGAGGCCGGGGCGATCTCCCAGGTGCCCACGGTTCTGAGTTGCATGACGACCGGATCTCCCGGTCGGTTTGATACGCCGTGGGGTGTGATTGAATTTACCCACACCGATCGTGATATCGCGTTCGGGACAGAGGTCCACACGCGGGATGACGGGTTAGTCGAGGCAACGGTCGAAACATCGGCGCGCGACCTCCGCCGTGTCGGAAGGAATGTCAGTCTGATCGACTCTGAAATCTTGGCCGAAGCGATCGACGAAGAGAGAAATTGTGAACGGCAGGGCCAATAGCATCAAGAGCGCCATCGCGGACTTTATGGTCAGGCGAGGCATCCCCGGTGAGATGGAGCAAAACCTGATAAAGGAAGCGATCCAGCTCCATTTGCTGTCCGCACTCTCCGAAGCCGGAGTCCTTCGCCACGTCGTGTTTCAAGGCGGCACGGCACTGCGTCTCTGCTACGGAGGAGAGCGCTACAGCGAAGACCTGGACTTTGTCTGCGGCAAAGCCGCGGTGGTGACCGCGAGCGCGCGAATCTTGCCGGACTTGATCGCGCCCATCGCGAAGGTGCCGTCCATGACCATGAAGTCGAGCGTGCCGTCCTCGACGTCGGGCAGC
>JBFXEX010000073.1:0-31848 GCA_050179645.1 Xanthobacteraceae bacterium | reverse complement strand
GATCTCGGTTTCGCCTATCTGCCGGCCGGCGCAGGCTTGACCAGTGGGTTCGTCGACGTGCCGGGCCACGAACGCTTCGTTCACAACATGCTGGCGGGCGCGACCGGCATCGATTTCGTGCTGCTCGTGGTCGCCGCGGACGACGGCATCATGCCGCAGACCGTCGAGCACCTGGCGATCGTCGATCTGCTTGGCATCGAGCATGGTCTCGTTGCACTCACCAAGACCGACCTGGTCGATGCCGAACGGCTGGCCGAGGTGCAGGCCGAGATCGCCAATACATTACTGCCAACCGGCTTGTCCGGCGCCGAGATCGTTCCGGTGTCCTCGACGACCGGGATGGGCGTCGAGACCCTGCGGCAGCGACTGTTCGAGGCGGCGGCGCAATTCGGTGCCCGCAACGCCAAGGGCCGGTTTCGTCTGGCCGTCGACCGCTCGTTCACGCTGCAAGGCACCGGCACGGTGGTCACCGGGACCGTACTCTCGGGCAAGGTTGCGGTCGGCGACCGCGTGCTGATCAGTCCGAGCGGACTGTCGGCGCGAGTGCGCTCGCTGCACGCGCAAAACCGCGCCGCCGAGGCCGGGCAGGCCGGCGACCGCTGCGCGCTCAATCTCGTCGGCGACGGCGTCTCCAAGGACGCCATCCCACGGGGACAGGTCGTGCTCGATCCCGAACTGCACGCGCCGGCAGACCGCATCGATGCGACGCTGCGGGTCCTTTCCGCCGAGCCGAAACCGATCGGGCAATGGATGCCGGTGCGGTTGCATCACGCCGCCGAGGAGGTCGGCGCGCGCATCGTGTTGCTCGGCGACGGCCCGATCGCGCCTGGTGGCGAGGCGTTCGTGCAACTGGTTCTGGATCAGCCGATCGCTGCCGCGGAGGGCGACCGCTATGTCGTTCGCGACACCAGCGCCCAACGCACCATCGGCGGCGGCCGGCTGCTCGATCTGCGGGCGCCCGCGCGCCGGCGGCGCACCCCGGAGCGGCTCGCGCAGCTCGACGCCCACGCAATTTCCGATCCCGAGCAGGCGCTCAACAGACTGCTCGACCTGCCGCCCAGATACGTCGACCTCGCCACTTTCTGCCGCGACCGCGCGCTGTCGCCGGACGACGTCGAGGCACTCGCCAAACGCAACAAGCTGATCGAGATTGCCATCGGCAAGACGACCCTCGTCCTGTCGCCCGCCAGCTGGCTACGGCTCAAACGCGCGCTCGACGCAACGTTGGCGCAATTTCACGCCGAGAACCCGGACTTCGCCGGCATCGGGCTTGAGCGGCTGCGGCTGCAACTTGAACCTCGGCTGCCTGCGCCGGCCTTTGCGGCGATGCTGCAGGGCCTGCAGCGGAAGAAGGAAGTCGCCCTCGATGGCGCCTGGGTCAAGCTGCCCAGTCACGCGGTGCGCCTGACGCCGCCGGACGAGACCTTGTGGAGCAAGATCCGGCCGCTGATAGGCGGGGCCGAACGCTTCCGTCCGCCGCGCGTGCGCGATATTGCGGGCATGCTCAATGCAGCCGAAGCGGACGTGCGCCGCTTGCTGAAGCTGCTCGGCCGCATGAGCCGCGTCGACGAGGTCGCCCCCGACCACTTCTTCCTCCGCGACACGGTGGCGGAGATGGTGGAGATTTCGGCGGAATTGGCCGCTGCCGGAGAGCAGCAACAGTTCTCCGCAGCGCAGTTGCGCGACCGGCTCGACAACGGCCGCAAGGTTGCGATCCAGATTCTGGAATTCTTCGATCGCCACGGCGTGACGCTGCGCCGCGGCGACCTTCGGCAGATCAACAAGCACCGGCTCGATCTGTTTCGGCGGCCGGCCGCCGATTCGGACACGTTAGGAAGGGAAGCGTCCCCGGTGGGGCGTCCGGACTTCAAATCCGGGAAGGGCCGTGAGACGGTTCTTAGTGGGTTCGACTCCCACTCTCTTCCGCCAGCTTCGCAAAGGAAGTCGAGATGACCGAGAGCGCGGAGAGGGCGGCCAACCTGCCTAATGCCGCCGCGCCTGAACCAGATAGCCCGCGATCGTGGATTCGCCGAGCCGCTTGCAGGCCTCGAGGCGGTGCAGGCCCTCGACCAGCACGTAACGGTCGCCGTCCTTGCGCACCAGGATCGGCGTCTGCTGGCCGCTTTGCAGAATGCTCTCGGCGAGTTCCTGCACCTTGTTCGGATCGAGCTCGGCCCGCCGCTTGACCGGTACGTAGATGTTGTCGATCGGAAATGCCTCACGCTTCATCATCGCCGTCATCCTGTCCGGTCATTCCTGGTTCCGGCTTGCGCGCACCCCGGAATGACTCGTTCTCAGCCGCGCCGGACGCCGATGGCAGAATCGGCCAACAGCCCGCCGTCGATCGTCACCGCGCTGCCGCTGATGTAAGCCGCGCGATCGGACGCCAGAAACGCCACCATGCTGGACACCTCCTCGGGCAGCGCCGCGCGCTTCATCGGCAGGCCGGACATGACGTCGCGCCAGCGTGACTTGTCGCCGAACTTCTCCTGCGCCAGCCGCTCGGTGTCGCGGATGTGCTTTTCGGTCTCGACCGGTCCCGGATTGACCGCCACCACGCGCACGCCGTGGCGGATGCTGTCGCCGCCGAGCGAGCGCGAGAACATGATCAGCGCCGCATTGGCGCAACTGCCGGCAATGTAATAAGCGTCCGGACGGTCGCCCGAAATGCCGACGATGTTGATGATGACGCCCTTGCCGCGCTGGCACATCGGCCCGTAGAGCTCGCGCGTCATATTGATCGTGCCGAACACTTTCAGGTCCCAGGACTGCCGCCAACGCCCCTCGTCGATCTCAGTCAGCGTACCGCGAGGAATCCCGCCGGCGCTGTTGACCAGAATATCGACGCCGTTGCACTGCGCGGCGAGCGACTTCACTTGCGAGCTTTCGCTGAGATCGGCGGGATGAATCCTGACCGTCACGTCGTGGCGTCCGCGGATATCGTCCGCAGCCTTGCTGAGCTCGGATGCCGTGCGCGCGGCGAGATGCAGGTTGCAGCCCTCCGCCGCCAGCGAATGTGCAATCGCAAGGCCGATGCCTTTCGAGCCGCCGGTGACGAGCGCACTGCGGCCGGTCAGGTTCAGGTCCACGTGAACGTCTCCGTATTTGTCGTTCGGCTTACTGCAGGCGAACGCCGGGCTTCTGCACCAGCGGCTGCCACCCGGCGCGGCGCTACCGCCACGCTTCCCGCTCCGGCGGAGGGGTCGTTACGATTTCCAGGCCGCGATTTCATCCACACTAAACCAGCCGGCCAGCGCGTCGTCTATGCTCGTATTTCCGCTGTCCGGCGGGCCGGGGAGATCGGGCGCGGTACGGCTGAAGCGGGGCATCGGCGCCGGCTGCACAACCCCCGCGATGTCCACGAACGTGTTGCGTGCCCGCAGGTGCGGATGGTGCGGCGCCTCTTCGAGCGACAGCACCGGGAACACGCAGGCATCGCTGCCCTCGAAGGCGCGCATCCAGTCGTCGCGGGTGCGGCTGCAAAATTTTTCCGCGAGCAGGGAGCGCGCCTGCGCGCTGTTGCGGTCGGACTGCGGAGGAAACGTCTCCGGATCGATGTCGAGGATCCGAAGGAGCTGCGCGAAGAACTTCGGCTCGATCGGCGCGACCGAGATGAGCTTGCCGTCCTGACATTCGAAGCAGTCGTAGAAGAAGGCGCCGGAATCGATCAGGTTGCTGCCACGCTCCAGGTTCCACAGGCCCGCGGCGCGCAGGCCGTGGAACGCGGTCATCATGTGGGCCGCGGTCTCGACCATTGCGGAATCGACGACCTGGCCCTTGCCGCTCGAGCGTGCTTCGAGAATGCCGCTGACGATGCCCAGCGCCAGATAGAGCGCGCCGCCGAAATCGCCCGCCATGTTGAGCGGCGGCGATGGCAACTGGCCCTCGCGTCCGAACGAATGCAGCGCGCCCGCGACCGCGATGTAGTTGAGATCATGGCCGGCCGCCTTGGCGAGTGGGCCGTCCTGGCCCCAGCCGGTCATGCGGCCGTAAATCAGCCGCGGGTTGCGCGCGAGGCAGACCTCGGGCCCGAGCCCGAGCCGCTCCATCACGCCGGGGCGGAAGCCTTCCACCAGCGCGTCGGCGCGCGCGACCAGGTCAAGGCTTCGCGGTACGTCGGCGGGCGATTTCAGATCGAGCAGGATCTTCTTGCGTCCGCGTCGTGTCAGATCGAACTGCGGCGGGCGCGCGATCCCGAGCCCGCTCGGTTCCGGCCGGTCGATCGCCAGAACGGTGGCGCCCAGGTCGGCCAGCAGCATGCAGCAGATCGGCCCGGGCCCGATGCCGGCGAACTCGAGAACTTTGACGCCGGCAAGTGGGCCCATGGAGGATGCACGCTAGTGGCAGGGCGCGGGATTTTCAACGCGGCAGAAATCGCGGTAAGGAGAGAAGACGGAGGGGTTCAGTTATCGCAATCGGCGGCCGAAAAATCCGGCGCAACTCGACGGCGCGGCTTTTGCGTTCGTCGACTGCGCTCTCTGACCGGTAGCGGTCTCGCGGGGAACGCATTCGATGAGTTCGACGAGCAAAATTCGACGTGTCCTGATCGTGGGGGGTGGCGTCGGCGGGCTGACAGCGGCTGCGGCCTTCGCCCAGCGGGGAGTCGAGGTCGTTCTGATCGAGCGCCGGCCGGCGTTCGATGTGCCTGGCGTCGGGCTCGGCCAGCCGGCGAATGCGCTACGCGTCTATGAGGCGCTGGGCGTCCTGCCGGAGATCCTGGCGTCCGGTTTCAGCTACGATCACATGTGTATCTTCGACCCGAACCGGGAGTTGATCGTCAGGCATAAGTTTCTGCTCGGCGATGAGCGGATCCCCGCGTTCTGCGCCTTGTCGCGGCTGCGGTTGCACGAAATACTTTTTGCCGCGACCCAACGAGCCGGTGTCGAAGTCCGTCTCGGACTTCACGTCACCGAGATTCGCGAAGACAATGATGGCGTCACCGCGGTCTTTTCGGATGGCCGGAGCGAAACGTTCGATCTGCTCGCCGGGTTTGACGGCATACGGTCTGCGACGCGGTTGCATCTCGTCGGGACGGCCTTCGTACCGCGCCCATCCGGCTACGGCGCCTGGCGCCTGCAGGTGCCGCGGCCGGACTTCGTGCGTGGCATGGAGTTTTTGCAAGGTGTCGGCAGCAAGGCGGGCGCGATGCCGCTGGCCGACGATCTAATGTATCTCTTTCACATCCGCCCCGAAGCGCCCGGCGCGGTCTTTGCACGGGAAGATTATCCGAGATTGTTACAAGAGCGCCTCGCGCAATACGGCAGCTACGTTGCCAATATTCGTGACTCTCTCGATGCCGCCTCGGACATCGTCTACAGCCCGATCGAGCCGATGATGCTGCCGTGGCCGTGGTTCCGCGGCCGCGTCGTCATCGGCGGCGACGCTGCGCACGTCTTTCCGCCGCACCTCACCCAGGGCGCGGCGATGGCGGCGGAAGACGCCTACGTGCTGGTGAACGAGATGCTCAAGGAGGATACGCCGATCGAAGCCCGGCTGATGGCGTATTCCAGGAAGCGCTATGCGCGCACCGTCTTCGTCTACACATTTTCGCTGCAGTGGATGGAGGAGGAGCAGTCCGTCCGCACCGCCGACGATCTCGCGCAGGCGCGGGTCGAGATGGCGCTCAATGCATCGGCCCGGATTGCGGCGAGCGACCGCATCCTCGATACGCGGGTGATTTAGAATTGCATGAGTGCCTTGCCGTCCGCCGTTTCCCATTTCGGGCAAAGCGCTCTATGACTTGAGCCCTCATCCCATCGCGTGCCGGAACCCGCGAACCTCCCGTGACACTGACCGCTCCCCCGCAGGCCGCCAGCCGTCTGGCGATGTTCGCTCCGGTGCTGCTGGCCGCCGGCGCGTTCGCGTTCGCCGACGTGTTCGTCAAGGTCGCGCTCAACGACGGCGCCGACGCGCTCACCATCGTTACGGCGCGCGGCGCTCTCGCGCTGCCGCTGATCTACGTCTGGCTCCGGCTGAGCGGGCCGATCGTGCCGCTCACCTCGCGGGAGCGCTGGATTTCCTACGGCCTTGGCCTGCTGTTCGCCGGCAACGTCTATTTCCTGATCGAAGCCATCCGCATCATCACCGTCCCGGTCGCGATCCTGACCTATTTCATCTACCCGCTGCTCACCGGGCTAGCCGCCGCCGCGACCGGGATCGAAAAACTGACCTGGCGCGGCGTGGTGGCTGCGATCATCGCATTCTGCGGGCTCGCGCTGATGCTCGGCGCGCATCCGACCGCGCTCGCCGCCTGGGGCGTCGCCGCCGCGGTCGCCGCCGCCTGCTGCCGGGTGGCGCTGCTGCTGATCACGCGCGCGGCGATGCAGGGCGCGGATGCGCGGCTGATCACCTGGCATTCGTCGATCTCGACCACGGTGGTGTTCGTGGGGCTGTCGTTGCTGCTGATGCACTGGCAGCCGCCGGCCACCGCAGCCGGATGGCTCGTGGTCGTCCTGCTTGGGATCGCGATGACGGCGGGCATTTTGGGAATCTTCGCCTCGACCGCGCGGATCGGTCCGTTCCGCACCGCGCTGTTCATGAACCTCGAGCCGCCGCTGACCGCCATCGGCAGCGCGTTCGTCCTCGGCGAAGTGGTGACGCCGCTGCAGGCGCTGGGCGGCGCCATCATGATCGGGGCGCTGGTGGCGTTCCAGTTGCGGCGGTAACCGTCCGTTAACCATATGGCCGCAGGCTGGCGTGGGGACCACATGGAGCGCCACCCATGAACGTCATCACGGTTGCCTCGCGCAAAGGGGGCGCCGGCAAGAGCACGCTGACCGCGCACCTCGCGGGCTATGCGCATGCGCAGGGCTATCGCACGCTGGTGATCGACGCCGATCCGCAGGGCTCGCTCACGCTGTGGCATGCCCATCGCCGCAACGGCGAGCCGCGCCTGCAGAGCGCCAGCCGCGGCGTCGAGCGCGCCGTCGCTTACGCCATGGTCGAGGGCTACGAGTGGGTGTTCGTCGACACCGCGCCCACCATGTGGCTGGTGGTGCAGGAGGCTATTCGTGCCGCCACGCTCGCCGTCATCCCGGCGCGTCCCGCGTTCTTCGACCTCAACTCGGTGCTCGACACCGTCAAGACCGCGCGCACCCTCAACAAGCCCTACGCGGTGGTGCTCAACGCCGCGCCGTCCAAGCGCGACGACAAGGAGGCGCCGGTGGTGGCGCAGTCGCGCGCCTTCCTCGACCGCCACGAAGTTCCGGTGTGGCACGGCCAGATCAGCCAGCGCGGAAGCTACGCGCTCCTCCTGGCCGCGGGCGCCAGCGCCTGCGAAGCCGCGCCCGAGACGCTGGCCGCCGCCGAGATCGCGTCGCTGTGGCGCTCGATCGCGCGCTCGGTTGCTGCCATCAACGCCGCGCATGCGGGCGTGGCGAGTGCCACGGCCGCCAATGCCACCGCGCACGCCGCTGGTGCAACCACCGCAGCCACCGACCCCGCGGTCACGTATGCCGGCTACGCCGCGTAGCGCTCCGCTCGCGCGACTTCACAGCTCAGCGTCATTCCGGGACGGCCCGAAGGGCCGGGCCCGGAACCCATGAACTCGGCCCGATGGATTCCGGGTTCGCCGCTGCGCGGCGCCCCGGAATGACGGACCACCTGCAAACTCCCGCCGCGCCGCCTATATGCTTCTTGGTGCCGAGCCCGCTCAAGCTCCATGGGCAGTGGCACGACGAAACGCCAAGCACGCCCCGAGGACATCCCGATGTCGAAACCGCTGATCGTGTCGATCCCGCACCGCCTGGGCAAGGACGAAGCGCTGCGCCGCATCAAGTCCGGCCTCGGCACCGTGCGCACGAGCTACGGCCAGGTCCTCGCCATCGAGGAGGAGACCTGGAGCGGCGATCGCCTGGCGTTCCGCGTCGCCGCGCTCGGCCAGCGCGCCTCGGGCATCATCGACGTGCGCGACAGCGACGTGCAGCTCGAAGTGACGCTGCCCTGGCTGCTGCACAAGATCGCCGAACGCATCGCGCCGACCATCCGCAAGGAGGGCGTGCTGATGCTGGAGAAGAAGTAGCGCAACCGCCGTCGTCCGAATTCCGCGTGAACAGGAGCGACACGCGGGCTCGGTCTCGCTGGGCCTACTGAACCAGCTTGGCCCGAAGCTGTGAAAATTCCTGATCCGTAATCGTGCCGGCCTTCTTGAGTCGATCCAGCTTTTCGATTTCGTCGGCAGCACTGAAGCCGACGACACGTCGCAAATCGTCACGCGCTTGCTGGACCTGCTGATTGGCTCGCTCGGCCATGCCTCTGGACTGGCTGATGAGATATGCCAGCACGCTGATGTACGGCAGGATCACCAACGCGATCAGCCAAATCGCCTTGCCCCAGCCGGAAATATCGTGCCGTCGAAATAGATCGCTGATCACCGTGAACAGGAGCCAAAGCCACAGGACGAAAACGAAAACCGCAAAAAGATCGACAATGAAATTGCGGAACGTAAAGCCTTCGTCCATGAACAGCATTCGCATTCTCCCGGTTGGCCGTGACGCTCTCGCATGCAGGTCTTTGGAATGCAAGTCTAGAGATGACGGCCTCTCTATTCGCCAACATGGGCGGCATGTTCATCGAGCGGTGCATGCGGCCGCGGCAGGTGCAACGCCGAATTCGGGCGCAACCTCGCGCATGAAAAGATCGATGCTCGCGGCGGCGGTGTCGTACGGCATGGCGCCGAGACGAAACTGCATCAGCGCGCCGCCGATGCCGATCTCGGCCAACTCCGCCAGCTCTGCCGCGACTGTGGCCGGCGAGCCGCACAGGAAGCCGAGCAGCCCTGGCGCCAGGTTTGGCGACAGCTTGATGCTCTGTTCGCGTTCGATCTGGTCCCGCATCAGCTTGCGATGTTCGATCATGTTGACGAATGCCGGCCGGCCTGTGGCGTCGGCATGCGCGTCGGTTTCGCCGACATAGATGCTGCGCCACACCCATATCTTGCCGACGTTGCGTTCGATCTCCTCCTCGCTGAAGCCGGCCTCGCGCATCCCCTGCCGGTAAATGTCGACGCGCTGTCGGGTCGTTTCGTTGGTTTGCGGATTGAGCAGGATCGGCCGGCCCTGGTGTCCGTAACCGATGACCGAGTGTTCGCTCGATGTCGCCCGGTAGATCTCCGGATGCGGCTTGGTGTAGGGCCGCGGGCGCAGCATCGGCACCCGCAGATCCCAGAACTTTCCGCGGTGCTCGAACGTCTCCTCGGTCCAGGCCCGGCGAATAATCTCTTCGGCCTCCTCGAAGCGCTCTTGCGCCTCGTCGGCATCCAGCCCGTAGCCTTGATATTCGTAGATGTTGAAGAATGTGCCGCGGCCGAGGCCGAGGATCAGCCGCCCCTTGCTGAGATGGTCGAGCAGCGCAAGCTGTTCGGCGAGGCGGACCGGATGGTAGAGCGACGTCTGGATGACCGCAAAACCCAGGTCGACACGCTTGGTCGCAATCGCAAGCGCGGCGGCGAACGTCAACGGATCGACATACGCGCAGTTGCCGTCGAAATGGTGTTCGGCCAGCCAGAGCGCGTTCATGCCGAGTTCGTCGCACAGCCGCGCCTCGGCCAGCGTCTCGTCGATGATCGCGCCGTCGCGCCGGGGATCGCTGCACTCGGGAAACAGGAAATCGCCGAACTTCATCCGACACGTCTATCCGAATGCGGCCTGTGGGGCCATATTTGCCTGCGCAGACCACGGATGCATGCTGGCGAGCGGCGCCTATAGGGCACGAAGGGAGCTGCGGTCGCGACGGATCAGCACGACATCCTCAGAGTGAAAAGCTTCGCCCGGCGATGTCGTCCCACGAATAGGCGCAGGTTTCCGGAAAACGATCTTCGTCAAGGCCGGTCTGTTCTGCGGCTTGCAGCCGGGCGCGCTCGTAGGCGCGCACGAGCACCTCATCCTGCCGGCTCTTAAGACCTGGATTGTCTTGCAGCACCCGCTCGAATGCGATCCGCTGATCCTTGATCGAGATGATCCAGCTTTTTGAGCGCCGTTGCGGCTGGTGGTCCCACTTCAGAATATGCACCAGGAGCACGCGCAGCGCGCTTTCGAGCTTGGCGAATTCGGTGCGGCCCAAGGACTCGATCTCCTCCGCCACGTTCTCCCGGTCGACGGCGTCCCAGCGCCCCTCGCGCACGAGCCGCGCCTGCTCCTGCGACCAGGTATAGAAGTCGCGCTCATAGGCGCGGCTCGCCGGCTCGGCGGCGGGCACCAGATCGACATTGTCCGTGCGCGTGCGGTTAGCCATAGGGCGAGCTTTCGTTGGGCACAACTATAGCACAGTCCGTAGCCCGCATGAGCGGAGCGAAATGCGAGGGGTCACATCGCTGACCACGGCGGTTCCCGACGTTCATCCAGTACGCTTGCTTTAAAATTCGGAGTGGCCTTTAGTGATTATTGCCGGCAGGCGATTCATCTGCGACATTTACTGCGATAAGATGGTATTTTCTTTTATCTTCTGAAAACGAAGCTTGAAGGTGCCAAGATCAATCTCATCGTTGCTATTCAATATTTTTGGTTTGCAAATCTTGTCGCCATTCACGATAGTGCCATTCGTTGAGAGGTAGTCGTCGATCCAAACCGAATGCTGGTCGGAAATGAATCCGCAATGCCATCTCGATAACCATTTGTTTTCGTCATTTAGGACAATGTCATTGTCCTCGGCTCTCCCAATTGTCACTCTAGAATTCATGGGCACAAAGTAAACATTGCCCCATTCAGAATGTGTCTCTGGCTCTAAGATTTTGACTACTCCAACAGCAAATCGCCGCATTGCTGCGGCGCTCACAATTTCCTGTTCAGAAGAGACCAGTTCTGATATCTTTAGCGCAAGTTCGCTTTGGCGTTTCACCAGTTCTGACCTAACAACATTCCTCGCTGTCAGCGAGCCTAGAATTAAGGACACAATAGCGCTGAGGAGGCCACTGAAGACCACGCCAATCAGCGCAACAATTGCGGCGACGATCTTGGGGTCTTCATTCGAGATGGATTGATTGGGCGGCGTAACCTGCGCTTGAAGTGTTCCGTCTCCGAGCACGAATGTCAGCAAGACGATTGCAGAAATGAATCGAAGCATCGCCTCAACCTCGCTGAGTTCGCTTACCAATGCGACAGATTGATGCTCAACCAATGTATCTTGTTGCTCACACCCGCTCCACGAAACTATCCACCACGCGCTTCTCGCCCGCCTTGTCGAACTGAATGGTCAGCTTGTTGCCGTCGATGGCGGTGACGTTGCCGTTGCCGAACTTCTGGTGAAAGACGCGGTCGCCGATCGAGAAGTCGGAGACGGTGCCGGTCGATTTGGCGACCAGCTCGCCCTCGATGGTGAGCGGGCCGCGGCGGCGGAGCGCGGCGTTCACCCCCACCCGGCCGCCTGCGGCGGCCGACCTCCCCCCTCCAGGGGGAGGTGAAGTTGTGGCGCGGCCGGCGCCCCCGTGGGGAGTTGAGATGGCGTCGTCCGCGTCATACTCGCGCTGTGCGTCCTCGCCGAAACCGTCCTCGTCGGCGTCGCCGAAGCGGGCGCGGCGGTCGCGGGTGCGCTGCGCGCGCTGCCAGCCGGGCGTGGTGTAGCCCGATCCGAAATGCGTCATGTCGTCGAAGCGCGAGGCGCCGGCATTGCCGTAGCCGCCCCCCATGCCGCCATAGCCGCCGCCGAGGCCGCCCCTGGCCTCCATCACGGCGACGTGCGCCTCCGGCAGTTCGTCGAGGAAGCGCGACGGGATGTTGGAATTCCACAGCCCGTGCATGCGGCGGTTCGATGCGAAATAGATTTTCGCCCGGCGGCGCGCGCGGGTCAGGCCGACGTGAGCAAGACGCCGCTCCTCCTCCAGCCCGGCGCGGCCCTGATCGTCGAGCGCGCGCTGGTTCGGGAACACGCCTTCCTCCCAGCCGGGCAGGAACACGGTGTCGAACTCGAGCCCTTTGGCGGAGTGCAGGGTCATGATCGAGACGGCGTCGAGGTTCTCGCCCTGGTCGCGGTCCATCACCAGCGAGATGTGTTCGAGAAAGCCGGCGAGGTTCTCGAACTCGTCCATGGAGCGGATGAGCTCCTTGAGGTTGTCGAGCCGCCCGGCGGCGTCGGCGGAGCGGTCCTTCTGCCACATCTCGGTGTAGCCGGATTCGTCGAGGATGATTTCGGCCAGTTCGGTGTGCGGCAGCGACTCTTTCATCGCCCGCCAGCGGTCGAAGTTTTCGATCACGGTGCGCAGCGAGTTGCGCGCCTTGGGCTTGAGCTCGTCGGTCTCGATCACGGCGCGCGCCGCTTCCGTGAGCGGGATGCGGCGCCGGCGGGCGTGGTCGTGCAGCAGCTGCACGGTGGCGTCGCCAAGCCCGCGCTTGGGCACGTTGACGATGCGCTCGAACGCGAGGTCGTTGGCCGGCGAATGCACCACGCGCAGATAGGCCAGCGCGTCGCGGATTTCCTGGCGCTCGTAGAACCGCGGCCCGCCGATGACGCGATAGGGCATGCCCATGGTGACGAAGCGGTCCTCGAACTCGCGCATCTGGAACGAGGCGCGCACCAGGATGGCGATCTCGTTGAGCGGGTGCGGCGGGGAGGGGCTGGTGCCGGACTCGTCGCGGTAGTTGCCGCGCTGGAGTTGCTCGATCTCCTCGCCGATGGCACGCGCCTCTTCCTCCGAGTCCCAGCACGAGGTGACCTCGACCTTCTCGCCAGGGACATCTTCGGTGCGCAGCGTCTTTCCCAGTCGACCCTCGTTATGAGCAATGAGGTGCGAGGCGGCCGCGAGGATGTGCGCGGTGCTTCGGTAATTTCTTTCGAGGCGAATAATCTTCGCGCCGGGAAAGTCGTGCTCGAACCGCAGGATGTTGTCGACCTCGGCGCCGCGCCAGCCGTAGATCGACTGGTCATCGTCGCCGACGCAGCAGATGTTCTTGACGGGACGGGCGTTTTGCGCAGGACGGGCGGCAGACTCAGTCTTCCCCTCTCCCCTTGGGGGAGAGGGTGGATCGCCGGAGCGTAGCGCAGACGAGCCGGGAGAGGGGGCCTCCTCGCGTGAGTCTTTTTGATGAGACACTTGCGAAGCGAGCCCCTCTCCCGCCTCGCTCGCTACGGCTCGCTCGGCACCCTCTCCCGCAAGGGGAGAGTGGAAGAGACTCGCGGCACCTTCCCGCTTCGTCTCCCCGCTCGTCGCGGGGAGACGGGTGGGGTGATGTGCATCTGGTGATGCGCCGCCGCTCTGTCCCAGCAGCCGCAGCCAGAGGTATTGCGCGACGTTGGTGTCCTGATATTCGTCCACCAGAATGTACCGGAAGCGCGCCTGGAACTGCCGAAGAACGTCGGGATGCGTTCGGAACAGCCGGATACACTCCAGAAGAAGGTCGCCGAAGTCGGCGGCGTTCAGGACCTTCAGCCGCTCCTGATAGGCCGCATAGAGCTTCTTGCCCTTGCCGCCGGCAAATGACGCCGCTTCCCCGGCCGGAACCTGGTCGGGGGTCAGGCCGCGGTTCTTCCAGGAATCAATAAGTCCGGCCAACACCCTGCCGGGCCATCGCTTTTCGTCGACGTCGGCGGCCTCCAGGAGCTGCTTGAGCAGCCTGATCTGGTCGTCGGTGTCGAGGATGCTGAAGTCGGGCTTCAGGCCGACCAGTTCGGCATGCCGGCGCAGGATTTTCACGCCGATCGAATGAAAGGTGCCAAGCCACGGCATTCCCTCGACAATCTGCCCGACCATGGCGCCGACGCGCTGCTTCATCTCGCGCGCCGCCTTGTTGGTGAAGGTGACGGCGAGGATTTCGCCCGGCCGAGCCCGGTTGAGGTTGAGAATGTGCGCAATGCGGGTCGTCAAAACCCGGGTTTTGCCGGTTCCGGCGCCCGCCAGAACCAACACCGGGCCGTCCAAGGTTTCCACCGCCAGCCGCTGTTCGGCATTGAGGTGCTGCAGGTACGGCGCCGCGACCGCGCCGCGCGCCCGCGCGGCAATCCCGCCCGGCGCAGGCGCCGGCGGATCGATCGGGTCGAAGGACTCGCGCTGGCGAGGGTCAGCCACGCAGACACCAATGGACGAATCTCATGCCTGCAAGATGGCAGTCATGGCGTGGATTTGCGAGGGCCCGGCGGCACATGACAACAGGTTGGCGCAGGGTCACCGCGCAAGCCGCTACGCAAGCATTGCGTGTTCCGACGGTTCGCTCAGCGCCCGCCCGGCATCGCGATCCGCCGGCCGGCGCCCTCGGGGTGCGGCAGGCTGCGGTGCGATGCCATCATCGCGGCGAGCCGCTCGGTGACCTCCGGCGGGAACGGCGCGGTCTTCTTTGCGGTCATGTCGACATGCAGCGACATGTTCTCGGACGTGGCGGACACCCAGCCCTCTGTGGCGTGGAGAAGCTGCTCGAAATAATGCATCCGCTTGGCGTCGTAATCGAGCAACTGGAACGTCACCCGCACCGGGTCGCCGGCATGAAGCTCGCGCAGATAGCGCACATGAACTTCGGCGGTGAAGGTCGAATGGCCGCGCGTCTTGAGATATTCGAGGCCGCAGCCGAGTAGTTCGAAGGCCTCGTCGACCGCGCGGTCGAACAGCACGTTGTAGTAGGCCATGTTCAGGTGGCCGTTGTAGTCGATCCAGGCCGGCTCGACCTGCATCTGGGACGAGATGAAGGGGGCGGCAAACAGCGGCGGGGAAGAGGGGCGGTCGAGCATGCCGGACCTTACGATGCCGGCCGCCGCATCGTCCACTTGCGGCCGGCATCCCCCGGGGCCACTTTCAGCGCGAGCCAACTGGACCCGAACCGGCCGCTGGACCAAGATCGAGCCCCAAGATTGACCCCAATGAAAATCAACTGGTTGCCGCCCGCCGTTGTTGCGGCGTCCGAGCGGCTGGTGAAGGCCATCAACCTGCCGGACCTCTCCGGTTCGACCGTCTGGCTCGCCGTGACCGGGCTCAGCCGCTCGGGCAAGACCGTTTTCACCACCAGTCTGATCCACAATCTGCTGAGCGCAGTCCACAATCCGAACCGCATGCCGCTGCTCAACGTGGTGGGCGAGCGCCGGCTGGTCGCCGCCAACCTGGAAAGTGCCCGGGCGCAACTGTTGCCGCGCTTTCCTTACCTGCAGAATATCGACACCATGGCGTCCGGCTCGCCGGAATGGCCGGAGCGCACCGCCGACATCAGCGAGATCGGCATCGACGTGCACTTCTCGCCGGCGGGCACATTCGGCAAGCTGGTCAGCGACCTCCGCGGCAACGCCGCCACGCTCACCATCCGGATCGTCGATTACCCGGGCGAGTGGCTGCTCGACCTGGCCCTGCTCGAACAGTCGTACGCCGAATGGTCCCGCGCCACCATGCGCGCCTACCGCAAGGGCGTCCGAGCCGAGATCGCACGCGATTTTTTGGCGTTCGCCGCCGACCACCCGCCGGACGAAATTGCGAGTGAGCAAACCGCCAGAACAGCGCACGACCTCTATTGCGGGGTGCTGGTCAGGGCGCGTGACCAGCATGGCCTCCACTTCCTGCAGCCGGGCCGCTTCTTGTGTCGCGGCAACCTGGGCGACGTGCCTTATCTGTGGTTCTCGCCGCTCGATGTCGGCGAGGACGTCGATGCCTTTGCACCGCATACATTGGGCGCGTTGATGGCGGAGCGCTTCGAGGTCTACAAGCGTGAGGCGGTGCTGCGGTTCTACGAGGAGCACTTTCGTCATTACCGTCGTCAGATCGTGCTGGTCGACGTGCTGCGCGCTCTGCTCGCCGGGCGCGACGCATTCGACGATACCAGGCTGGCGCTTGCCGCCATTCTGGACAGTTTCCGCTACGGCCACGGCGGGCTGATGGCGCGGCTGCTTGGCGGGCCGCACATCGACAAGGTGCTGTTCGCCGCCACCAAGGCCGATCACGTGCCGGAGGTTCAACGCGACCATCTGGCGATGCTGCTGCGGAACATGGTGGCGTTTCCGGCCCTCGACGTGATGGCAAACAATGCCCAGATGGAGGCCATGGCGATCGCGTCGGTTATTTCCACCGCGGACGACACCCAGGAGATCGACGGCCATCAGGTGCAGGTGGTGACCGGCCGTCCGGTCGGGGCGCGCACGCGGTCGAAGTTTTTCGTCGGCAATGTGCCGATCCGGCCGCCGCGCGCCGATCAGTGGGCGACGCCGTTCCTTAACGTGCCGGTGTTCGAGCCGCCCGCGATCGATCCGTCGCCGGTCGAAGGCATTCCCCATATCAACCTCGACAGCGCACTCGAATTTTTGCTGGGAGACCGGCTGCGGTGACCGATCAAAGCTCATCCAACACGCTGGGGCCGCGCGTCTTCGAGATCGAGGACGAGCGCAGCCACCGTGCGCCGCCGGCCGAGCCGTCGCCGCGGGTCATCGCGACGCAGGAGACCGCGCGCGTGGTTCCGACCGAGCCGGTCAAGCTGCCGTCCACCGTGCCGCAACCGGCGCGCCGCCGCGACCGGGTGGTGGGGTTCGCGATCGCGGGCCTCGCCGTGTGCTTTGCCGGCTGGCTGGTGGTCGACGCGGTCGGCTGGGTGTCGACCGCGTTCGAGCGCAGCACCGCGCTTGGCATTCTGGCAGGCGCCGCGGTCGCGGGCGGCATCTCGGGCGCCGGCGTGCTGATCGGCCGCGAACTGACCAGCCTGTTTCGGCTCAAGAGCGTCGAAGCCATTCATGACCGGCTGTCAGGACCGGCGGAACTGATCCCTGCCGCGGACGCGCGCAATGCGATCGGCGACATTCTGGCGGTGGTGCCGCGCGATCGCGAAACCAGGCAGGCGATCGAGGTCTTTCAGCGCCAGGTCCAACTGCACCACACCGCGCATCAGCAGATCGAAATCCTGTCGCGCGCGGTATTGCACCCACTGGACCGGCGGGCCGAGGCACATGTGCGCACCGCGGTGCTGCGCGCCTTCGGCATCACCGCGATCAGCCCGACCGCGCTCACCGACGCTGCTTTCTTCGTCGCGTGCGGGCTGCGTATGGTGCGCGGGATCGCGGCCTCGTACGGGCACCGGCCGACCACGGCGACCACCTTGCACCTGTTGCGGCGTCTTGTCATCGAGGCCGGCAAGCTCGGTGCGATCGATCTTGCCAGCGCCTCGCTCGTTCAGCAGCTTGGCGGCGCGCTCGCCGAGCGGCTGGCGACGACGACGGCGGAATCGGTTTATGCGGCGTACCGCACCGCGCGACTCGGCATCATCGTGATGGATTTGTGCCGGCCGATTCCATTCCGCGAAGACGAGGTTCCAAGCGTGTCGTCGCTGGTCGCCAATGTCCTGCGGCGGCGCACCGACGCGCAGCTTCCCGCGGCGTGAATCGCCAAGATGGTCATAAGTGTGGCCATAGGGCCACTTGCCACGATCTTTCCCTAAGTCTTGCCAGGAACAACTACGCGGGCAGCGCATTCTCTTGTCGTGGGACGTGAACGAGAGGGGATCATCATGACATTTGCTTTGACCCAGTCGGGAACTGCTCCTGCCGTGCGGCTTGCGGTGCCGCCGCAGAACTCCTCCGACAAGGCGTTGATCGAACGTATCGCACGCGGCGATCAGCTGGCGATGCGCACGTTGTTCGCCCGTCACCAGGTTGCAGTTTTCCGCTTCGTGACTCGCCTGGTCGGCGATCGCTCATTGGCCGAAGATGTGATCAGCGAGGTGTTCTTCGATGTGTGGCGGCAGGCCGGCCGCTTTGAAGGGCGGTCCTCGGTTTCGACCTGGCTGCTGTCGATCGCGCGCTACAAGGCGCTCTCCGCCTGTCGCCGCCCGCGCGAGGCCGGACTGGATGACGCTGCTGCAGCACGCCTCGTCGACCCGGCCGATACGCCGGAGGCTTCGCTGCAGCACAAGCACGATGCCGAATTGGTTGGCCGTTGCCTGGCGCAACTCTCGCCCGAGCACGGCGAGGTGATCGACCTCGTCTACTACCACGAGAAATCGGTCGCTGAAGTCGCCGAGGTGATCGGCATCCCGGAGGCCACCGTCAAGACGCGGATGTTCTACGCGCGCAAAAAGCTCGCCCAGCTCGTGCGGGCAGCGTAAGGGAATTTCATCGGCTTGGTCGCGAGACCTTCTTGCTTGCGCGCTTCGCATTCGGAGGTTTGACGGTACTTCTTGTTACCGTCATAGCCTCCACGACGGCCACCGTTGGCGTCATCTCCACCGCCTGGAAGGCAAGTTCGCGGGCACGTCTTGCGATGGCTAGCCCTGTCTTGAATGCCTCAACGGCCTTCCGCTCTGAGTTCGGCGAGTCTCCCAGGTTCGTCGCCAGGGTTTGATACAGGATTTGCACGCGCTGCATGAAAGCGGCATCGACGGCATCGGCTTCGGGGCTGCTCCTACCCGATGGCATCGATTCTTTCCTCCGATTGCTGTGTAGTTGCGCAGGCGATGTTCGCTTCCGCGGGAAGGGAACCGCCGAGTACGCCTCTACTGAAGCGGCGATACAGTGTAAATCTGGTCGAGTACCTTCAGCATGATGGTGTTGGCTGTCGGCTGACCGTCGAGCGAAATCGTCAGGCTCGTCCATATGACCAGCGTCACATCATTGACGGGATCGTAGCCCATGAACGAGTTGTAGCCGGGCATCTCGCCGCCGTGAAAATACATGCGGTTCGGCCCAAATGTGATCTGCGAAATCCCGTATCCATATTTCTGGCCGCGAGGTTTGCTCGGGTCCTCCAGCTCAAGGCTGCCGAGCCATTGGCGCTGATACTCGGGATCGAAAACCTTGCCTCCGACGAGCGCACGCATCCAGATGGCCAGGTCATCGGCAGTCGAGATGATGCCGCCGGCCGCCAAGGCGTAGGAAGGATTCTGCGCCGTGACGTCATTGGGCTTGAGGGTGCCCGATTTGGCCGCAGCCTGAAGAGCGGCGGGATAAGGCGCATCCGCCAAGGCGTGCGACGAGCTGCCGTACAGATAGCCGTGCGCGTATGCTTCGGGGATGGTGTGCGACGTGCTGACGGGGAGCAAGGTGCGCTTCATCCTCAGCGGGGCGAACAAACGATCCTGAAAGATATTTGCCAGCGGCGCGCCTTCAAGCTTTTCTGCGATGAGGCCGAGGAGGACATAGTTGGTATTGCAATAATCGTACGCCTTGCCCGGTGTGAAGACGGCCGGACGCTCAAAAGCGATGGCGAGCAGTTCTTGCGGAGTCCAAACCCGGGCCGGGTCGTGATCGAGGCTTTCCGCGATCTCGGGCGCCGAAGTGTAGTTGTACAGCCCGCTTCGCATCTTAAGAAGCTCGCCGATCGTGATGGTGTTCCCATTGGGAACATCGTTGACGTACTTCGAGACCGGATCGTCGAAACGCAGTTTTCCTTCCTGGACAAGCAAAACGATCACCGCGGCCGTCATCGTCTTGGTGTTGGAGGCGGCGCGGAAATGTGTGTCGGCACTTGGCGAAGTCGCGCCGCCCAGTTCCGTCGCACCGTAGCCAAAAGCCCAATCGCCCTGTGGCGTGCGCAACAGAACCATGGCTCCCGGCAGCAACATTTCCTTGGCTGTCGCCTCCACGACGCGTTGAAGCGCGGCCGCGTCGAATGGCTTGAGACTGGATGCTGCTTCCGCCGCTGCGCTGAAGGAGCACGCAATAGCAACCACAATGCTCAGCATTCGCGTTGTCATGATTGGCTCCTTAGTGAAGGGGAGAGGTGGACTCTGCTTCCAACCCGGAGCGAATGCACGTGTCCGCTTGGGGAATGATCGATGTATCGCACGGCGGGTTTGATGGGTACACGCACTGTTGATCCACTTCATTCGGAAACCGCCGGCTGCTAGCTTGGCCGGGCAGGAGGCAGCGATGTTCCAGGAAAGCCGAGCAGCCAGCGCCCGAGACCCGCAGGCGGTCGACGCGGCCATCCGCGCGCTTGCGCAGCAGTTCGGCAATCGCCTGGTGACCTCCCAGGCGGTGCGCGAGCAGCATGCCAACACCACCACCTGGATCGAAAACGAGCCGCCCGATGCGGTGGCGTTTCCGCAGTCCTCCGAGGACGTGCAGAAGATCGTGCGCATCTGCGCGGCGCACCGCGTGCCGGTGATTCCGTTCGGCGCCGGGACGTCGCTCGAGGGCCACGTCAATGCGCCGTTCGGCGGCGTATCGATCGATTTCCGCGACATGAACCGCGTGATTGAAGTGCACGCGGCAGACCTCGACTGCGTCGTCGAGCCGGGCGTCACCCGCAAACAGCTCAACGAATATCTGCGCGACCAGGGCCTGTTCTTTCCGCTCGATCCGGGCGCCGACGCGTCGCTCGGCGGGATGGCGGCGACGCGCTGCTCCGGCACCAACGCGGTGCGTTACGGCACCATGAAGGACGTCGTGCTGGCGCTCAAAGTGGTGCTGCCGAACGGCGAACTGATCTCGACCGCGCGGCGCGCCAAGAAATCATCGGCCGGCTACGATCTCACCCGGCTGATGGTCGGAGCCGAAGGCACGCTCGGGGTCATCACCGAACTGACCCTCAAGCTGCACGGCATCCCGGAGGCGATCGCCGGCGGTGTGTGTCCGTTTTTGTCGGTCGAAGACGCCTGCAACGTCGCCATCGCGACCATCCAGTCGGGCATTCCGATCGCGCGCGTCGAATTGCTCGATGCCCTGCAGGTCAAGGCCACCAATCTCTACTCCAAGCTCGACCTGCCGGAGACGCCGATGCTGTTTGTCGAGTTCCACGGCTCGCCGGCCGGGGTTGCCGAGCAATCCGAGCGCTTCGGGGAGATTGCGGCCGATTTTGGCGGCGGGCCGTTCGAATGGGCGACCAAGCCCGAGGATCGGACCCGACTCTGGCAGGCGCGCCATGACGCCTATTGGGCGGGGCGCGGCCTGCGTCCCGGTTCGCAGGCGGTGGCCACCGACGTCTGCGTTCCGCTGTCCCGCCTAGCGGAGTGCGTTACCGAAACCCAGCGCGACATCGCCGAGCACGGGCTGGTGGCGCCTATCGTTGGGCATGTGGGCGACGGCAATTTTCACCTGACGCTGCTGGTAAATCTCGATGACCCGGACGAGGTCAAAGCGGCTAAGGGGCTGTGCGAGCGGCTGGTCGAGCGGTCGCTGGCGATGGAAGGCACCTCGACCGGCGAGCATGGGGTGGGGCAGGGCAAGATGAAATACCTCCTGGCCGAGCACGGCGCAGGCACGCTCGCGGCCATGGCGGCGATCAAGCGGGCACTCGACCCCGGAAACCTGATGAATCCGGGAAAAATCCTCCCCTTCGGTTAGCCCGCGAATTCGGGCCGGGGATGTGGCGTGGCTGGCATACACCACGCTGCGCAAAACCGCCCGTAAACCCTTGCCCGACATAGATTTGCCGTCAACCTGCTGCAACTTTCCAGAATTGCCCGACGTCGGGGGTGGGGCGATGCAACGGACAGCGATTTGAGGGCGCGCTCGCTGGGACCGACAGTCCCGGTCGCAGAGGCCGTACTCAATTCATTGTGCTCAGGTTTTCCCGGACCCGCGCACTTTGTCCGCTGCTAGTACATCGGGAAGGCCTGTGGTGGATCTGGCGTGCAGACGACGCTGCTTGGAGTTGCGATCGCGATCATTCTGGCGCTGTTGGCAGCGCTGGTCGGTCCGCTGCTGATCAATTGGGACGGCTATCGCGAAGAGCTCGAAGCACGTGCCAGCCGGCTGACGGGACTCGAGTTCAAGGTCGCCGGAGCAATCGACGCGCGCCTGCTGCCGACGCCAATCGTGACGCTGAACAGCATTGAGTTTGGACGGCCCCGGGATGCCGGACGGGTGCGTGCTCGCGCGCTGCGGATTGAATTCTCTTTGGGGGCGCTGCTGCGGGGCGAGTGGAAGATCGCCGACGCGCGGCTCGATGGACCGGAATTTGCCGTCGGGGTGGACGCTGCTGGGCGTCTCGCCTTGCCGGTCCCGACGGTCGGCTTTGCACCCGAGGGCGTCACCATCGAGCGGCTTACCATTGAAGGCGGTCGCGCCGTCTTGACGGATGCGGCAAGCGGCCTGCAACTCGTGCTCGACAATTTCGAATTCAAGGGCGACGTACGCTCGCTCGCCGGACCCGCCAAGGGCGAGGGCTCCTTCGTAGTTGCCGGCCAGCACTATCCCTATCGGTTTTTTGCCAGCCGGCTCAACGACGACGGCAGCATCAAGGTACGGCTGGCGCTCGATCCGACTGACCGCCCATTCACCGCCGAAGCCGATCTCTTGGTCCGGGTCGAGCATGGTGTACCGGAGTTCGACGGTGTCCTGGCGTTCGCGCGGGCGGTCGGACGCGCGCCTGCCGGCGCGGGCGCGCTCATTCCCGAACCCTGGCGCGTCACCGGGCGGATCAAGGGCGACAGCGCCGGCGCGACGCTCGATCAGGTAGAGTTGCAGTATGGACCTGACGAGCGCCCGATCAAGCTGCGCGGCGAAGGCCGGATGGCCTTTGGCGCCAAGCCGCAACTGGACGGTGAACTGTCCTCAGCGCAGATCGACCTCGATCGCATCCTCGCGCTGCCCGCTGCGACCGGCCGCCGTCCGCTGCCGGCACTGAAGGTGCTTGCGGAATACGCCTCGGGGGCGTTGCGCCTGCCGTTCCCGGTCCGCCTCGGTCTGCACGTCGAAATGCTCACGCTCGCTGGCGCTCCGCTTCAGCGCCTCCACGGGTCGTTCAAGTCGGACGGCGAGGCTTGGGATATCGAGCGGTTGGAAGTGCGCGCCCCCGGAATCACGCAGGTGCGCGTCGGCGGCCACGTTCGCCTCTCGCCCTCCGGTACAACCTTCAAGGGGCCGGTCGATGTCGACGCCAACGACCCGCGCGCTCTGCTCGTCTGGTTGACCGACCGCGCCGACCTGCAGTCGGCGGTCGCCGGCCCGCTGCGCCTCGCTGGAACACTGACGCTGAGCAACGATCAGGTCGCCGTGGATGCTCTCAAGGCGGAAGTCGACCGCATGACGGTTGCCGGACGTCTCGACTATCGCTGGGCCGGCAACGGTCGCCCCGCTCGAATCGATGGCGCGCTCACCGCACCTGAGATCGATCTCGACCGGGTTCACGCGCTCGGCAAGGCGATGTTCGACGAAGCCTCGCTCGATTGGCCGCGCGAGGCCGATCTTTCGCTCAAGATCGCCCGCGCAATCATCGCGGGCGTCGACGCTAAGCAGCTCGACGTCAACATGCGGATCGACGCCAGCGGTGTCGAGATCGACCGTCTCTCCGTTGCCGATTTCGGCGGCGCCGCTCTCGCGGTGAAGGGACGGATCGATATGGCGGCACAGTCGTCCCAGGGCACCATCAGCCTCGATCTGAACGCCCGCTCTCTCGACGGCGTTGCTACCGCGCTCGCACGCTTCGCTCCGAATGCTGCAGAGGAACTGCGGCGCACTGCACCGCAACTCATCCCGATGACCTTGCGTGCATCGCTCGCGGTGGATTCGCCTGCCATCAAGGCCGCGAATGCTGGATCTTCAAATTCCAATTCTTCGAACGCGGTGGCGCGTCTCAGGGCCGACGGCCGCGCTGGTGCGTTTCATCTCGCTCTGCAAGGCGAAACAGCCGCCGCCGGGCGGGGGTTCTCAGTGCAGGGCCTGGAACTACTGAAGTCCGCCAACGTGACGATTTCCGCGCGTGTGGAATCCGACGACGGACGGCGATTGCTCGAACTCGCCAGGCTCGATGGCTTGTTTTCTGCCGAGAAGCTGCCGGGCCGGATGCATCTGTCGGTGAGCGGACCGCTGGATGGCCGGCTTGCGGTCGACGGTCAGCTGACGACCAGCGCGTTCAACATTGCGGCGAGCGGCGTCGCCCTGTTGTCGGACGATGCGAGCCCGAGCGCAGCGCTGACCTTCAAGATGGCGAATGCCGGCCTGAGGTCGCTTCGTCCGAGCGTTGGCGGCAGACCGGCCGCAGCGTTGCCGGCGACGCTGACCGGCAAGCTCACTTTGGCAGACGAGTCCGTGATGTTGTCGGAGATGGCCGGCAGCGTCTCGAACATGGGAATCGCCGGACGGCTCACCGTTGGTCTCGCCCAGCCGAACCGGATCGACGGCGAATTCGAGCTTGGCGCGCTGGACGTTCCCGGCGCGCTCGCGGCGGTTTTGGGCATGCCGGCGACCGGCGCGGCGACGACTGGCCTCTGGCCGTCGGAGCCGTTCGAGTCCGGACCGATTCGCGGCTATGCGGGCCGGATCACGATCAAGTCAGCGCGTGCCATGCTGGCGCCGAAACTGCTGGCGCGGGATCTGCGTGCGGTCGTTCGCTTCAATGAGACCGGCGTTGCCGTACAGTCGGTTGAGGCGGAGGTCGCCGGAGGCCGCATGACGGCAGAGTTGTCGGCGGAGCGCCGGCTCGAGGGTCTCGTCGCGCAAGGACAAGTCAGGTTTGTAAACGCCGACGCCGGCGAACTGCTGCCCGGCGACGGCGTGCTGTCCGGGCGCATCACGCTCGACATGACGGCGAAGGGCAGTGGCCGCAGCGCGAGCGCGCTGATCGGCTCACTCGCCGGCAATGGCTCATTCACGCTGCAGAACGGCAAGGTTGAGCATCTCGATCCCACGGTGTTTGACGCGGTCATCCGCGCGGTCGATGGCGGACTGCCAGTCGACGCGGCCCGGGTCCGCAACTGGCTCGACAAGGCGCTCGCGGCGCGCGCGCTCCCGGTCAACCTGGCCGAGGGGACGGTTACGTTGACGGCCGGTCAAGCGCGGCTGAGCAACACCGTCGTGCACACGCCGGCCGCCGAACTGACCGCCGGCGGAAGCATCAATCTCGTCGACGGGGGACTCGAGGCGCGACTGACGCTGGCTGGGCCGTCCGGCATCGGGGGCATTGCGCAAGCTCCACCGAGGATCGCGATAGCATTGAAAGGGCCCGTTGCCGCCCCGAAGCGGACGATCGACGTCGCGGCGCTCGCGAGTTGGCTTGCGCTGCGCTCGGTCGAGCAGCAATCGAAAAAACTGGAGGTCCTCGAAGGCCGCGCGTCTGCGACCGATGCACGCTCCGATGACAGGCCGGCACCGGTAGCGCCGCGCACTCCCGTGCCGGCGGCAACGGTCGCCGTTCCGGCCGCAGCATCGCCGCCATCTCACGTGGTCCGGCCGCCTGCCAAGCCGCCGGCCGAAATCGCCGCACCGGTAGTGCGTGCCCAGCCTGAAGTGCAACAGGTGCCGAATCCGCCGCCGCGTCCGGCCCCGCCGCCGCGGCCACAGGCCCGACCTGTGCCACCGCCCTTCAATCTGCTGCCGTTCCTGGGGCCGCGCACCTAGGCCCGATCCGACAGAGCGACGCCGCTGTCCGCTAGTAGTGCGCGCGAGCGGGCATCGTGCGTGCCTCACAGCCCCAGGTTTAGGCGCCACGTTCGTGAGCGCGAGCGGAGATCAAGCTGCGATTGTATTGCGCTCGTCCGAATGTGGCGTCCAACCCACCCCCGGATTCATAAATCGATCGACGCCGAAGACGTGGATGCCGAAGAGGTGGATCATGTTGCCGCGGTCGCTCGCAGCGATCGGCTCTTGCTGCTCTGGTGAGCTTTGCTCACATCAATCAGCGCGCAAGGCGTTCGCAGCGCCGCGGCTAGCGACGGCCTCGTGCGAACCGTTGCGGACGTTTTCGTTGGCGGCCTGGTTGCGGTAGTGATCGAGCACGAACAGCCGAATAGCCGACGACAGGTTGCCGTGCTGCCGATCGGTGTCGATCGTTGCCACCAGATCGGACAGGGTCAGATCGCGGCCGCCGGCAATTTCCTTGAGTCCTTTCCAGAAGGCATCCTCGAGGCTCACGCTGGTCTTGTGACCGGCAATTACGATGGAGCGTTTTACGACCGGCGATTTCATCGCTTGTCTCCCGTTTCGATCTGGCGCTGATCGAGATCGCGGCGGGCCTTGTCATTCTTCGCCTGATCGAGCGCGCGCTCTGTCTTGTTGCGGCCGTGTGCGAAACGATTGGCGGCTGCAATTAGTTCACCGCGCTTTCGCTCGGCTTGTTTGCGCGCTCTGCGAAGGTTGACAATATCCCCCATCATTCACTCGACGGTGCGCTGTTGTCCTCTCGGGGCGGGCTCAGATGACGTGTTCTCCGCCAAATACGACCTTACCGTGGCGGGGTACCGGCCAAGTGGTTCTATCAAGGAATGCTGATGACTCCATCTGACGCGCCGGTGGAACGGGTTCCACCGTCAAGAATACGCTTCCGAGCAAAATGCCTTCTTTTACGGCGCAAGGAAAATAAATTGCCCGACAACGAAGCGCGTCGAATTGATTATCGGGATCAACTCTCTCAGCGCTGAGCTTTACTTAGACTCTCAAGCCAAGTTCGGGCATGGCGGGACGTTGCGGAGTCGATCGCGAAAAGAGATTCACAATATCGTGATCTTTGCGCCGCGAAGGCGGTCTCAGCCCGGCCGGGTCATTTTCTCGGGCCGAACCAAGCGGTCAAATTCATCGGCTGAAACGTAGCCGAGTCGGAGTGCCTCCTCGCGCAAGGTGGTGTGGTTGGCGTGGGCGGCCTTGGCGATGGTGGCAGCGCGCTCGTAGCCGATGCGTGGCGCAAGCGCCGTGACCAGCATCAGGGAATTCTTCATCAGTTCGCGAATGCGGGCTTCGTTGGCGCGGATGCCGACGACGCAGTTGTCGGTGAACGACGCCGCCGCGTCGGCGAGCAATCGGATCGACTGCAACGTCGCGTAAGCGATCACCGGCTTGTAGACGTTGAGCTCGAAGTGACCCTGGCTGCCTGCGACCGTCACGGTGGTCTCGTTGCCGAACACCTGGCAGCAGACCATGGTCAGCGCTTCGCTCTGCGTCGGGTTTACCTTGCCAGGCATGATCGACGATCCGGGCTCGTTTTCCGGCAGGATCAGTTCGCCGAGGCCGGAACGCGGACCAGATCCCAGGAGTCGGATGTCGTTGGCGACCTTGAACAGTCCGGCGGCCAAAGCATTGAGCGCGCCATGGACGAACACGATCGCATCGTGCGAAGCGAGCGCTTCAAACTTGTTCGGTGCGCTCACAAACGGCATGCCGGTCAGCGCGGCGATGCGCTTGGCGATCAGCTTGGCGAACTGTGGCTTGGCGTTGAGCCCGGTGCCGACCGCTGTTCCGCCTTGCGCCAATGGATAGAGCTCCTTGAGCGCCGTCATGACCCGAGCCCGGCCGAGCTTGACCTGTGCGGTGTAACCGGAGAACTCCTGGCCGAGGGTGAGCGGCGTCGCATCCTGCGTGTGGGTGCGACCGATCTTGACGATCTTGGCAAACTCCTTGGACTTCCGCTCCAGCGCTGCATGCAGATGCGCGAGTGCCGGGGCGAGCCGCGCAGTAATCTCATCGACGATGGCGATATGCATCGCAGTCGGGAAGCAGTCGTTCGACGACTGGCTCATGTTGACATGATCGTTCGGATGGACGGGCGCCTTGTCGCCCCGCTTGCCGCCCAACAACTCGTTGGCGCGAGCGGCGATCACCTCGTTGACGTTCATGTTGCTCTGGGTGCCGGATCCGGTCTGCCAGACCAGCAGCGGGAAATGATCGTCGAGCTTGCCGTCGATCACCTCTTGGGCGGCGCGCACGATCGCCTGCTTGCGGCGTGCGTCGAGCGAGCCAAGTTCATGGTTCACTTCGGCCGCAGCGCGCTTGATGAGCGCCAGCGCGCGGGTCAGCGATCGCGGCATGCGCTCTTCGCCGATGCGAAAATTATGGCGCGATCGCTCGGTCTGTGCCCCCCAATAACACTCGCAGGCGACTTCGATCGGACCGAACGTGTCGGTTTCGACCCGCGTCGCGCCGGGGGACGTCCGAGCGTTGTTGGCAGGAACCCGTGCCATCGGTCGTACGCTACTTCTTGCGGAACCGGTCGAGCCGTACCACTTCGCCGCTGCCCTTCGGTTTGTCAGGATCAGGCGGTGGTTCCGAACTGGCCGACGTCACGGTGGAAAGGCTGGGAGCCGGCCGGGGACTTGGCAGTCCCGCCGGTGGCGGTGAGGTACCCGCAGCTTCCGGGGTCGCCGGCGCGGTTTCGCCGGTTTCGACGGAACCGGTCTCGAAGCGGACCTCGAATGGCACCGAGGGGTCCACGAACCGTTGAATTGCCGCGAACGGTACGCACAGGCGCTCGCTGATGCCGCCGAAAGCCAGTCCGACCTCGAAGCCGTCATCGGTGACGGTCAGGTCCCAGAACTGATGCTGCAGGACGATGGTCATGTCCTTGGGGTATTGCGCGCGCATGCGGGGCGACAGCCTCACGCCCTCGGCCGTGGTGTCGAACGTGATGTAGAAGTGATGCTCGCCGGGCAGACCGTTCTTGGCATCCTCGATGACGGTCCGCACCACCCGGCGCAGGGCGTCCTGGACGAGGAGGTCGTATCGGATGTGATCGGTGGCCATGGGTTCATCGTCCGTCCAAAACGGGAAACACTAGCAGATTCGGGCGTCGAACACGCCGCGCGAGACCCCGGCGGTTATATATGTCGACATATATGGTGAGTTGGGAAGGGGAGAAGTGGAGGCTTCCGCTGCGAGCGGAAATTTCCGCAGCAAATCAATGTGGTGCGTTTTCCAACGGTTCCGTGAACGAACGCGAACGGGCACGGAACGAACCGCGCGCCTGTAAAACTCGGCAAACCGCCGCAACGCGGCCCGCTGACCCCGGCCGAAACCAATTTTCTCGGCGACAATCCGCTCGGTAGGCTTTCGGTGGACATTCAGGCCGTCATCCCGTTCCCCATGAGCCGGCGCCACGCGCTGGTGCACAAACTCGCGCGCCAGATGCTCGATCGCTCGCCGGTAGAGGCCGAGAAACATCTGACCCTCGAACTCAGTCGGCACGAGCGCGTGCTGCGCCGTCGACGATTCCCCGAGGATGTGATCGCCTCTCAGGTCAAGGCGTTTGAATGCGCTGTTCGGGCCGTCCTCTGGCGCCTGGTCATATCACCGCCGCCGCGTAGCGACCAGCGGGGGCGGCGGTAATGGCCCGGAGCCGCAAGAACCAGCGCGCGCTCCACGTCGAGCGTCACGTTCGTCTGTACCACTACATGATGAAAACGGCGGCGTGGGGCAGCCTGAGCTGCGTAGCTCGATGCATCTTTATTGAGATCGAGAAACGGTACGGAGGACCCGGCAGCAACAACGGCAAGATCCATTATTCCATTCGGGAAGCCGCGACGGCCCTGCACATCGGCAAGACGACGGCGGCAAACGGGTTCAAAGAGCTCCAGGATCGCGGATTCGTCGTGCTGACAAAGGCCGGGGGTTTTAACCGGAAGGACCGTCACGCCAACGAGTGGCGATTGACCACTCACGCCAGCGACATATCGCAGGATTCTGCTACCAAGGAATTTCTGACCTGGAAGCCGGGCGACGTGACCGAAGAAAAAAACACGGTACCTCGTCGCGGACCGTCAGTACCTGAGCCCGGACAACACGGTATCTCCACGCGGACAATGGCCGCCTAAAGCGGTTCCAAATCGCCCTGACGGTACCTCAGCGCGGACCGTTAATCTCGCGACGGTCCCTCTGGACGGACACGTATAGTTTGCCAGGGGGTATGACTCTTGAAGCGCGCTGTCCTGATGTCCGGCGATGTCCATGGGCCAGTCACGCGATGTCCGCGTGACGATGCCTGGCCGGAGCAGAAGGCCGGGACGGTTCTCTCCGCGTACTCGCGGGCGAGCGAGCGCGCCCCCAAGAGCGCCGTAGCGAGTGAGCCCGCCCCTCGGCTTCGTTAAACGAGAGTTGGCTGGCAGGGGGTGATGAATGCGCTCGGAGGTTCCTTGCGGAGTGTTTAAACGGAAATCCTGAGGATGCGCGGCTGGCTCGGTTTGGTGGGACAGGGGGGTTGTTAGGCCGGCCGAGCCGGCGCGCGCGGGGCGAACCGAAGTGCGCCCTACGGCGCGCTTATATACCGTCCCAAGGGGTGTCTGCGCCGATTACCGAGAACATGACGACGCCGATGGTCAACCCTGGCTCCGAAGTAGACCTATGAGGCCGATCTCCGGTAAAACAGCGACTGAAATGGCTATAGACGACTCTAATCCTGGCCCCATCCAGGTAGGCCAGGAGACGATCGACGTCGCGCGGCCGAGGCGGGCCTGCCAAGCACCGGGAAGCAGCGAAAGTCACCTCCGCGGTTCGCAAGCCATCGCCAGGTGGCAACCAAAATCTGCCGCCCAGGCCGACTTGGAAGCCCATCGTACGCACCTCCGAGGCATTTTCGGCCAGACAATGTCGGACGACTTCGTCGAGGTCATGCTGGTCCGTGCTGAAGCGCGGCCTTGTTGGGGTCTACCAACACGTCGATAAGAAGCACCTTGACCATTACTTGGCCGAGTTCGATTTCCGCCAAAATACCCGCGCCAAGCTTGGAATTGATGACGTAGAGCGGACGAGGCGTACGATTTCTGGTATGGTGGGCAAGCGGCTGACGTACCGGGACTCGTCCGTCTCGGACGCGCGCGAGGAGCAACCGTGGCCGAGAGAGTTACAGTTACAGTTCGCGCCTCTGGCGCGCATCCCGACGTTCTGACCGTTCAGGACGCGATGCGACAAGTATTGGACGTTTTCGACTTGTTGACTGGCGGTCCTGAGGGCGGTCAAGGCGTACAATGGCGGCTTGTTAGAGCAAGCACAAACAGTCCGTTTTTTGCTGAGGGCGAGGCCGTCAGTTTTGAGCCGGCGGTCGATATTTCCGTTGTGGCCAGAGCGCAGAAGATCGCTGCGGCTCAAGGCCTAAAGCAAATTGCTGAGGGTTATATTCCTGAGCAATGGGATGACAATCGACTCAAGGCCGCTAAGCGTTTGTATCAACGCAACCTGAATGGCGTTGGAGCGACGGACATTGATTTTCAGAACGTCGATAAGGTTCTCGTGACGCCGCGATTTGCGCAGGGCGCGATCTCTGTCCTGTCTGCTACGCTTCCCGCATTGGGGCTATACGATATGCCGCGTACCAGAGGCGAGATCGGCTCCGTCGAGGGCGTCTTTGAGCACTTGTCTACCTACCGCAATCAGCCTGCTATCGGCATTACCGACGCGCGCACCGGCTCCATAGTGTGGTGCGTTCTTGGCCAGGAATTGCAGAGCAAGTTCGCTGACAAGGCTCAGTTTGAGGACTTTTGGAAACACAGCCGCGTCGCGGTGCGCGGGTGGATACGGTATGGAGCCAGCGGCAACATCGTATACGTGATGGCCGACGAGATTACTCGGATCGAGACCAAGGCCGTGCCGCTAACAGCAATTCGGGACGCTCACTTCACCGGAGGGCTGTCCACAAGCGAATATTTGGATCGCTTCCGGGAAGGGATGCTTGGCTGATAAGCCGCCGCGATATTACTGGGATGCCTGCGCTTGGATTTCCTTGATCCAACAGGACGCAGATAGATTCGATTCTCTTAGCTACGTGATCGACGAAGCTAAGAACGGAAAGGCTGAAATCTGGACGTCAAACTTCACGCTTGCTGAGGTCTACAAGCGCCCATGCGACGGCGACATGAAGGGGTTTTCGGTCGCTGAGGATGTTCCGTTCGAGGACTACATGCTTCAAGACTTTGTCACGCGAGTTCAGGTGGATTTTGCGGTAGGCACTCTAGCGCGCAGGTTGCTCCGTAACTACCCGGCAATAGTTAAGCCTCAAGACGGTATCCATCTTGCGACGGCGCTTTTGAATAATGTGGATCAACTCCATACCTACGACAGAGAGAACCTTCTGGGCCTGTCAGGCCTGATAGACAGGCCTGACGGCGCGAAACTACAAATCTGCCATCCGCCAAAGAGGCCAGCGCCGCCAGCGCCAGAGAAAACACCGCTAGAACGGGCCATAGACGATGCGACAGCGAAAACCGGAGAAGGTCAGGCCGCTTCAGGCAATGGGTAGCCGAGACGACCCGATACAATCCAAACGCTTCCTAGAAGCTGCCCGAGAGGCTGAGGCGGACGAAACTGAGAAGGGCGCAGATCGGGCGTTCA
>JBFXEX010000072.1:0-32020 GCA_050179645.1 Xanthobacteraceae bacterium | reverse complement strand
ATGGCGGAGAGAACCATGACGGCGAGATATGATGTCATCATCATCGGCAGTGGCGCGGGCGGCGGCAGCGCCGCCTACCAACTGGTGTTGGCCGGCAAGCAGGTGCTCCTCATCGAGAAGGGGCCTTTTCTTCCGCGTGATGCCTCCACGATCAGCGTCAGACAAGTATTTGTAGACGGTGTTTTCAAAAACCATGTGGTTTGGCTCGACGGAAAGGGCGGCGAGGTCGTTCCTGGCGAATTCTACAACGTAGGCGGCAAGACCAAGTGGTACGGCGCGGCGCTGTTCCGCTTCCGCCCCGTCGAGTTCGAGGCAGAGCCAAACTTTGAGTTGCTGGGCTGGCCGTTCGGCTACGACGAGCTAGAGCCGTATTACGACCAGGCGACCGAGCTTCTCAAGATCACCACTTTCAAGAACGAGCCCGAACTCCAGGCGCTACTCGACAAGATCACGACTGCCGATCCGGGCTGGAAACTGGAGTCGCTGCCGCTCGGCCTTTCGAAGGATATCCTCTCCAATCCGGAGGAAATGAAGCATTTCGACGGGTTCGCCTCACCGTCGGGCTACAAGTCGGACGCGGAACGCAACCTGATCGACCATATCCGCGACAAGCCGAATTTCACGCTCATCGCCGGCGATCCGGTATCCGAGCTCATTGCCGCGCCCGGCGATCCGCGTCGGATCGTCGGCGTCAAATGCGCCGGCGGCTCCACTCACGAAGCGGAAACGGTGGTGCTGGCCGCCGGTGCCATGACCAGCCCGCGCATTCTCCAGGATTATCTCCGAGCGAGCGGAACCACACTTCCTCGCGGTGATTTGGTGGGTGCGAATTTCAAGATGCACCTCAACTCGGCAATACTCGGGTTCTCGCCATTCAAGGACCATGACGTCCTGCGCAAGACCGCTGTCCTTTTCAACGACAGGTTCCCGCACTCCTCGATGCAATGTCTCGGCTGGATCGACGGCGAGCTTCTCGCCACGCAAGTGCCGCCGGAAATGCCGCGCTTCCTCGACCGTTTTCTGGGCAAGCGGGCCATCGGGTTCTGGGCAACCACGGAAGACTCGTCCTCTCCGGAGAACCGTATCATCTCCGGCGGTCCGGGCGGCAAACCGGTCATGGATTATAGCCTCGACCGCATGGAAAAGATAAGGAAAGAGCATGAGGCGCTGGTCGAAGCCTGGATTGGCCGCCTGCTGCATGCGGGTCTGGTCGGCTTCGAGAAATATATGGGCCTGGCGGGCACCGCGCATGCGCTCGGGAGTCTCGTGACCGGCGACGATCCGGCAAAATCCGTGATCGATCCGCACGGCAAGGTCCACGGCATGGAGGGCCTCTATGTCGGCGACGGCAGCGCATTGCCGCGCGCGAGCCGGGTCAATCCGTCTCTGACCATCTATGCGTGGGGACTGCGGCTGGGCAAGCATCTTGCCGCGACCGGATAGGTGTCCCGCGCCGCACACCATTCGGACCACGACTTCTTGGACGTTTCCGGTTTAGTCGATATTGAAGCGGAATTCCGTCGTGCCGGTGAAGCGGTCGCCCGGATTCAGGACGGTGCTTGGAAAGGCAGGCTTGTTCGGCGAGTCCGGGAAGTGTTGCGTTTCGAAGGCACAAGCCGCGTGACGGCCATAGATCTCGCCATTCGGCCCGCGTAGCGTGCCGTCAAGGTGATTGCCGCTGTAGAACTGAAGTCCCGGTTGGGACGTGTGCACTTCGAGAGTGCGCCCGCTACTTGGATCACGCGCTCGCGCCGCGAATCGAAGTTCGCCACTTGCCGCCGGACCTAGAATGAAGTTGTGGTCGTATCCGAGCGCTAGCGTGAGCTGTTCGTCCTGTGCGCCAATGCGGGCGCCGATCGTGTGCGGCTCCCGGAAATCGAAGGGTGTGCCCGCAACGTCTCGCATCTCTCCGGTCGGAATGAGGCGATCGTCGACCGGTGTGTAGCGCTCGGCGGCGATCGTCAGCTCGTGTTCCAGGATGCTTGTGCTCGCGCCACCCCCCAGATTGAAATACGTGTGATTGGTGAAATTGACGACGGTGGGGCGGTCGGCTTCCGCACGATAGACGATCCGCAGCGTGTCCCCTCTCGACACGACATAGGTCACGTCGACGACGACAGCGCCTGGGAAGCCCTGGTCACCGTCCGGACTAAGATGGCGAAGCGTGAGGCGCGGCTCTGGCGTGTCGGCCGCATCGACGACGCTCCAGATCGTTTTGTTGAATCCGATGCGGCCGCCATGGAGGCAGTTGTCGCCCTCATTCCTGGACACCTGATACTTGCGGCCGTCGAGCACGAACGACGCGCCACCAATTCGATTTGCAAAGCGCCCGATCAGCGCTCCCAGATAGGCATCTTGCTCAAGGTATTTGGCGAGAGACGGGAGCGAGAGGACGACATTGTCGCGAACGCCCTTGCGATCCGGTACTTCGAGCGCGACGATCGTCCCGCCATACGTGATGACTTGCGCACACAACCCCTTGTCGTCTCCCAGCGTGTAGAGCTCAACAGCTTCGCCCTCCGGCGTCACCCCATACGGCCGCACAAGCATGGTGCTTCCTCGTTGCGTCGACCGTCCGTCCGGCTTCAGTACGTGCGAACGCCCGCGACCTTAAGCTTGGCCTGCCAGATCTGCGTGTCCCCGAGAATAAACAGTACATCGTTGTTGGGACCGCCGAAGGTGAAATTGGCCACGCCCGGCGCCCTGATCTCACCAAGGAGATCGCCGGCCGGCGAAAACGCCTGCACGCCGGTTGCCGACGACGTATAGACACGGCCGTCCACATCGAGCTTGATCCCGTCGGGGGCGCCGGGACTGACGACCGCGAATAAGCGTTCGTTGCGCAAGTGACGCCCGTCGTGCACGTCAAAGGCGCGGATATGATGCGGCAGACCGACGAAATAGCTGCCTGGCGCCTGATTGGCGCCGGTGTCGGTGATGTAAATCACTGATTCGTCCGGCGAAAAGGCAAGCCCATTCGGCTTGTTGAAGCTGTCCGCAACCACCTCCGTCTCGCCCGTGGCCGGATCGTGACAATAAACGTAGGCGCCGACCTCGGGGGCTCCCTTGAACTCCTGGACCTCGCCATAGTTCGGGTCCGTGAACCAGACGCTGCGATCACTCTTCACGACCACGTCGTTCGGCGAGTTGAAACGAAGTCCACGCCAATGATCGACCACCGTCTCAAACGATCTGGTCTTGATATCCATGCGGCTGATGCGGGCCGGTGTTTCGCGCGTCCCTTGCTCGCAGATCACAAGCCTGCCGTCGCGATCGAGCGTCATGCCGTTCGCCATATTCGACGGAAACTGCACCGTGTCGAGCGCTTGCGCCTTGAAAGGAAATTCTTCACCAGCGAACTGCAGCCGCTTGATGGCAATATTCTTTGGCCCAGGCTCAGGCACGGTGGTGAAGTAGAGTGCATTCTCGGAGGCGACATAGACCGGGCCCTCATGAGCGTTGGTCTCGATCAGGACGGGGCATCGGAAATCGCCGCCAACCACGGCACGGAACTCATCGCGGTAAACAACGAATGATGGAAAGTCTTGTTTCGGGGCGATCGTCACGGCTGCCTCCGACGATTGCGTCAACTCGACGGCTGGGCTGCCTGCCCGCTCTCAGGAGACGATGTGCCACCTACCGACCCGGCGGCGGAGCTTGGCTGATGTCCGGCGCGCTGGGTGAGCGCATTTTGGGCAAGCGTCAGGTTGTGCGCACTCCTGGCCAATCCGATATGCGAAAAAGCCTGAGGAAAGTTGCCGACGAGGCGCTTGGCGTGTGGATCGTATTCCTCCGACAACAGCCCAACGTCATTACGGAGCCCACAGAGCCGCTCAAACATCTGTTCCGCTTCGGAAAGCCGGCCTTGCAGCACAAGATTATCGACATACCAGAAACTGCAGGCCAGGAACGCGCCTTCGCCGGGAGTGAGGCCATCCTTGCCGCTTTGTGTGTCGTAGCGCATGACAAAGCCGTCCACCATCAGACCGCGCTCGATTGCCGCGACAGTGCTCACGACGCGAGAGTCGGTTGCGGGCAGAAAGCCAACAAGCGGCATCAGCAGAACGCTCGCGTCAAGCGTGGCGGCGCCGTAATATTGCGTGAAGGCTCCGACCGTTGAGTTGAAGGCTTTTTTGCAGACGTCGTCATGGATTTCCTGCCGCGTCGCCTTCCACTGATCGACCGGTCCCGCAAAATTGAATTCCTCTGCCAGCTTGACTGCGCGGTCGAAAGCAACCCACGCCATAACCTTGGAATAGGTGAAGTGCTGGCGCCCACCCCGCACCTCCCAAATCCCGTCATCCGGTTCGCGCCAGATCTCAGTGAGGTGACCCAGTATGGCACGCTGCAGGTCGAAAGAGGCGGTGAGTTCACCCAGGCCGCCCCGATGACCTTGGTAGAGAGCGTCCATAAGCTCTCCGAAGATGTCCAACTGCAACTGATTCGATGCGGCATTGCCGATGCGAACCGGCTTGGCACCCTGATAACCCGGCAGCCATGGAAGCTCGACTTCCGTGAGGCGACGCTCGCCCTCGATGCCGTACATGATTTGCACTTGCTGCGGACTGCCGGCAACAGCCCGCACCAGCCATTCGCGCCATTCCCGCGCCGAGTGATAGTAGCCGCTGTTCATCAGGGTCAACAAAGTGAACGTTGCATCTCTGAGCCAGCAATAGCGATAGTCCCAGTTGCGCATTCCGCCGAGTTGTTCGGGCAGCGACGTGGTCGGAGCAGCAACGATTCCGCCGGTCGGACGATAGGCAAGCGCCTTCAGCGTGATCAGCGAGCGCCGAACGGCGTCTGACCATTTGCCGGCCTCACGGCAACTCGCTGTCCAGTCACGCCAGAATTTCTCGGTGTCATGAAGCGCGGCGATTGGGTCGATGGTTCCGGGCGGAGCGTCACGATAGGACCGGCCGTAACTCAGGACGAAAGGTACGGTCTCTCCTTCCGAGACAACAAACCTGCCAATCGTCTTGAGATCATCCCCCTTCAGTTCGACCGGCGTATGCAGCACCGTCATATCGGGTCCGGCAATTGCGCGCAGCGAACCGTCCTCAAGGCGTGTCACCCACGGTATGGCAGCCCCATAGTCGAAGCGCAGGACGAGTTCGCAGGACATCGCGACCTTGCCGCGTCGGCCCACAACGAGGCGCACTACCTGCGAGGGTTTGCCGTCGTCACACAGTGGCATGAAGTCGAGCAACGTGACGGCGCCGTCGCCTGTCGAGAATTCGGTTTCGAGGACGAGGGTGTCATCGCGGTAGCGGCGCGTGATCTTTGCCCCTGCATCGGCCGGCGCGATCTGCCAGCGCCCATGCTCGGGAGTGCCGAGCAAGGCGGCGAAGCAGGCGCCGCTGTCGAAGCGTGGCCAGCACAGCCAGTCGATCGAACCGTCACGGGCGACGAGCGCTGCGGTTTCGCAGTTGCCGATGAGAGCGTAGTCCTCTATCGGATGCGCCATTACCACAACCTATAGGAGGGCGAAGCCGATGCCGCGCACCGGGCGGTTCGCCAGCAATCGATCGTTTGTCGGTAGAAACCTCGAAAGATCGCGCTTCATTAGCTCAGCAGTCATCCGTTCGCGGTGCGGTGTGCGCGCTTGGCCGTCGTCAGTAGAATCGAGTTTAGGCACAGACCACTGCCATTGGAAGACCGAATGGTTCGGCTGCGGTTGGGCCGGAAATTGAGGTGACCGAATGCGACGATCGGGCGCATCGTGGCGGTCGGGACGTAGCCAAAGAATCGCTTCTCATTCCTGGAATCGTCCGCGCGCGGCTGGTGCATCGAGGGGTGACCTGGTTCGGAAGATGTGAGTCGATCTGAATCGATTATTTGTCAAAACGCTTTCTGGCGAGTGTCTTCGCGACGGACATTTCGATGCGAAATCGACGTCTTCGCGCTCGTGCACGTCTTTCTCGGGATCGTCTGTCTCTGCGATTGACTCGACACAACGGGTCGTCGCCGAACGACGGTTGCCCGTGCGCGGGGAGGGCGCCTATCCCATGAGCACGATCATGTGGCCATCAGGATCGCGGATGGCCGCTGCCTTTCTGTCGTCCCTCAAGGTCACCACGCCCGGGCTCACGAACGTCACGCCTTCCGCCTCCAGCTGCCCGGCAAGCGCATTGAGGTCGTCGACCTGATGAATCTGACAGACTGCCGCCACATCGTTGGCCCGGATCTGCGAAGCCAGGGTCCGTGAGGGCGGCGAGCGATAGTGCAGGAGTTCTACGTGCGGCGTGGCCACGAGCGCGGGTTCAAGCGCCACCACGTCGACCTCGCACCCAACAAGACCATCAAGCCGATCCTGCTCGAGGCCTCGGTTCAATGACCGCCCGCCGATGCGGAAGCCGAGCAGCCTGGTGTAGAACGCGATGCTCCGGTCGACATCCATGACCGAAACCGCGGTGTGGTCGTAGCCGGCGATGCCTTTGCCGCTGCGTTGCCAGACCGGATTGCCGACGCCTGGTGGAAACGAGATCAGTTCGAGCGGATGTCCCTCGGGATCGCGAAACTTGAAGGCCGTGACGCCACCGGTATTGGCCGGCAGCAAAACCGGGCCCCCCTCCGTGATCGCTCCCGGCGCGCCATCCTGTAGCCGCTCCCAGACCTTTTCGATCTCGCCGCAGACGAGAGCGACATGCTGAAAGCACTGGTCGTTCGAGGCGCGTTCAGCCGGATACGGCAGCCCGGGCGGATCGAACGCCACGAGCCGGAGGGTCTGCTGTCCGACTGTGACGTTGACAATGCGTGCCGTGGTGCCCGGCTGAAGTCCAAGCAACCTGATCCAGATCGGATCCGCGGGGGTCTCAGTTTCAACCTCCAGCCCGAGCGCGTCGCGATAGAACGCGGCCGATTTCGCGAGGTCGGCGACCGTGATGACAATGCCGCTGAGCTGCTCGACCGGCACGGAGCATACGCCTATTTGAAGTCGCCGGGTTTGGCGCCGGCCCAGACTTTGGGGTCGAGCTGGACGATCATGAGCGCGCAAGGCTCGCTGCCGATCGTGCCGGAACGATGTCCCACCCTGTCGTGTCCGTCTGCCGTGGCGTTCTGATCACCGCCGAAAGCGAGATCCCCAGGCCCCATCTCTACGCGGGTGCCGTCCATGGACTCCACGAACCAGGAGCCCGACAAGACCGAAATCCACTGGGGCTTTGGATTCTTATGCCAGTCCCCAATCCAGCCAACCGGGAGAACGCTGAACAGGAGGCCGATCTCGCCTGAGAGCAGATGATCGTTCCACTGGACGGCCGCCTTGCCGCCCATGCTCTGCGAGACAAAGTCGGCCAGTTCGCAGCGGGTCTGGTGGGTGGCGCCACGATCGTCGGCCCACAAGTGCCAATAGGCGATCTTCGCAGACGATGGCTCGACCAAATCACTCTCCTTTGCCGGAGACCGCCGCTAAATTATGCCGTTGGTAACGGACATTACTCAAAGCCGCGACGACACCTCCTGGATAAAGCCGCTCGCATACATGACGAAGATCAGGCCGCCTACCAGGGCGAAATTCTTGAAGAAATCCCAGATATGCGGATAGCCCTCGCTCCGTGGCGACCAGAAGCGCGGATAGGTCCAGAACGCATGATAGACGATGCCGGTGACCGCGCAGTAACCAGCGAGAATGAACGCCGCGATCCCGTCATAGAATCCAAACACGATCATTGGCGGTGTAAGCAGCTCGACGATCATCGCCAAGATCAGGAGGACCGGGCCGCCGGGAAGCCAGCTTGAGTTCGCCTGCTTGAGCGCATCGTCCCAATTGATGATTTTGTCGATGAAACTGAACGGGAATATCCAGACGATAAAAACGCGCGCTAGCACTGGCAACGCATCGTCGACCAGCCAATCCATCGCTCGCTCTCCTGCCGACAGCTGCTTCGGACGATCAAGCGGGCGAATCCTCTACGAAGTTGGCTCGCATCACAACCCTTATTGGGCGCATGCCGCGCGCGAGGCTCCAGCTGTCCTCAGTGGCCTAAAATCCCTTCGGCAAATCCTTTGCCCATTTGGCGCGAATGCGGTCGTCGAGCTCCCGGCTCGACCGCGCGATCTTCGGGAACGTCTTCTTTCGCCGGAACGGGATGCAGGCGTCGATCACCACCCGTGAATTGCGCCGGTCGTCTGCGGTGTCGTAGCACATCGGGTCAAGCGCAGAGCTCCAGCCGCCGTGGATAATGTCGACCTGGTCGCGCGGATCGCAGCGCGTACACATCGCCCAGATCACGTCATTGAAGTTCGTGGGGTCGATGTCGTCGTCGACGACGATGGTCCAGCGGTTGCAGTAGGCGCCGGCGTGACAGTGCGCCGCCACCATGGCCGCCTGTTTGGAGTGGCCGCCGTAGAGCGTGCTGATTGAGACTACAAGCATGAAGCGGCTGCCGCCGGCCTCGTGCGCCCATACGCCCTTCACGCCGGGAATACCGGCGGCTTCGAGCTGGTTCCACACCGCGCCACAGCGGTAGGAGCCAAAGTAGAACGTGTTGTCGTTCGGCGGCACCGCCGGGATCGCGCCTACGAGAATCGGGTCGTTGCGGTACATCAGCGTGTCGATGTGGATCGCGGGCTCGAGATCGCTGCCGCTTGCGTAATAGCCGGTCCACTCGCCGAGCGGACCCTCCTTGATCCTGTCGTTGGGATGAATGAGCCCCTCGAACGCGATTTCGGCATTGGCGGGCACCGGCAGGCCGGTCTTCGGCATGTTGATGACCTCGACCGATTCGCCAAAGATGCCGCCTGCGGCCTCGAGCTCGTTCTTGCCGTAGGGAATTTCGATGCCGCCGAGCATCACAAGGGCCGGATGCATTCCGGCAATCACCGCCACCGGGCATGGCTGCCCGCGCTCGTGGTACTTGCGCATGATGATCAGCCCGTGCTTGCCGGGGGACATCATCACCGAGGCGACATCCGGCTCGTGCGATTGCACCCGGTAGGTGCCGTAGTTCACCCAGCCGGTGTCCGGGTCCTTCATCACCACGAGGCAGCCTGTGCCGATGAACGGCCCGCCGTCCTGCTCGTGCCAGACCGGGGTGGGGATCTTGTTGATGTCGACCTCCTTGCCCGACAGGACATTGTCGAGCAGCGGTCCGCCGTTGACCGCTTTGGTCGGCCGCATCGGCGCTTCCTTGAAGTAGTTCCGCCACCACTGGATCTGCTCCATCTCGGTGGCTTCCGGCGGCAGCCCCAGCGCGATGTTGACGCGCGGGATCGAGGTCAGGATGTTGGCGATGACGCGGTGGCCGCTGGGAAAGCCCGGTACCTCGTCGAACATCACCGCGGGATTGCCCATCTGGCGCATATAGATGTCGACGATGCCGCCGATTTCGTCCTTCAGATCCGCCCCGCGGATGACCTTGAGTTCACCCGCGGCTTTGACCCCCTCGATCCAGTCGCGCAAATCTTTGTTCGCCATGGCCCAACTGGCTCCGAGAGGTTCACTGTTGTCGGATAGACGCAGCACCGCTGCACGTGTGCTTTACTTTTGTACTCAGTCGAATACGTTGAAACAAGACGTGCCGGCCCTCTGGACTCATATGATGCTGCGCGGCGGAGCGTGTTGATGGACACAAGCGTCACTTCCCCGTCGGCGGGATCGCAGGTCGGACGTTCGGTTCCCCGGCTTGAAGGTCGCGACAAGGTTACGGGCCGTGCCGAATACACGCACACCATGCGCCTGCCGGGCATGCTGTATGCAAAAATATTTCGCAGCACCGTTCCGCACGGCCGCATCAAGTCGGTCGACGTCCGTGAAGCCAGGAAGGTGCCGGGCGTCTCGCACGTCTTGACCATCGACGACGTGTTGAAGGTGTTGCCGAACCCCTATTACGGGCCCGCATTCCATGACCAGCCGATCCTGGCGCACGAAAAGGTCCGCTTCGTCGGCGAGCCCGTGGCGGCCGTGTTGGCGACCGACCCGCATGTCGCCGAACGGGCCGCTCAACTTATTGTTGCCGAATACGACGAGCTGCCGGCGGTCTACGATGAGGTCGAAGCGCTGACGAGTGACGTCTATGTGCATGACGAATTGAAGCCGGCCAGCTCGTTTGCGGACCTGAAGCATCTGAAGGGTGCAAAGAACACCAACACGGCGCTGAGCTACCGCTTGCGTCGCGGCGACTTCGATAGGGCCTACGACGCGGCCAAACACAAATTCGAGCACGAATTCAAGACGCAGAAGGTGCTGCATCTGCCGTTCGAGCCGTTCGCCTGCATCTGCGACTACCGGGACAGCCACGTTACGTTCTACGACTCGTCCCAAGGACCGTCGTTCGTTCGCGTCGAGATGGCGAGGCTGCTCGGCTGGCCCGAAAACAAGGTGCGGATCAAGGTTCCGTATCTCGGCTCCGGCTACGGCGGAAAGCTTTATATCAAGCTGGAGGCGCTCGCGCTCGCGCTGTCGATGATCGCCCGTAGGCCGGTGAAGGTGGCGGCGACGTTCGAGGAGATGTTCTACCAGATCACCCGGCATCCTGCGACCGTCCGCATCAAGAGCGGCGTCGACGAGCGCGGCAAGATCGTCGCGCGCAAGTGCGAGATTTTCTGGAACGGCGGCGCCTACGCCGACATCGGCCCGCGCGTGACCCAGAAGGCCGGCCTGACCGCGTCCGGTCCCTACGACATCGACCACGTCGCCGTCGATTCCCACGCGCTCTACACCAACGTCACCCCGGCCGGCGCATTGCGCGGCTTCGGCGTGCCGCAGCTCGCGTGGGCGTATGAAAGCCACATGGACATGATCGCCCGCGAGCTCAAGCTCGACCCGGTCGAGTTTCGTCGCGAGAACCTGGTGCCGGAGGGCCGCAAGCATGCCACCGGCCAGCTCATCGAGGATGCGCCGCTCGAACGAGTGCTCGACAAGGTTCTGGAGCGGATGAACTGGTCGAAGCCGTTCGACAAAGGCAGCGGTTCGGTCAAACGGGGGCGCGGCATCGCGATTGCCATCAAGGCGGTGACGTCGCCGACCACGTCGGTCGCCATCGTCAACGTATCGGCGGACGGCTCGGTGACGCTGTCGTGCGGCACCGTGGAGATGGGGCAGGGCTCCGACACGGTCATGGCGCAGATCGTCGCCGAAGTGCTCAACATCCCGACCGAGTCCATCCGCGTGATCCCGCGCGACACCGATGCCACGCCGTACGACATGGGGACGCTCGGCTCGCGCTCGACCTTCCACATGGGTCATGCGGTGCAGCGCGCGGCGACCGAGGCCCGCGACAAATTGAAGGCGCTGGCCAGAGATGTCGGCGAGCCGGAAGGCTCCAACATCCCGATCGCCGAGTTGTTCCAGAAGCGCTACGGCATGCAGGCCGGCAACGTCATCGGCACCGGCGTGTTCAAGCCCGACTATGTGTCGCCGAGCCCGGAGGATGGCCAAAGCCCGAAGGTCACGCCGTTCTGGCTGATCGCTGGCGGCGGCGCCGAAGTCGAGGTCGATACCGAGACCGGGCATGTCAAGATTCTCAAGCTCGTGAACGTCGTCGACTGCGGCAAGGCGATCAATCCGAAGGCTGTCGAGACGCAGATTTCCGGCGCGGCCGTGATGCACATCGGGTTCTCGATGTTCGAGAAGATGCATTTCGACGGCGGTCAGGTCACCAACGCGTCGCTCGCCGACTACAAGATCCCGGGCGTCCACGATGTCCCGGAGATCATGGACAGCGTCTACATCGAGCACGAACAGGCCAATGGGCCGTTCGGTGCGAAAGGGGTGGGCGAAGTCTCGACGTTCTGTCCGTCGCCCGCAATTGCGAATGCCATCGACGACGCCGTTGGCGTCCGCCTGACGGAAATGCCGCTCAATGCCGAAACGGTCTATCGGGCGTTACGGGCCAAGTTCGGCAAGCCGCTGGAAGAAGACGGTTAGTGGGAGACGATCCCGCGGCAGGTGAGATCGAATTTTCGCCACGGGGAAGGAAACGCTTGGGAGAAGGCCAACGTTCTGCTCCCGTTACGTGGCGAGATTACAACACAGCAAAGCGATTTCCGCGCGAAATGGCGTGACCGAGTTTTCGGCCGCAATTCTACTAAAAGGTGGCTCGTGTTAGACGGGGGTGAGTAGCTATGAGTTCCCAGCACACAAGCGATCGTTCGAAAGTCCTTCGAGTGAGTTCCTTCGAAACGTCATCGGAGCGCAGTCAAGCCGATACTGTAGATCAGTCCGGCGGCGCAATTTTGGCTCTGGTACAGAAGGCAGCGGATGTAGCGAAGGGAGAATACGATCGAGCCCTCTCTCTGGCACATCAACTGTCCGTTCAGTTGCGAGCGGCGGAAGACCGGGCAGCCGAATTGGAGGCCAGAATTAAGCAGATGGAAGCGAATGCTCACAAAGCGGAGGATTGGCTCGCTCACATCCACAAAGAGATAGAGAGCAAGTTCCTTGGTCAAAAGGGAATGAGAAGCCAGCCATCGTGACGGGTTGATGCGTGCCAAGAAGCGCGATCCAGCCCCCTTGGGACGATGCCGACGAACAGACGAGCATAACTGCTCTGTTTTCCTGCAGCTCGGAAATTATACTCTAAAGCATTGATTTTACGTCGAAAATATCCATCATTTGGCCTCGTCAGGGCTGCCGGCGCCAAGATTCGCTGCTTCTCGCCTGGAAGCTGAGAATTTCGTTTCGACACAGGTTCGACACAGACCGCCGCCTCAGCCAATGTTCAAACTGGAGTCGCTCCTCGGGCCACGCCGTGGGGCCGAACACGTCCTCCTGGATTGAGAGAATGAGGAAGCGTTGATGCTCACCTTCAAGACACTGAAATGGTCGGTCCGGGCCCCGAACGGCCAGCCGGACAATCCCTGCATCGGCGTCGTCACGCTCAATCGGCCGGAGGCGCTGAACGCCATCGACGTGCGCATGCGGGTCGAGCTCGACCTCCTGCTGGACCAGATCCGCCGCGACGATCGGCTGCGCGTCGTTATCATCACCGGCGAGGGCCGCGGCTTTTCCGCCGGCGGCGATCTCCGCTCGGAGGCGGCGCCCCTCGGCGCTCTCGATGAGGAGCACGACTTCGGCGATTTCGGCCCTTACAAGGAGCTCGCGAACTACTTCTTCAACGATCTGCGCCACGTTGTGATCCAGCGTGCGATCCGCAAGCTGGAAGAACTCCCTTGTGTCACCATCGCGGCGATCAACGGGCCGGCCGTCGGAATCGGCCTTGAGCTCGCCACCGCCTGCGACATCCGCTATGCGTCGGACCGGGCCAAGCTCGGCGAAGTCGCCGTGCCCGCGGGATTTGTCCCGGAATCCGGAGGCGCGCGCAACCTGCCGAAGTTCGTCGGCCTCGGCCGTGCGATGGAGATGATCCTGACCGGCGAAATCGTCGACGCCAAGGAGGCGGAGCGCATCGGCCTCGTGGTGCGCGTCTTCCCGCACGAAACCATGATGGAAGAGGTGCAGAAGATCGCTGAAAAGATCGCGGGTGCGCCCTTCCTTTCGGTGCGCCACGCCAAGGCGCTGGTGCGCCGCTACTGGGACTTCAACAAGAGCGCGGAAGGCGCGCAGGCAGAGCTTGAGGCGGTGATGGAGATCACCCGCACCGCCGATTGCCGCGAGGGCATTCGCGCCTTCCTCGACAAGCGGCCGCCATCCTATCGCGGCCCAGGATATGACGGCGGTGGAAGCGGACGATGAACCTCGCCGAAATCGCGCTGCGTCGCGGGCGCGATCCCGCCCGCGCCGATCATCCGGCATTCCGCAATGCTGGCGGCGCAGTCACCAATGCCGCCTTCCAGGCGATGGTCGCAGCCTTCGTTGCCGATCTCGCAAGAGCCGGCATCAAGCCCGGCGACAAGGTCGTGTTCCGGATGACCAACTCCGCCGAGTTCGCCGCCGCCTTCCTCGCCTGCGTCTGGCTCGGTGCCGTCCCGGTCCTGCAGAATTCGCAGTTCGGCCGGAGCGAGCTGGAACACATCGTCGGGCTTTCCGATCCGGCGCTGTTTCTCCTCGCCGAACATATGCGGGAGGATGCCGCGACCGCGGGGCTCAGGCCGACGGTCAGGCGGATGGTCGTTACGGCAAGCGGCCTCGCCGGAATGGACGGGAAAGTGTCGTCGACGTCAGGCACTGCGCTCCCCGCACCATTCGATGCGACCCGCGATACCCCGGCATTCGTGGTCTTCACGTCCGGCACCACCGGCAAGCCTAAGGGCGTCATCCATGCCCATCGCTGGCTCGAAGCGCTCGGCGATTCAAATCGCGCTCGCGTGCCGCTCCAGTCGGGCGACGTCGTTCTTGCCACCGGGGAGTGGAGCTTCATCAGTGCGCTCGGCCATAACGTGCTGTTTCCGCTACGCAATGGTACAACCGGTTCGATCCTGGAGGACCGGGCGGCACCCGAACGCATCCTCCAGACCGTGCAGCGCGACCGCGTTACGCTGCTGCATTCCGTCGCCACGCTCTACCGCCGCATCCTCGCCATGCCTGGGATCGAGCACCGCTACGATCTCTCCTCGTTGCGCGGCGCGAACTCCACCGGCGAGCCGCTCGACGACGCCGTGCGCAGGGAGTGGCAGGCGCGCTTTGGTTGTCCGATCTGGGAGCACTACGGCATCTCCGAAGCCCAGATGGTGATCGGCGACGGCCCGAATATCCCGAAGAAGGAGGGCTCCACCGGCAAGACTTGGGGCGCGCGCGCCGCCGTTGTCGATGAGAACCTCAACCCGCTGCCCCCCGACAGCGTCGGGACGCTCGCGTTCGGCGCCGAATACCCCGGCTTCTTCCTCGGCTATCTCGGCGACGAAGCGACGACGCGCGCGACGTTGCGCGACGGTTGGTACGTCACCAGCGATCTCGCCCGCATCGATGCCGAGGGCTATGTTTTCATCCTGGGACGTGCCGACGACTGCTTCAAGAGCAAGGGCGTTCTGGTGGCGCCCCGCGAACTGGAGGACGCGATTCTGGGGCTCGGCCATGTTGCCGAGGTCTGCGCATTCCCCATCCCCGACCGGGAAATCGGCAACCGGATCGGGGCCGCTCTGGTGTTGCGCTCGACGAGCAGCGCTGGCACGGCCGATCCGGCCGCGATCGCACAGGCGCTGGCCGGCCGGATCGCGCCGTTCAAGATGCCCCACCAGGTCTTTGTGGTCGACCAGCTTCCGAAGAACGCCAACGGCAAGACCTTGCGCAGCGAAGTCGCGCGCGTCGCCCTGCAGCAAGCCCGACGCCTCTAGCCTCCGGGATTCGAGAGCCGGGCGCGCCAGCTTCGCTCGCGCAGGCGAGGCAGTTGCGGCGCCTTGTCTCCGGTCATTGAAGGCACAGCGGGCACACAAATTGATGTAGAATTATGCAGGATGCTGGATATACGATGCGCCTCCGCCCCGCAATCGTCAACCTGATCGATGGCCCTCCGCGCGATCGTGCCGCAGAGAATCCGCTATCGCCAGGGCCCAGGCTTCCATTATCCTTGCAGGGTTGTAAGTAACCGCCTGCTCAGGCGGGAAGATTCATGATGAGGGCGGGTAGGTTCGTCCCAGGGAGAGAGAAACCGATGATGAAGTTCTGGCAAGTGACGGCTGCGACTGCGGTGCTCGCGTGCGCGGCCTCGGCAGCGCAGGCGCAGCAGGTTCGGGTCATTGCGAGCAATCCGCAGGGCTCGATTTTCTATGCAGCCAGCGTAACCATCGGTAAGCTTCTCGACGACAAACTCAAGATGCAGATTCGTGTGCAACCGACTGCGGGTACCAGCACCTTTATCCCGCAACTCGACCGGGGCGAGATCGATTTTGGATTGACCAACGTCGACGACGCGATGACGAGTTTCAAAGGAACCGAGGCATTCAAGCGCCCAAATCCCAATCTCCGGCTGACTGCAATTGCATTCCCGCTCACGCTCGGCGTTTTGGTGCCGAACGATTCACCGATCAAGACGATTTCCGATCTCAAGGGCAAGACCATGCCCTGGGGCTACAACGCACAGACGACCGGCCGCATTCTCCAGCGAGCACTGCTCGCGAGCGCCGGCATGACGATGGATGACGTCAAGACCGTGCCGACACAGAGCCTGTTCTCGGGCGTCGACCTGCTCGGTGAAGGCAAGGTCGACGCGGCCACGATCTCGGTCGGCACCGGTCAAGGTCAACAAGCCAACGTCAAGCTCGCCTCGCGCGGCGGCGTCCGCTTCCTCAATATCGAGACTTCACCGGAAGCTGTAGCGAGAATCCGCAAGGTCCTGCCGGCCCGGCCGATTGTGGTGCAGCCCGCAGCCTATGCCGTCGGTATTCACGGCCCGACGACGATCATGGCCTACAACATTTTCTTCACGACCAACGACAAGATGCCCAACGATCTCGTCTACAACATCGTCAAGACGTTGCACGATAACAAGGAAGACCTGGTCAAAGGAGCGCCGGTATTTCGTGGCTTCGATCCGAAGGGGATGACCGAGGAAATCGGAGTGCCGTGGCATCCCGGCGCGATTAAGTACTACACTGAAATCGGTCAGTGGCCGCCAAAGGATTGAGTCGTCGCGAGTGAGACCGAGGACTGCAGCACGGCCACCGCCATTCGGCCGTGCTGACGTCTTTTCGGCTTGGCAATCGTTTCAGGTCTGCGGTTTTCGCGCGCTCCTGCGTGCACAAGTTTGCCGTGGTGACGACGGCGTGACGAAACGGATATCTGTAGATTGGACGGTGGGGATTTTAGGCCGATGTCGATGGATCGATCGCCGAGCGCCGACGATGTGAAGGCCGCGGAACAAGCTCTCGCGCAAGGGGAGGGCGAGTCGCTCCGAGAGCCGTCCAACGTGGTCCACAAGTGGATCACTTATGTCACCGGCGCCACTATTACCTCGCTCTGCCTAGCCTGGGCGGTGAACCTTCCCTACTATTTCAACAAGGCCTTCTATCAGGAGCAATTCCTCGCGATGGTTTTGGGCTTGGCGCTGGCGCTTGCCTTCAACGCGGTCGATTGGCACGGCAAACCGCATGCGAAATTCTCGCCGATCGATCTGGCGCTGGGAATGCTCGGACTCGGAGCCGGGCTCTGGACCGCGGTCGGCTGGGACTATTTGCTGCAAGACGTTTCCTACCGCACCCCCGAAGTTCTGATCCTCAGCGGAATCATCCTGGTTCTCGTGCTCGAGGCGCTGCGCCGGTGCACCGGTTGGGGCCTGCTCAGCGTGGTGGTGCTGTTTTTCTGCTATGCCACGGTCGCTCACTTGATGCCCGAAGTGCTCCGCGGCAAGCCGCAGAATCCGGAAGCGCTGCTGGTCTATCTCGCGTTCGATCCAAGCGCGCTTTATGGTGCGCCGCTCGTGGTCGGGACCACGATCGTCATCATGTTCATCTGGCTCGGCGATCTTCTAATCACGTCCGGCGGCGGCGAGTTTTTCAAAGATCTCTCGATGGCGTTGATGGGCCGCAAGCGCGCCGGTCCGGCCAAGATCTGCGTCGTGGGATCGGCGCTGTTCGGCACGATATCGGGTAGCGCCGTCAGCAACGTGGCTTCGGTTGGCGTATTCACCATCCCGATGATGAAGCGCACGGGCTACTCGGCACGCGATGCCGGAGCCATCGAGGCGGTCGGATCGACCGGCGGCCAGCTCATGCCGCCGGTCATGGGCGCAGCGGCATTTCTGATGGCGGAATTTATCGAAACGCCATACACGACGATCGCGCTGGCCGCGGCGATACCGGCTTTCCTTTATTATTTCGGACTTTATGCCCAGGTGGACCTGATCGCCGGAAAGGGCAGGTTCGAGCGCCTAACCGAAGTGCTGCCGCAGACTTCGGCGGTCTTTCGGGAGGGCTGGCATTTCCTGATCCCGTTCGCCGTTCTGCTGTTCACCATGTTCTATTGGGAGAGTTCGCCGGAAGTTGCCGCGATCAGTTCGTCGCTGGTGATGTTCGTGGTCGGCATGCTCCGCAGCTATAAGGGTAAGCGCCTCACCTTCGGGGATTTTTTCGGCACGCTTGCCAGCACCGGCCGCAGCACCACCGACCTGTTCATCACGCTGGCCGCCGCTGGCTTCGTCATCGGCGTGCTTAACGCCACCGGCCTGAGCTTCGCGCTCACATTGCTGCTGGTGAAACTTGCCGGCGCCAATCTGTTCGTGCTGCTGCTTGTCGCCGGCTGCATCGGCATTATCCTCGGCATGGGAATGCCGACCACGGCGGTCTATATCCTGCTGGCTACTCTCATCGCACCTTCGATTGTCGAAACCGGCATCCCCAAGCTCGCCGCGCACATGTTCGTGCTCTATTTCGGGATGCTGTCGATGATCACTCCGCCGGTGGCGCTGGCGGCGTATGCGGCGGCCAACATCTCCAAGGCAGGCGTGATGGAGACCGGCTGGGCAGCATGCCGGATCGGCTGGGTGAAGTTCGTACTGCCGTTCATGTTCGTGCTGTCGCCAACGCTGCTGATGATCGGAACCCCTTCATCGATCGTCTATGACGCCGTCACAGCGCTCCTCGGCGTATATTACGCGACCGTCGGCATCGTCGGCTTCTTCCGGCGCGATCTCAATCTCTCGACGCGGATTGTGATGATCGTGGCCGGGTGCGCGGCAATCCTTCCGGATGCGCGCATCGGCTTGGCCACGCCGGGACTCATCAGCGCGATCGGCGTGCTGGTTGGCGGAGCCGTGCTGGCCTATGAGTATCTCAATCACCGCAAGACCGTGTCCCTCGGCAGTGCGGTCAAATAGAGCGATCCGGGCACGTGTCGCGGACCGCGGTGGACTCTCGCCGGCCGAGGTCGGCATTGCGTCCGCTATTGCGGACTAGCCGGAAAAGCGCGAGCATTCGACAAGCTGGGATCGATTGAGCAATTTCCAGCTTGGCGCAGACTAAACAACAAGGCTTCGAGCCAAAGACGTCTAGGGAGAGTGGGATGAACGCTTGTCGGCTGGTGCGACTCGCCCCCTTTTTGTTGGGCATTCTCCTGCTACCGCTCGCCGCAACCGGCAGCCTGGCGCAGAGCGGGCAGATACGGTTCCTCGTCGGGTTGGCCGCCGGAGGCGCGGTCGACCCCTATGCGCGGGTGATTGCCGACCGGATGTCGAAGATTCTCGACGAAACCATCATTGTTGAAAACAAGCCTGGCGCCGGCGGCAATATTTCGGCGCAATACATGATCGAACAGCCTGCGAATGGCAGACTGGTCTGGGTCAGCACCATGGCGCTGACCGAGATCAATCCGTTCGTCTATACCAACCTGCGCTGGTCGATCGATCAGTTCACGCCGATCATCAAGGGCGTTCAAGCGCCGCTGGTGTTCGTCGCGCATCCGAGCGTTCCGGCGAACAACCTCAAGGAGTTCATCGCCTGGGCCAAGGCCAATCGCGGCAAGCTCAGCTATTCATCCTACACCGCCGGCACGCCCTCGCACTTTCTCGGTTTCCAGCTCAACGAGAAGTACGACCTCGACCTCACTCATGTTCCCTACCGCGGCTCAGGCCTGCAGGTGAACGGCCTGATCGCCGGCCACTCGCTGTTCGGATTCGCCCAGGTCAACAACTCGGCGCCGCAAGTAGCCGCAGGCAAGCTCAAGGCCTTCGGCATCACAAGTGCCGAGCGCTGGCCCGCCATGAAGGACGTGCCGACCTTCGCTGAACTCGGCCTTCCCGAACTCACGACGCGCGTGTGGTTCGGCCTGCTGGTCAAAGCCGGTACCCCGCCCGATGACGTTGCCCGCCTGACCGCCGCTGCCAAAGCGGCCCACGAGGATCCCGAGATCCGAAAGAAGCTGCAGGCCCAGGGCTACGAGGTCACCGGCGAAACCGGGCCGCAACTCATGACCAATATCAAGGAGCAGCAGGCGCGCTGGAGTCGCATCGTCAAGGCTGCCGGCTTTTCCGCTGAAGACCGCGGCAGCACGAAGTGAAGCCGAGATAGATTCCCGTCACTCCTGCGAAGCCGGGGAGGGCATCATGAAGCCATACGATAGGCGCGGCGAACTTACACGACGGTCATTGCTCGCCGGCGGTGCAGGCGTCTTGCTCACACTCGGCGAAGCGCGCGCACAGAGCTTTCCAAACGGCCCGGTGAAGATCGTGACCTCCGTCGGCCCGGGCGCAGCACCCGATATCATCAGCCGGATGGTCGCCGAGCACCTGACCCGGCTATGGGGTCAGCAGGTGATCGTGTTCAATCAGCCGGGCGGCGCCGGCGCCGTCGCCATCAAGGCGGTCGCACCGGCAGCACCGGACGGCCATACGCTCTACATGGCGCTCGCCTCGAATTTCGTTGCGCTGCCTGAGTTGCAGAAGAACTTTCCGGTCGACCTGGTGCGCGACTTCATGCCGATCGGCTTCGTCGGCTTGCAGCCGCTGGGGATCGCGGTCACGCCCGCGCTCGGCGTCAACACGCTGCCCGAGCTGATCGCTCTTCTGAAAAGCAAGCCCGGCGAGTTCAACGTGGCGGCGGGCAACCGCGGCAGCATCCTGCACCTCGCCGGCGAGTGGCTGCGCAACGCCACCGGCACGAAGTTCACGCTGGTGCATTACACCGGTGGCGGAAAGGCGCTGCCCGACGTCCTGGGCGGCCGCGTCCAGGTCGACATCGACGCGCTGGCGAGCATGCGCGGCGCGATCGACAGCGGCCAGCTCAAGCTGCTCGCGGTCACAACTGACAAGCGCATTCGCACCTTCCCGCAGGTGCCGACGGTGGCCGAGACGCTGCCGGGCTTTCAGGCGTTCGGTTGGATGGCGCTGATGGCGCCGCCCGGCACGCCGCCGGCGGTGGCGCGCAAGATCAGCGACGATCTGCGCAAGGTGCTGGTCGATTCGGATTTGGGCAAACGCCTTGACGAACTCGGCAGCTACGTCAATCCGACCACGCCCGAGGGACTGGCGGATTTCATCCGCGAGCAGCAACAAATCTGGCGGCCGGTCATCGCCGAAACTGCCAAGACGATTAGGTAGACGAACGCACCGTCACTAGAAATTCTTACGGGACCCAATCTCCGTTCGTTCCCGGGGAAGCGGGAACCCAGTGTCGCAATTCCGGATGCGCTGCTCTACTGGGTCCCCGTTTCCGCGGGGACGAACGGAGAGAGTTTTTTCGATTCCGCTCAAACGAACCTGCTTTACAGTCCGAACAGCTGCTCCGCATTGCCGTGCGCGATGCGTTCCTTGTCCGCGCTGCTGACCGGAAGCTGCTCGAGGAACGCACGCGCTTCCGCCATCGAGCCGTACGGATAGTCCACCGAGAACATGATCCTGCCGGCGCCGACCTCCAGCAGCAGATCAAGGAACGTCGCCGGGAAGTTGAAGCCGCCGAAGGTGTAGTGGACGTTCTCGCGCAGATAAGCGCCGACCGGACGCTGCAGCTTGGTCAGCTCCGTCGGAAAATTCTTGTTGAGCCGTGGCAGCATGAACGGAATGCCTTCGCCGAGGTGGCCGATGGCAATCTGCAGTTTCGGATAGCGGTCGAACACACCGCCGAGGATCATGCGCAGGAGGTGTACCGCGGTCTCGATGTGCCAGCCCCATCCGGAAGAGGCAAACACCGCGGTCACGGGCGGAGAAAATCCGCCGAACGAGGCATCGACGACCGCTTTCGGCGGGATCGTCGGGTGGAGATAGATCGGCACGTTGAGCGCTTCGGCGCGCTCCAGGATCGGCCAGAAGAACTTGTCGTCGAGATAGCGGCCGCGCGTGTGGCCGTTGATGAGCGTGCCCTTGAAGCCCTGCTGCCGGACCCGGCGTTCCAGTTCTTCCGCGGCCTGGTCCGGCGCCGCAACCGGCAGGCAGGCAAAGCCGGCGAAACGCTTTGGATGCTTCTTCACCGCCTCGGCGAGGAAATCGTTGGATTCGCGGGCAATCGCGATCTGTTCTGCCGCCTCTGCCTGTTCGATCCCGGGAGAGTTGAGTGAGAGCACCTGCACGTCGATGCCGGCGGCATCCATTTCCGCGACGCGCTTGTCGCCGATGTCCTGCAGCTGTTCGTAAATCCCGGCGCCGCGAGGGCCCGAATTGCGCAGCCGCTCGGTGAATTCCTTGCCTGGACCCGCGAGGAATCCCGGGCTGGCGAAATGTTCTTCAAGGGTGATGGTACGCATCATCGCTCCGTCATATGGCGCATCAAACAGCCGGCCCGGCGTCCTGGCCCGACCGACTGGGATGCGACCGCGTCATGGGCTTGGTTCACTCCCGATGGCATGATTCTTGAGTTTATTCTTTGATTTTGCAAGCCACGTTGGCCGCCGCCGCCGGCCTCAACGAGGGGCTGCGGAGCATCCGGGATTTAACCGCGATGCGCGGTGAATGATTGCAACCGACAGGTTGGTCCGCGGCATGTTGCTTGGGATCAATGAATCTCGCCGGACCTGATCAACCGCCTCAGCTTGTCGATCTGGTCGCCGGTCGCCGGCTCGCCGTGACCGACCGCGATCACGTCGGCCCGCAAATCGTCGATCTTGTGCAGGCTCCTCAGGTTCTGCTTGCCGTTCAGCGTCAGGCCGGGCCAGCCCAGACTGAGCGCCGGCCAGGTCGCCAGCGCGTCACCGGCGAACACCGCGGAGCGCTGCTTCCAATACATCGCCAGATGGCCGGGCGAATGCCCGGGCGCATGGATGATCTGCAGCGGGCCTATGGAATCCCCCTCGCGGGCGAACGCATCGACTTCGCACGGCGCGTGGCCGTCGACGCCCAGCTGCAGGCCAAGCTGGATCGGGTAGACCCGCCAGGGCCACTTCGGGACATAGGTCGTGGTCTGCGACTTCCGCTCGCCCGCGATGATGTCGGACTCCCACTCGTGCGCCCAGAGCTTGGCGCCGCTGAGCTTCTTCAGCGCGGCGACGCCGCCGATGTGCGAACGGTGTGCGTGGGTCAGGACGATGTGCTTGAGGTCTTTGATCTTCTTTCCCATGCGCTCGATGGCGCCGACCACGAGCGCCCCGTCGGTGTCGTAGAGCGAGTCGACGAGCGTCAGCGCGCCGGCATCGTCCAGCAGAAAGGCGTGGATGCGTCCGCCCTTGCGCTGGCTGATGGTGTAGACGTCTGGCACGACCTCGCGTGCGTCGCCCGATGGATCGTAGCCGTCAGCCGTCTGGTGTGACATGGCGCATCACCTCCTGTGCGTTCAATTCAATTCATCGGGTGAACTGATTGCGGTCGAGTGCAATTCGTCGCTGGTAACCTTTGCTGCGTTCTATTGCTTGAAAGCCGGGTCCTGCTCGGCGCCCGGCCGAGGGCGCCAGTCGAGCGCGTAGTACTCCCCGCGGTCCCGAGCCCAGGGATCGAACGCATTGACGACCGTTCTCAATTCCGGCTCCAGCTCCGGCATCGTGCGCAGCAGGATGCGCTTGAGCGGAGAGACCTGCTGCTTGCGGCCGTTCGGCTCGCCCGCTTCCATCTGCACCCCGGTCGGGCCGTTGTTCATGACCCAATCGATGCCGAGCTTGGTGTAGAACTCGGGCCGGAAGCTCGACGTGAAGAACCGGTCGCTGAACAGCCGCCGCGACGCATTGATGATGAAGATGTGGAACTGAGTTTCCGAAATGGCGTAGCCGTGCGGCCGCGTCGATTCCGCCAGGAAGCCGACGAGGATGTCGACGTCCTCGATGTTGTCGACCAGGCTGCCGTCCGGATGACCGAGGCAGTCGTTGATCGGACGGCCGTCGTCGTCGCGCTGCGCGGTGGTGATGACCAGCGAGACATTGCAGCGGTGCTGGCCATAGACCTCGCGGAGAGTTCTGACCAGGTCATGCTGTTCCGCAAGCTCCTCGGGTGTAACCGAAGGCCGGCGGTCGACAAAATCGTCGAAGCTGGTGAGTTGCTTGAGGCCGATCTGGCGGCGGAATTCGTTGAACCGCGGTACGCCGCGTTCGCGGTCGCGGATGAGGTCGAGGGCGGCAACGTCGATCTTGCTGTCGATGCGCGGGCGCAGATCGATGTTCTGCAGGAACTGCGGATGGTTGCGCAGCGTCAGCAGACCAAGCCGCTGCCGCCCCATGGACAATGCCCAGTTGGCCAGTCCGCCTTCCTGCATTCGCGCGGTCGCCTTGCCGCGGAAGGTGTCGATGACCGGGATCCGCTTGGCGATGACGTTCGGGTCGCTCTCGATCTGGCGGAACTCGATGATGTCCGGCACGAGCGGATGGAGCCGGTAGACCGCGACAAACTCCTCGGGGAAATTGAACGGCGAGCCGAAATGGTTGACCCCGCCGTTGACGTGGTCCGGATTTGTCAGGTCCCAGCGGTCCCGCCCGAGAAGATCGGGACGCCTGCTGCCGCGGCCGACAATGCCCGGCCCGGCGGCAAACGCCGAATAGAGCTGGTTCGCCTCCTTGCCGTTCGGCGAGTCTCCGAGCCTCTGAACGATCCGCTCGATGACTTTCGAAATGGCCGGGCTGTCCTCGAACAGTCCCGACCAGTTCGAGTTCATGCCGACATTCAGTGGCTCGCCGTAGAGCAGCTGCGGCGTCCATTCGATGGTGTGAATCTTTGCGATCTCGGCGGACACGATGAGACGCGCGATTTCGAACAGCTCGTCATTGCTGATCTGGCCGTAGGTGATTGGCTGCGACGGCCGCTCGGGATTGCGCAGACCGGAATCGATATCGGGGGTGCGTCGCGCAACGTCGCGGAACGTATCGACAATGATATTGTGCTCGCGCACGAAGAGATTGTGCAGGAAGCTCAAACCGATCGACCAGTTGTCCGGGAAGGCCACGGCTTCCTGCCCGGTCCATTCGCGCTGGATCTGATCGCATCCATCGCCCTGAGTTCCCGGCGGGCAAGCCGGCTTGAACGGCGGCAGATAGCCGAACCGCTCGCTTCCGCCGCCACCGCGCACCGGCAGCATTTCGAGCTTGGCGGAGTCGGAGGAATCGCGGCGCACGCGCGCCAATGAGCGTTCATCGTGGCCATAGATCTGCGAGGCGTCCCACCAGGCGGTCACGCTGTTGCGCGTCGTCTTGTGCGATCGCTTGAGCCGGTCCCGGCCGTTGACCCGGAAGGTTCCGGGCGCGTCGTCGTCGGCCACCAGCCCGGCTTCCATCTTGTCGTCCGGACGGCAGCCGAACCGTTTGACATCCTCCGGGGATAGCGGCTGCTCGACGTTGTTCACGCGCTGCGTGGTGCATCCGAGACTGGGCAAGAGCTTCGACTGGTCGTTGCGTGCGTCCTCCAGGTGGGAGAACCAGTCGTGCGTCATGAACTGGATCCAGAACGCTGCCAGCACGTTGAAGAAGGGGGCCTTCTTGTAGGCACAATCTCCGTCGTTCGCGCCCGCAATGCCGTTGCCCTGATTGCAGTGCGGCGCGTTACTCTGATCCCGGGTGAACAGCTTTCGGCTGATGACCTGCGGATCGGGCTTGAGCAGCCCGATCCGGCCGCCATGGCGGTTCTTGGCGATCGGGTCGCGCTCGAGATCGGGAAATGTCGATTCGAATTCGACATTGCGGGTGAACAGTTGCCCGCTCGCTCCCATCGCCGGGTTGCGAATATCGTTGCAGATGCCGGTCAAGGTGCGGTGTCGGATCAGCGCTCCTTTGCAGAGCTGCGATCCGTCGGCTGCGACGTCGAGCTTACGAAACGCCGGGTCGCCGACCGGCAGCCGCATTTCCTTCCAGGTCTTGAGGACCGAGCCGTCGGCCGTTCGTCCGTCGCCGGTTGCGTACTGCTCGAAGGTTTTGTTGTCGAACAGGTTGAACCGGATCAACTCCATGCGCTGGTATTCGAGATTGATCAGCGCGCCGTCGATCCCGCGCTTGTTCCGGTCCAGGACGTGACCGCCGGTTTCGAGCCGATCGGAGCGGGATCTGGCATCGCCCGCCGCCCAATAGTTCGACCAGTCGACCCAGGGTGTTTTCAATTGTGCGACGGCCTTTTCGCCGCCCCAGCAAAGCGCATGGCTCTCGCTGACCTTGCCGAGGAAGCGTTCGGTTCGATCCGTCGCGAGCTCACGCAGCCCGTTGAAGGGCAGTTTCGCGCAGGCGAGAACGATCGCGAGGTCGTCCTCGGCGAGGGAGGGAGAGGCAAGGCCGAGGGTGATGATACCGCTGGCGATGCAGACCATTGGCCGTCGCATGGCTCCTCCTCAGAGTTCACGGCCACCAGCAGCCCCGTGAGCGCGGACGACCGACAATGCGCGAGGATGCTAGGACGCGAAGTGAAAGGAGAATGTGAGCCAGTTCACAATCGAGGCCCGTTTCCCTGCGGTCGGGACAAGCAGTGCGTGGCTGTGATGTCGCAGCAGCAGGCTTCGGGGCGACATGCGGACGATTTCACGGTACGATTGATTGCAGAATGCTCTTCGAATCGATCTCTGGGCACGTGAATGTCCAGAGCAGAAAACTGCGTGGGCGCGCCGTGGAATGACGCGACGGAAGAAGCAACAACCAGCCCCTGTGGCAGGCGCCAAGCGCCGTCCCTCAGGGCCCGCGATGACGGTCGCAGTCGCGATCGGCCTCGTCCTGCTTACAAGCGGTTGCAGCTTCATCGAGGCCCCGGTCCTGAATCCCAAGGGGCCGGTCGCGCTTGCCGAACGCGACATCTTATTCCGCGCGCTGGCCATCATGATGATTGTCGTCGTGCCGGTCTTCGTGATGACCTTCTGGTTCGCTTGGCGGTATCGCGCCTCCCGTCTGAAGGCCCACTACGAGCCGGAGTGGGAGTCCTCCACTCTGGATATGGCCACCTGGATCGTCCCAGCGCTGATCGTTGCATCCCTTGGCGTTCACGTCTGGCTTTCGACGCATGCGCTCGATCCGTACAAGCCGCTGCAGTCTTCTGACAAGCCGGTCGAAATCCAGGCCGTGGCCCAGGACTGGAAATGGCTGTTTATCTATCCAAACGAGGGAATCGCGAGCGTCAACGAACTGGCGTTTATGAGCAAGGCTCCCGTCAGCCTCAAGATCACTTCCGACACGGTGATGAATTCTTTCTATATCCCGGCGCTCGCCGGGCAGATTTATGCCATGGCCGGCATGCAGACACGGCTCAATCTCAGCGCCAGCGAACCCGGTCGCTTTGTCGGCAGGAACACGCAATACAGCGGGCGCGGCTTTGCCGACCAGCATTTCATCGCCATCGCGAAGACGCCGGCCGAATTCGAAAACTGGGTCACGCAGGTCAGGCAATCGCCGCAGAAGCTTGACGCTGCCACCTATGCTGCACTCGCCAAGCCGAGCGCAGCCCATCCGGTCACTTATTATTCGGGTGTCGAACCCGGACTGTTCGACGCGATCATCCGCAAGTACGACGGATCGTTGAATCGACGCAAAGCGGCGGCAAACTGAGCCGAGCCGGGGAGCACGAGCCGATGTTGGGACGGCTGACCATCGACGCGCTGCCATTGTACAGCGCGATTGCCTTCGGCGGAGCTGCCATCACGGTCGGCGGCGCGATCGCCGTCGCGCTGCTCATCACGTGGCTCAAGGCGTGGCGCTACATCTGGTTCGAATGGTTCACGAGTGTCGATCATAAGCGGATCGGCATCATGTATATCGTGCTCGCGCTGGTGATGCTGCTGCGCGGCTTCATCGACGCATTGATGATGCGTGCGCAGCAGGCGATCGCGGTGAAGTCGGACGGCTACCTGCCGCCGGAGCACTTCGATCAGATTTTCAGTTCGCACGGCACTATCATGATCTTCTTCATGGCGATGCCGTTTCTGACCGGCCTGATCAACTTCGTGGTCCCGCAACAGATCGGCGCGCGCGACGTCGCGTTCCCTTACATGAATTCGGTGAGCCTTTGGCTCACGGGGTCCGGCGCGGCGCTGGTCATGGTCTCTCTGGTCATCGGCAAGTTCTCGACCGCGGGCTGGACCGCTTACCCGCCTTATTCGGGCGTCGAAACGAATCCCTACGTCGGCGTCGATTACTGGATCTGGGCGGTGCTGATCAGCGGCGTGGGCTCGACGATGACCGGCATCAATTTTCTTGTCACCATCCTGAAACGGCGTGCGCCGGGCATGACCTTGATGCGGATGACGCTGTTCACCTGGACGGCGCTCTGCACCAGCATCCTGATGGCGTTCGCATTTCCGGCCATCACGGTGGTTGCGGTGATGCTCGAGCTCGATCGTGTGTTCGGCATGCATTTCTTCACGAACGATGCCGGCGGCAACATGATGAACTACGCCAACCTGCTTTGGATATGGGGACATCCCGAGGTTTACATCCTCATTCTCCCGGCTTTCGGCGTATATTCGAGCGTCGTGACGACGTTTTCCGGCCGGCGGCTGTTTGGCTATACCTCGCTCGTCTATGCGACAGTGGCGATCGCCGTCCTGTCGTTTACGGTCTGGCTGCACCACTTTTTCACGATGGGCTCAAGCGCCAACGTGAACGCGGTCTTTGGCATCGCCACCATGATCATTGCGGTGCCAACCGGAGTGAAGCTTTTCAACTGGCTGCTCACGATGTTTCGCGGACGTATCCGCTTTCACACGTCGATGATGTACACCATCGCCTTCATCGTGACGTTCACCATCGGCGGCGTGACCGGCGTTCTCCTGGCGCTGCCCCCCGCCGATTATCTCATGCACAACTCGACCTTCCTGGTTGCGCATTTTCACAACATGCTGATTCCCGGCGCCCTGTTCGGCTATTTCGCTGCGTTCAATCTCTGGTTTCCCAAGGCTTTTGGGTTCGCGCTCGACGAGCGGTGGGGAAAGCGATCATTCTGGTGCTGGCTCATCGGGTTCTATCTGGCGTTCATGCCGCTTTATCTGCTCGGATTTATGGGCATGCCGCGCCGCATGGAGCACTACGATACGCCGGAATGGCAGCCCTATCTGATCGTCGCTGCGGCCGGCGCCGTGTTCATTCTTCTCGGCCTCATTTTCATGGGCGTGCAGCTTGTCGTCAGCGTCCGGCGGCGCGCCGAAAACCGGGATTGGACCGGCGACCCGTGGAACGGCCGCACCCTCGAATGGCTCACCGCGTCGCCGCCGGCGCCCTACAACTTCGCGGTGATCCCGGAAGTGCATGGGCGCGACGCTTTTCTCGCCCTGAAGGAGAGAGGCATCGCTTATCAGCGGCCCACGCGTTACGAAGACATCGCCATGCCGAAGAACAGCGCATTCGGCGTCGTCATCGGTGCTCTGAGTTTCATGCTCGGCTTTGCAATGGTGTGGCACATCTGGTGGGCGGCGGCAGGAAGCTTCGCGCTCATCGTGGCAACGCTCATCGTGCGCAGCAGCAGCGACGATACCGAATACCTGCTCCCCGGAAGCGAAGTTGAGAGGCTTGAAACGCAGCGCTTTCGTGACATGGCCAGGGCACCGCGCGCCGCCGCTGCGTCGGACGATCTCCCGGCCCCGGGCGCGGCACTGCCGGAGCGTGCGTAATGTCCGATCTGGCGCTTTCGACGCGTGACCAGGAGCCGGTGTCTTTGGCCGAGCACGACGACGAGAAGGCGTTCGGCTTCTGGATCTACCTCATGACCGACGCGATCCTATTCGCGTTGTTGTTCGCGACCTACGTGGTCATGCTCCATGGCACCGCGGGCGGGCCGACCGGGGCCGACCTGCTCGACCTGCCGCGGACGTTCGTCGAGACCATGCTGTTGTTGTTCAGCAGCGCGACATTCGGCTTTGCCACCGTGGCGGCCTGGGCGCGCAAACCAACGATGGCGGTGCTGCTGCTGCTGCTGACGTTTCTGCTGGGCGCAGGATTTGTCGCCCTGGAGGTGCTGGAATTCCGCGGCATGATTGCGGCGGGGGCCGGTCCCGACCGAAGCGGATTTCTCTCCGCCTTCTTCACGCTGGTCGGTACGCACGGCCTTCACGTCAGCGTTGGGTTGACCGGCATCCTCGTCATCGTCGGTCAGATACTGTTCAAGGGACTGACCCGGCCGGTCGGTTCACGTCTCTACCGGCTCAGCCTGTTTTGGCACTTCCTCGACATCGTCTGGGTCGGCATCTTCTCGATCGTCTACCTTCCCGGGGTTCTGTGACATGTCCGACTCCTCTGTCAGCGAAATGCCCGATGTGCGGTCCTATCTCACGGGCTTGACGCTGGCGCTGATCTTGACCGTCATCCCCTTCGCGCTGGTCTATTTCAAGCCGTTGCCGTCGGGCATGACGCTCGCGCTGATCGCCGTCCTGGCGATCATCCAGATCCTCGTTCATCTGAGGTGCTTTCTCCACCTCGATCTGACCAGTACGCCGCGCGAAAATCTTCTGGCGCTCTGCTTTGCCGGGATTCTGATCTTTCTCATGGTTGGCGGCAGTCTCTGGATTATGTTCGATCTTCATCATCGCATGGCGATACACGTCGAGCAGCATCCGGCGAGACATTGATGCACGGGTGGCGACGAACCGCAGAGCATCCGTATGACGAAAGGCTTGCGGGTTTCGGACAGTGACGTGCTGCTGGTCGTCGACGTGCAGAACGATTTTTGTCCCAATGGTGCGCTTGCGGTGCCGCGCGGGGATGAGGTCGTGCCGCTGATCAACCGGATCGCCGCCGGGTTCGCGCACGTGCTGTTGACCCAGGACTGGCATCCGCGCGGCCATCTGTCGTTTGCGTCGACACATTCGGGTAAGAAGCCCTACGACGCGATCGAAGTCGCCTACGGATCGCAGATCCTGTGGCCGGATCATTGCGTGCAGGGAACCTCCGGCGCCGAATTCCGCAAGGACTTGGCAATACCACATGCCGAGCTCATCCTGCGCAAGGGATATCATCGTCACATCGATTCCTATTCGGCGTTCTACGAGAACGATCGCACGACACGTACCGGGCTGTCCGGATATCTGCGCGAGCGTGGCGTCCGGCGGGTTTTCCTCGTCGGCCTCGCCTTCGACTTTTGCGTCCGCTACTCCGCCGAGGACGCGATGCGCGAAGGTTTTGACGTGGTGGTAATTGAGGATGCCTGCCGCGGTATCGATGTCGACGCCTCGATGAGCCAAACGCGCGACGCGTTCAAGAGCATCGGCGTCCACTGCCTGACCTCGGACGTCGTCGACCGGCAGTTGGCGGGATGATGGACTATCTGCTTTAGATACCAGCGCCAGGTAACAATTGTGCGATCTTTGACTTTGGAAGCGGCGTCGATGAAATCGCGGGCTTTCTGCCTAGAGCGGGATGAAGTCACATTGATTCGGTTATCCGTCATTGCGAGGAGCGCAAGCGACGAAGCAATCCAGTCTTCTCTAGAATCTGGATTGCTTCGCTTCGCTCGCAATGACGCAGGGGCTGCTCAACCTCAAATCATCCCGCTCTAGGGCATCTGCCCCGTCGCGGCGCGGTCGCGCTCGATGAAGGCGACCAGTTCTTTTGTTGGTTCAGTGAACAGCTGAAGCTTGCGGGTATCCAATGGCTCGCTCAAAAACTGCATCATGAATGTGTCGTCACCGTCCGCGAAGGCCGGCCCGAGCCCGCAGAAGAAGAAGCCGAGTTCGCGGGCGGCATCGGTCAACCCCGGAAGTCCGGGATCGTCGATCGGGGCGGAAAGTTGCACGGAACTGGCGCCGAGCGCGCGAACGTCGCGCAGCGCCTGCGCAAGTTCGATGCCGGCGTTTGGGCCGATCCGCTCGAAATGGATTACGCCATAGCCGCGGTCGTTGACCTTGATGCCGGTCAGCGACGCTGCGGCGGCTGGCGCGGACGAAGCGGCCACCGACACGGTCACGTTGAGGCTCGCGTAGATCTTGAGAAGGACGTCCCGATAAGGCGCCGGCGCATGGATCGTGCGTGCGGCGGGCGGCTGCACGAAGCGGAAGGTGCGGAGATAGCTCTGGCGCTGTCCGGCGGTCGGGCAGGGGATATCCTTGGGGCGGAAGTTCTCCGGATTGGCGCCGAGCAGCACGGCGCACACCGGCATGCCGGCGCGCTCGTCATTGCGCTGCGAGAAGGTGTGGATGGTGAGCGGCTCGGCGTAAATTCCGTGCAGGCCGTGCTTGGGTGCTTCCGCGGAAAGGCGCTCGGTCATGCGCTCGAGCAGATGATGGCCACGATAGGCCGGCAGCACGACGGCCTCGCCGCGTTCGGCAACCAGTGCTCCGGTCTCGCGTTCGAGCGCGACATGGCCTACGACCCCGCCCTGGCTGTCGCGCGCCACCGCCGGAATGAGTTCGCCGCTTTCGACTTTGTCCCAATAGCGGCGGGTCGAGATCGGAA
>JBFXEX010000071.1:0-32069 GCA_050179645.1 Xanthobacteraceae bacterium | reverse complement strand
CAGGATGAAGGCGGAGATCTGCGAGGGTGAATAGCTCTTGCCGTCTGCCTCGACCCAGGCGTCGCCGTTCGAGGCACGCGTGATCTTATAGGGGACGAGCTTCTTGTCCTTCTCGACCATCGGGTCGTCGTAGCGACGGCCGATCAGGCGCTTGACGGCAAAGATGGTGCGCTCGGGATTGGTGACCGCCTGGCGCTTGGCGGGTTGGCCGACCAGTCGCTCACCATCTTCGGTGAATGCGACGATCGATGGAGTGGTACGCATGCCTTCTGCGTTCTCGATGACTTTCGGCGTTGTGCCTTCCATCACGGCGACGCAGGAATTGGTAGTTCCGAGGTCGATACCGATGACCTTGCCCATGGTCTTTCCTCTCTTCTGCGGCAGGTCGGCCGGGCCCGTTCGGCACCCGGAGGGACTTGCCTGCGTGGTTCGCAGGACCCTTGTCCGACCCCCTTGATAAACGTTAAACGCCGCCCCCGCGGCGTCTTGGCTCATATAGGAGAGCCCCTATGGGCCGCAAGGCGTGCGTTCCGGGATTCGCGTGCCGTCCCCTCAAGATAGCGCCGATGGACCGGCGGTGAGTGCATCATGATGGTTTCCGGCCTCCGTATCGTCCCGGCCTTTCTCGACCGCGACGCCCAGGGCGAGTTGCTCGCCGCATTGCGCGAGGTCTTCCGGCGGGCGCCGGTCTATACGCCCCGCATGCCCCGGACCGGCAAGCCGATGTCGGTGCGGATGACCAATTGCGGGCCGCTTGGCTGGATGACGGACGAACGCGGCTATCGCTACCAGCCGGGCCATCCGGAGACCGGGGCGCCGTGGCCGCCGATGCCCCGGCGGCTGCTCGATGCCTGGCAGGCGCTCGCCGGCTATCCGCATCCGCCCGAGGCCTGCCTGATCAACGTCTACGGCCCCGAGGCGCGCATGGGCCTGCACCAGGACCGCGACGAGCAGGACTTCGCGGCGCCGGTGGTCTCGCTGTCGCTCGGCGACACCTGCCTGTTCCGGATCGGCGGCACGAGCCGCAAGGACCCGACCCGGTCGGTCCGGCTTGCCTCCGGCGACGCCGTGGTACTGGGCGGCGAGGCGAGGCTTGCCTTCCACGGCGTCGATCGCATCCTGCCCGGCACTTCGACGCTGCTGCCCGAAGGCGGCCGCATCAACCTCACGCTGCGCCGCGTAACCCGGCCGGGTTAGCGCTCTGCAGGGGATCTGGAGGGTGTGAACATGCGCTACTCCGCGGCCTGGCGGCTGGCACCTTGAGGCAGGCGGTCGCGGAAGTGCGGCAGGATTTCCTGCGCGATCGCCGACATATTGGTGCGCACCATCTCGTCCGGCAAAGTGCCAAACTGGGTCTTGGTCAGCGAGGTGTTGAAGCCGGCGAGGTCCTGATACTCGGCAAGCTTTTCGCGTACCGTCTCAGGGCTGCCGACGATCACCACGCCGGTCTTGACCAGGTCCTCAATCGAGGCCGGCTTGCCGGCGACCGTGACCTTGGCGGCGCGCACGCGCTTCATCGAGGCGGCGTCGGTGTAGCCGGGCGGCAGCAGCATCTCGGTCGGCATCTTGAGGAAATAATTGACCAGCGCCTCGAGGTGGGGCTTGGCCTCGCGCATTGCCTTCTCGTCGGTGTCGGCCACGTAGATGGTGTTCGACCAGGCGAGCTGGTCGGGCGCGGCCTGGTAGCCGAGCTTGTCGGCCTCCTCCCGGTACATCTGGAAGAATCGCGCCACGGTCGCGATCGGGCTCAGCGTCTGACAGTAAGTGTAGCGCATCTTCGCCGCCCAGCGGATCGTGCTGGCGGAGCCTTGCGAGGGAATCCACACCGGCGGGTGCGGTGTCTGGTACGGCCGCGGCCAGGTGTTCACGTATTTGAACTGGTAGTGCTTGCCCATGTACGAGAACGGCCCCGGCTCGGTCCAGGCACGCAGGATCAGGTCGTGGGCTTCGGCGAAGCGCTCCTGCGAATAGGCCGGGTTGATGCCCATCGCGTGATACTCGGCGCCGATGCCGCGCACGAATCCGGCGATCAGCCGCCCGCGCGTGATGTTGTCGAGCATGGCGTATTCTTCCGCAATGGTCAGCGGATTGTTCACCAGCGGCAGCGCGCGGCCGAGGATCGCGACCTTGGCGCGCTTGACACTGCGCGCGAGCGCACCGGCGAGCACGCCCGGGATCGGCATCATGCCGTAGGCGGTCTGGTGATGCTCGTTGAGGCAGACGCCGTCGAAGCCGAGCCGGTCGGCGAACTCCATCTGGTCGAGATACTCGTGATAGAGGTCGGCGCCCTTCTGCGGATCGTAGTGGCTGTTCGAAAACGTCACCCACGCCGAGCCATTTCGGGCGATGGCGTCGAGATCGGCATGCCGGTACGGCATCAGATGGAAGTTGAAAAATTTCATGCCGCGACCCTCTGTTCGCCGATGAAAGCATCGAGCTCGGAGACGAACGCTTCGCCCTTCTCGACATGCGGCAGATGACCGCATTCGGGCAGCACAATCGCCTTGGACCCGGGAATCAGTTGCTGGAACGCAAACGCATAGTCGCGCGGCACCAGCTTGTCGTCGTTACCCCATAAGAGCAGCGTCGGCACGTCGATCCGGTGCAGCCACTTGCGCAGGTTCGGATCGTGGCTGCGCGGCTGCCACAGGAGTCTTGCGCTGGCGGTTCGGTTCTTCAGATTGGCATCCTCGAATTCCGGCCGCTCGGACGAGGCGATCACCGCTTCGGCAAGCTCCTGATCGTAGAACAGGTCGCGGATGCGCTGCTCGTCGTTGCACAGGAAGGTATCGACCTGCGGCACGCCATCCACATAGATGCCCGCGGAACCAATCAGCGTCAGCGACGCGAGCCTGCCGGTGTTGCGGACCGCTAGCTCCGCCGCGACCCAGCCGCCGAGCGAACTGCCGATTAGGTGGACGCCGTTGAGGTCGAGCTGTTCAAGAAAGTCGAGATAGAAGTTGGCGAGGTCGGCGACGTTGTCGAGCCATTCGGGTGTGTCGGAGGCGCCGAAGCCCGGATGCTCGGGCGCCAGCACGTCGAACTTCTTCGCCAGCTCCGCCATCGACGGCAGCCAGATGCCGGCGCCGCCGCCGCCATGGAGGAACAGAAGCGGAGGACCGCTGCCGCCGCGCATCAAGCGGATACGGCAGCCGCGGATTGAAATCATTTGATCGGTGTGGTCGGCCATGCGGTTTTTCATCTTTTGAAAGTGCTTCTGGCGGTCTTGCCGCCATGTTAGCATATCAACCGTCCGCCAACAGGAGCCGTCGATGTATGCCCCGACCGGAGTGAAGACGAGCCCGGACTATCCCATTCCGGACACCATGAAAGCTTGGGTGCTGGGCGATCCTGGGCAGCTCTCGCTGAAGGACAAGCCGGTCCCGGTGCCGAAGCGGGCCGAGGTGCTGGTGCGTATCGACGCGGTGGCGATCTGCGCGACCGACCTGGAGAATATCTATCACGGCCCGCCCGCCATGATCGAAGGCGGCCTGCCGTTCAACAAGAACTGGACGCCCGGCCATGAATACATGGGCACCGTGGTGGCACTCGGCCCCGGCGTCGACGAGTACAAGATTGGCCAGCGCATCACGGTGGAAATCCACGCCGGCTGCGGACAGTGCAAGCGCTGCCGCGAAGGCATGTACACGTCCTGCCACAACTACGGCCTGAACTACGGCGACGTCGACAAGGGCCACCGCGCCAACGGCTTCACCACCGACGGTGGCTTCTGCGAATACCAGGTCAACCACATCAACACGCTGGTCGGGATCCCGGACGACATGTCGGACGAGGAGGCGACGCTGGTCGTCACCGCCGGCACCGCGATGTACGGCCTCACCGAACTCGGCGGACTGGTGGCGGGCGAGAGCGTGGTGGTGACCGGTCCGGGCCCGATCGGGCTTCTTGGCGTCGCGGTGGCGAAAGCAATGGGCGCGCACCCGGTCATTCTCACCGGCACGCGCGACAACCGGCTCAAGATCGGGCTTGAACTTGGCGCCGATCATGTCGTCAACATCCGGCAAGTGAACGACGTCGTGCAGGCCGTGAAGGATCTCAACGGCGGCAAGGGCGTCGACTACGTGATCGAGTGCTCGGCGGCGCCGAGCGCGCTCAACGAGGCGATCAAGATGGTGAACCGCGGCGGCAAGGTCTGCCTCGCCGCTTTCCCGCACGGCGAGGCGCTGGTCGACATCGCCCACGTCGTGCGCAACAACATCTACATCTACGGCATTCGCGGCGAGGGCAAGACCGCGACCCATCGCGCCGAAGCCTTCATGCGGCAGAAGCGCTTCGACGCTACGAAAATTCACACTCACACCTTCGCGCTCGACGACCTGCCAAACGCGCTGCGTTACGCCAAGGACCGGGTCGAGGACGCCATCAAGGTGGTGGTGAAGGCGCGCGGCGTGGCGGCCCATCAGGTCGCGGCGGAGTAGTTGCGAAATAGTTTCGAGACTCAGAGAGCATGCTCCCGACGCTCTCGCGGCAACGGCGGTGCCACCCTCTCCCTTGCGGGAGAGGGTGCCGAGCGAACGAAGTGAGCGAGGCGGGTGAGGGGTTAGTGTTGGTCTGAGTAAATTCTCCTCACCCGGCTCGCGCTTCGTGCTCGCCACCCTCTCCCGCAAGGGGAGAGGGTAACGGAGTGCGCGGAGAGAGTGACGGAGCGCGTGGAGAGAAGCGAGCAGAGCATGGATGCGCCGCTGCAACGATCGCCGGTGAACGAACGCCCCTTCGACGCCGACCTCGGCGCGATCCGACGCATGGCCACCGTGCTGCCCGGCGCGCTGCCGATCGCGGTCAACGGCGTGCGGGTCGCGGCCTCGATCCGGCCGCGCAAGTTCGTCATCGCGGGCGGCGACGATACGCCCGTCACCATGCCGCGCACTGCGTTCCAGGTCGTCTATCCCGACTGCACCGTGATGCTCGACTCCGGGCTCGACAAGGCGACGCACGACAGTTTCAGCCCGGACAAGCCGGAGCCGTATTTTCCCGAACATTTCGTCAAGCTGGAGCGGGCGCTCAACGCGGCGCGGCTGATCGTGCTGACGCATCATCATGCCGACCACGTCGCCGGCGTCGTCACCGCGTCGAACTTCGCCACGCTGGCGGCGAAGACCGTCATCACCATGGACGTCGCGGACTGCCTGATGAATACGCCGCACCGCCCGCACCTCAAGCTGACGCAGGCGACGATCGAGAAATTCATCGTGCTCGACTATCCCCGCTATTACCCGGTCGCGCCCGGCATGGTGCTGATCAGGTCGCCCGGCCACAGCACCGACTCGCAGATGGTCTACATCCGGCTGCAGTCCGGGCGCGAAATCCTGCACAGCGTCGATGCCGCCTGGAGCCTGGAGAACGTGATGCTCCTTCGCGGCAAGGCGGCGCCGTGGGTGAAGGAGGACGTCCCGTCCGTGCTCGGCCAATTGCGATGGTTGAAGAAGACGCACGAGAACGAACGCGATCTCACCATCCTGATCACGCATGACGACGAACTGTTCTCCCGCGTGACGGAGAGCGGCATCGTCGGCGCCGAGCTGGCGATCTGAGTGATTGCTGAATATCTCTCTGCCGTCATTCCGAACGCCGCGTAGCGGCGGTACGGAATCCAAAACATCCAGAAAACCGATGCCAACGGATTCCGGGCTCGCGCTGTCGCGCGCCCGGAACGACCGGGCGGCGGAACCTGCGCGTCGCCGAATCTTTGGGCATGACGGGCAGATTCCCGCCAGCGAACGGGCGCGGGGCGGCGAACCGGCTCGCTTTGCGGGGCGAATCGCCATGCCGGCTGGCACGCTTCTTGTAAAGCAGAGAACGGGGAACGGGGAACTCCGTGCTGCGGCGCGGCCGAAGGAGCATGCATGTCCCCTGGAGCCCCCAAGCCTTCACTCGAGAAGTCTTCACTCGACAAGCCCGCACTCGCAAAACTCGCGGTCGACGACGTCAGCATGGCCTTCAAGACGCCGAGCGGCACCTTCGAGGCGCTCGCGCCGGTTTCGCTGTCGATCCCGCAGGGCCGCTTCGTCAGCCTGATCGGGCCGTCCGGCTGCGGCAAGAGCACGATCTTCAACATCATCGCCGGACTGCTCGAGCCGACCGGCGGGCGCGTGCTGATCGACGGCATCGATGCCACCGGCACCATCGGCCGAGTCGGCTACATGCTGCAAAAGGATTTGCTGCTGCCGTGGCGCACGGTGCTCGACAACGTCATCCTCGGCATGGAGATCCAGGGCGTGCCGTCGGGCGAGGCCCGCGGACGAGCACTGCCGCTGCTGCAGCGCTATGGGCTGGCGGGCTTCGAGCATCTCTATCCAAACGCGCTGTCCGGCGGCATGCGCCAGCGTGCCGCACTGCTGCGCACGCTGCTGTTCGACACCGACGTCATCCTGCTCGACGAGCCGTTCGGCGCGCTCGATGCCCAGACCAAGCTGCACATGCAGGAATGGCTGATGCAGCTGTGGGGCGACTTCGGCAAGACCGTGCTGTTCGTGACGCATGACGTCGACGAGGCGATCTACCTGTCGGACGAGTTGCACGTCATGGCGACGCGTCCGGGGCGCGTGGTCGAGTCGATCCCGATCACGCTGCCGCGGCCGCGCCTGCGCAACAGCGCGCTGTCGCCCGAGTTCATCGCCATCAAGGAGCGTTGCCTTGAATTGCTGAACGTCAACCGCGCGGCGTCCGAGCCGATCAACCGGGCCGCATGACCGGAGGGGAACGAGCAATGACCGTTCAAGACACCGCGGCGCCCGGAACCCTTGCGGGCCTCGACATGGCCCGGCCCAAATCGACGCCGAAGTCGACATCCAAGCCGGCGCGCCGGCTGCCGGTGCAGCGCGACTGGCCCACCTGGGCGCTGGTCGCCACCCAGGTTGGCATCCTGGTGGGGGCCGTCGCCCTGTGGGAGGCCGGCGCAACCTTCGGCTGGATCGATGCATTCTTCTGGTCGCAGCCGAGCGCGATCGCCAAGACGACGGGAATCTTCTTCACCACCGGCGACGCCTGGACCGACATCAGCTTCACGTTCCGCTCGACGATCCTGGGGTTCGTGATCGGCACTACCGCCGGTTCGCTGCTCGGCCTGTCGTTCTGGTGGTCGCGCAACTACGCGGCGATCGTGCAGCCTTACGTCATCTGCCTGGAATCGATCCCCAAGCTTGCGCTGGCGCCGCTCATCATTCTGGTGTTTGGCATCGGTCTCTTCTCCAAGGTCGCGGTCGCGACGGCGCTGACGCTCGTGGTTTCGACATTGACAGCCTATGCGGCCGTCAAGGCGCTCGATCCCGACGGCGAGAAACTGTTCTATTCGCTCGGCGCCTCGCGGCTGCAGGTGTTCCGCAAGCTCGTTGTGCCGTTCTCCCTGCCGTGGATCATCTCGGTGCTGCGCGTCAACATCGGGCTCGCGCTCACCGGCGCGATCGTCGGTGAGTTCATCGCGTCGCAGCACGGGCTCGGCCGCGCAATTCTGTATGCCGGCCAGACCTACGACATCGCACTGGTCTGGGTAGCGGTGCTGGTGCTCTCGACGCTCGCGATCATCATGTACGCGGGGGTGTCGTGGCTTGAGAGCTTGCTGCGCAAGGGCGTGCGGCAGTGATGCGCGCCCAAGCCCGCATCTCCGCTCGCTCCCGCGGAAGCGGGAACCCAGAGTCTCGAGCACCGAGTGTGCAGCCCTGGGTCCCCGCCTTCGCGGGGACGAACGGATGAGAGGCCGGAAACCGAACCATCAATAGCGAACGAGGACATCATGGACCGACGAAAATTTCTGAAGTCGAGCGCAACGCTGGGCCTGGCACTCGCATCACCTCCGATCATTGGCCACGCCGCAACGAAGGAACTGCTGGTCGCCGAACCGGTGCATTCGACCGGCTACCTGCCGATGTACATCGCAATGGCCAAGGGCTTCTTCGCCGAGTCGGACATCAACGTGAAGATCGTCACCATCGAGACCGGCGGCGGGCACACCAACGCGGTACTGTCCGGCCAGGCGTTCGCCTTCATCGGCGGGCCCGAGCACAACGCCTTTGCCAAGGCCAAGGGCGCCGACTTGCGCGCCGTGGTCAATTGCGTCGACCGCGGCAATGTCTATTTCTGCGCCGCCAAGGGCCAGGAGCCGAAGGACCAGGACTGGCCAGCCTACTTCAAGGGCAAGTCGCTCGCGCTGAGCCCGTATGGCGGCACGCCAAACTCGATCACGCGCTACCTGCTCGCCAAGTGGAAGCTCGACGCCAAGAAAGACGTCACGCTGCTTGAAGTGCCGAACTCGGCCGTACTCGCGACCGTCAAGGTCGGCAAGGCGGTGATCGGGGTCAGCACGGAGCCCATGCTCACACAGGGCGTGAAGCAGGGCATCTGGAGCGAGCCGTTCTACAGCATCCCGAAGGAACTCGGCCCTTATGCCTATTCGACCATCAATATCCGCCTCGACTCGATCAAGAAGGAGCCCGAGACGGTGCGTGGCTTTGTTCGCGGCATGATGAAGGGGTTGAAGTACCTCCATGCCGACAAGGACGGCGCAGCCGAGATCGCCAAGAAGAACTTCCCCACCATGGCGCTCGACGACCTCAAGGCCACCCTCGACCGTTCGTTCGCCGACCAGATGTGGAGCAAGGACGGCACCATCAGCCCGGCCGCCTGGGACACCGGTAAGGCCGTCGTGATGGGCGCCAACATTCTCAAGAAGGACGTCAAGTACGACGAGATCATCGACATGAGTTTCGTCGAGAGCCTTCGGCCGACCCTCTAATTGTGCTATACTGAACAATCAACCCGGTCTCGTGGAGACAGCAAGAATGTCAGAACCGATCTGGAACAAGTTCCTCACTGAGCGCGACAAGGCGGTGTTCGGCACCTCCGGCTACGGCGCCCGCGGCGGCTTCGGCAAGCGGCCGGCGTTGCTCATCATCGACGTCAACTACGCGTTCTGCGACGAACGGCCGATGCCGATCCTGGAATCTATCAAGCGCTGGCGCAATTCGTGCGGCGAGGACGCCTGGGTGGCGATGCCATATCTCAAGGAGCTCATCGACAAGGCGCACGACAAGGGCATTCCGGTGATCTACACCACCGGGGTGCGCCGCGAGGACAACTGGGACAGCGGCAGCTGGACCTGGAAGAACAACCGCTCCGACGAAGACAACGCGAGCAAGCCCGCCACCAATGTCGACGGCAACGAGATCGTCGCCGAGATCGCGCCGGCGCCGCAGGACATCGTGATCCTCAAGCAGAAGCCGTCGGGCTTCTTCGGCACAAACATGGCGAGCTACCTGACGCTACTCGGCTGCGATAGCGTGATCGTCACCGGCACCACCACGTCGGGCTGCGTGCGCGCCACCGTGCTCGACGCCTTCAGCCTCAACTACCGCATCGCGCTGGCCGAGGAGGGCTGCTTCGACCGCTCGCAGGCAAGCCACGCCATCAATCTCTGCGACATGAACGCCAAGTATGCCGACGTGGTGAAGACCGCCGAGGTGCTGGAGTTCTTCGACAAGCTGCCGAGCGACATGTTCGACCTGCCGAAGGGAACGGCCGCCGCGCCGAAGCCGAAGCTCGCCGCGAATTTCTGACCTCTCTTATCATTCCGGGGCGCGCCGAAGGCGCGAACCCGGAATGACCGCCGAATTGTTTCAGCAATCCTTAAATCAGATCAGCTTGGTGCTGGCCGGCAGGCCGAGCAGGATTTGGCCGACCACTTCGAAATTGTGGAACTGGCCCTGCACCTGCTGAATCACGGTATGGATGTCGCGGAACCGGCGCTCGAACGGATTGCTCTCGAAGATCGCTGTGGCGCCGGCCGCGTGATAGACCGCGTCGACCACGTCCTTGGCCTGATGCGCCGCATAGACGCTGGCGAGCCGCAGCGAGGCGCGCTGTTCGAGCGAGAGATCGTCGCCGTTCGCCACCGTCGCCCAGAGTTCGCGGAGCGTCTGCAGCAGCAGGGCCCGCGATGCATTGAGCTTGGCTTCGCCCAGCGCGATTTGCGACTGGATCACGGCGTTCTCGCGTAGCGGCTTGATCTGCCGGTACGGCGTCTTTTTCATCGCCAGCGCCACAAACTCGTCGAGCACGCGCCTTCCGAGGCCGAGCGCGATCCCGGCGAACGCGATGCCGTAAAGCTGGAACGTGGTGAAGCGATAGAGCGGGCTGGACGCACGGCGGTCATGGTCGGACTCGCGGCTGAGCGTATAGGCCTCGGGCACGAACACGTCCGTACACGAGTACGTATTGCTGCCGGTGCCCTTCAGGCCCATCACCCGCCAGACGTCCGTCACCGTCACGCTCGACTTCGGAATCAGCATGGTGCGGTCGAGCGGTTTGCCGTCGTCGCCCATGCGCAGGCTGCCGTCCGGCTCGACCACGACGCAATGCCCGCCGACCCAGGTGGCATGACCAAGTCCGCTGGCGAAATGCCAGCTGCCCGAGACCCGGTAGCCGCCCTCGACCACGACGGCGCGCTGCTTGCCGTCGGTCGGACCCCACGCCAGTACCGCGCCCGGATCGCCGAACACATCGCGGGCGATGTCGGGCGCGAGATACGCCGCCGTCATCGAACAACCCGAGCCCTGCGCCACACACCAGGCGGTGCTGGCGTCGCCCTTGGCGATCTCTTCGATCACCTGCACGTAGGTCGCAGGCTCAAGTTCCATGCCGTCGCAGCAGCGCGGCATCAGCATGCGGAACAGGCGGGCCTCGTGCAGCGCGGCGAGCACCGAGGGCGCGATGCTCCGGGCGGCCTCAGTCTCGGCTGCGTGCGCCTCGATCAGAGGTGCAAGCTGCCGCGCCCGCGCAATGCAGTCGCCGGCGACAGCGATTTCAACCTCGTCATTGTCGTCGGCGGAAGTGACTCTTTTCAGCATGCAGATCGGTTCCCTCTCCCACGATCATTGTGGCTTAATCGGCTGGCCGGTCAATGCCGGCCGGGCATCGCCTGACCCCGCCCCAGGCCCATAGCCACGGGGCCGTGGCTTTGCGATAAACGCGGCGGATTTTCAATCAGTACCGAGGGCTGCAATGGGCGAATTTGCGGTAGGTCAATCGGTTTCCCGTTTCGAGGATCCGCGGCTCCTGAAGGGCGGCGGCCGTTATGTCAGCGACATGGTGCTGCCCGGCATGGTGATCGGCACCGTGCTGCGCTCTCCGCACGCCCATGCCCGTATCCGCGGGATCGACACCGCGCGCGCCAAGGCCGCGCCCGGCGTACTTGCGGTGCTCACCGGTGCCGACTGGGAGGCGTCGGGCTGGGGCGACCTGCCGGTCCCGGGTGGGCTGAAGCGGCGCGACGGCAGTGCGTTCAAGCCGCCGTACCCGGCCCTGGTGAAGGACCGCGTCCGCTGGGTCGGCGATTACGTCGCCTTCGTGGTTGCGGAAACCGCCCACCAGGCTGCCGACGCGGCCGAGTTGATCGAGGTCGACTACGAGCCGCTGCCGGCCGTGATCTCGACCGCCGAGGCCGCGAAGCCTGGTGCGCCGCGCGTCTGGGAGAACTGCGCTGACAATATCGGCTTCGTGCAGTTGTTCGGCGACAAGGCCGCGACCGACGCGGCGTTCGAAAAGGCCCCGCATGTCGTCAAGCACCACTTCGTCATCAACCGGGTGACGGCGGCCACCATGGAGCCGCGCGCCTGCATGGGCGACTACAATTCGACCGACGGGCGCTACACCATCTACACCACGCTGCAGCGGGTGCATCCGTACCGCGCCGAGCTGGCGCCGATCCTGAAGGTGCCGGAAAGCAAGATCCGCGTCGTGGCCGGCGACATCGGCGGCAGCTTCGGCATGAAGTCGGCGGTCTACAACGAGGTTGCGCTGGTGCTGCTGGCGTCGAAGACGGTCGGCCGCCCGGTCAAATGGGTGAGCACCCGCTCGGAGGCGTTCCTCGGCGATGCCCAGGCCCGCGATAACGTCACCGAGGCGGAACTGGCGCTCGACAAGGACGGCCGCTTCCTCGGTCTGCGGGTCAAGGTGGTGGCGGCGATCGGCGCCTACCTGCAGACCGGCATGAATGCCTTCACCGGCAACATCGGCACGCTCAACGGCGTCTACGGCTTCCCGGCCGCGCACGCCGACGTCACCGCGGTATTTACCCACACCAACCCGGTGCGGCCGTATCGCGGCAACGGCCGGCCCGAGGCGGCGTACGTAATCGAGCGCATGGTCGACCTCGCGGCCGACGAACTGAAGATTGATCCGGCCGAGTTGCGGCGCCGGAACTACATCGCCAGCAACACCATGCCGTTCAAGACCGCACTGACCTTCACGTATGACAGCGGCGAGTTCGAACGGAGCATGGACATGGCGCTTAAGCTCGCCGACGTCGCGGGCTTCGAGAAGCGACGCAGCGAAGCCAAGAAACGCGGCCGGCTCGCCGGCATCGGCATTTCCAACACCATCGAGCGCGCCGCCGCGCAAGGCTTCGAGGGTGCCGAAATCCGCTTCGACAAGTCGGGCGCGGTGACGCTGTTCTCCGGCAGCGTCACCCAGGGCCAGGGCCACGAGACCATCTACAAGCAGATCGTCTGCGACCGGCTCGGCATCGATCCCGATCAGGTGCACTACATCCAGGGCGACACCGACCAGGTGTTTCTCGGCGAGGGCACCGGCGGTTCGCGCTCGGCCACGATCGGCGGTTCGGCCTGTCATGTCGCCGCCGAGAAGATCGTCACCAAGGCGAAGCAGATCGCCGCGCACCTGCTCCAGGTCGATCTCGCCGACGTCAAGTTCGAGGACGGGCTACTTTCCAGCACCAAGACCAACCGCACGCTGACGATCCAGGAAGTGGCCGCCGCCGCCATCGATCCCGCGAAGATGCCGCCCGACATGGAACTTGGCCTGATCGCCACCGCGACCTACACGGCGCCGGTGCAGAACTTCCCGAATGGCGCGCATATCTGCGAGATCGAGATCGATCCCGACACCGGCACCACCGAGATCACCCGATACAGCGTGGTGGACGACGTCGGCGTCGTGATCAATCCGCTGCTGCTCAAGGGCCAGATCGTAGGCGGGGTAGCACAGGGCGTCGGCCAGATCCTGATGGAGGACATCTATTTCGATCGCGACGGCCAGCTCGTGACCGGCTCGTTCATGGACTACGCCATGCCGCGCGCCGACAACTTCAGTCCGGTCGAGGTCAAGAGCAACCCGGTGCCGACCAGGACCAATCCGCTCGGCGTCAAGGGCGCGGGCGAGGCGGGCTGCGTCGGCGCGATGCCGGCGGTCGCCAACGCCATCGTCGATGCGCTGTCGCATCTCGGCGTGCGGCATATCGAGATGCCGGCGACGTCCGAGCGGGTCTGGCGCACCATCCGGCAAGCGAACGGCGGGTAATCCCATGAAGAAATCATTCGTGCGCGGCACCTGGCAGCAGAAGCGCGCATTCTCGCCCGTGGTGATCACGGAAGGCGCGGGCCGAACCTTGTGGGTCGCCGGCCATACCGGCCAGGTGGACGACACCGGCAAGTCGCTGGCCGGCGACTTCGACGCCCAGTTCCGGCAGACCTTCCGCAATATCGAGAAGACGCTGGCCGAAGCCGGCGCCACGCTCGCCGATCTGGTGACTATGACGGTGTTCCTGATCGACGCGCGCCACACCACGCGGATGACGGAACTCCGCGGCGAACTGTTCGGCAAGGATTTTCCGGCGAGTGCCGCCATCACGGTCGCGGGCTTCGCCCAGCCCGAAATGATGATCGAGGTCCAGGGCATCGCGGTGACGGGTTAATCGCTGCGCAAATGCTCGATCCTGCCCTTGGACCCTGACCGCGCCGGCGGTCCGTCCCCCGTCCCTTGTGGGAGCCGCAAGGGGGAGGGGGGTGTGGCGAGGTGCTGTCCTTCAATGGAGCTACGTTTCGCGCGAGTGTGGCGAAGGCGGCGAACGCCTGATACAAGGCGCGCGAATTCGAGGATCAGGCATGCGCAAGGCCGCGGTGAAGCGGAAAACCAAGGAAACCGACGTCGAGGTGGCGATCAACCTCGACGGTACGGGCGCATCCGAGATCGCGACCGGGATTGGCTTCCTGGATCACATGCTCGACCTCCTGGCGCGTCACTCGCGTACCGACATCAGCGTGAAGGCGCAGGGCGACCTGCATATCGACCACCATCACACCGCCGAGGACGTCGGCATCGCGCTGGGCCAGGCTGTGAAGCAGGCGCTGGGCGACATGCGCGGCATTACCCGCTATGCGGACGTACATCTGCCCATGGACGAGGCCCTGACCCGGGTGGCGATCGACATTTCCGGCCGGCCGTTTCTGGTGTTCAAGGTCGATTTCGCCCGGGCGAAGATCGGCGATTTTGACACCCAGCTGGTGCGGGAGTGGTTTCAGGCGTTTGCGATGAATTCGGGCTTTACGCTGCACGTGCAGACGCTTTATGGCAGCAACGACCATCATATCGCCGAATCCTGCTTCAAGGGATTGGCGCGGGCGCTGCGGGCCGCCGCCGCCATCGACCCGCGGGCGGCGGGCGAAATTCCCTCGACCAAGGGCGCGCTCGGCGGGTAAGGCGGCGCCGGCTTCCCGCTGTTGCGGGCATTGCAAGAACGTATGGGACGGCTGCAGGACGGCCGAACGATCCGATGGCGATCTATACGGTACATGAGCCCCCGCTGAAGCGGGACGAGACCGAACCCGATCCGGCCCGGTTCGTGTTCGTGCGCGATGGCTTCTACTTCTGGGCCTTCCTGCTGACGCCGTTATGGATGCTGCGCCACCGGCTATGGCTGGTGCTGGTCTGTTACGCGCTGATCAGCGCTGCGCTGACCATCATTTTGCGGACCGCCGACGCTTCGGGCACCGTGAGCGCTGTCGTGGGCCTGCTGGTCGCGATCCTGGCGGGCTGCGAGGCCGCAACCTTGCGTCGCTTCACCCTGGCACGGCGCGGCTTTAGGCCGGTCGGGCTTGTCGTGGGCGATGACCTGGACAGCGCCGAACGCCGGTTCTTCGAGACTTGGACCGCGGGCGCACGCCGGTCAGCGATCCTGCCGCCCGGGGCGCCGGGATCTCCGGTGGCATCGGCGGTCGCACCGGGGGTGACGGCCGCCGCGGCGTTGCGGCGGCCGCCGGGCAACGAGGTGCTCGGCCTGTTTCCGCAGCCTGGAGCCCCGCGGTGACGGTGGCGATCGTAGATTACGGTTCGGGCAATCTGCATTCCGCCGCGAAGGCCTTCGAGCGCGCCGCGCGTGGCGGGTCTTTGGTTCGTCGAATTTGGAACGTCTTTCGTTATCTAAGAACAAGCGAGCCGATCGTAGTCACAAACGATCCAGATGAAATACTCAGAGCTGACCGCATTGTATTGCCTGGCGTCGGCGCATTCGCCGAGTGCCGGAGTGGTCTCGATGCCGTTCCTGGCATGGTTCAGGCACTCAACGAGGCGGCGGTCGAGCGCGGCCGGCCGTTTCTCGGCATCTGCGTCGGCATGCAGCTGATGGCGGAGCGCGGCCGCGAATATTCGGTAACGCCCGGCCTCGGCTGGATCGCCGGCGAGGTCGACCGCATTGCGCCTACGGACACGGACCTGAAGATTCCGCACATGGGCTGGAACACGCTCAACCCGCAACGGAGTCATCCGCTGCTCGATGGCATCGCCACCGGATCGGACGGGCTGCACGCCTATTTCGTGCACTCCTATCACCTCAACGTGGAGCGCCGCGACGACCTGATCGCGGAAGCCGACTACGGCGGGCCGGTGACCGCGATTGTCGGCCGCGACAACATGGTCGGCACCCAGTTTCATCCCGAGAAGAGCCAGCGCCTCGGCCTGCGGCTCATCGCCAATTTCCTGAAGTGGTCGCCGTGATCCTGTTTCCGGCGATCGACCTGAAGGATGGGGTGTGCGTACGCCTGCAACAGGGCGACATGGCGCGCGCCACCGTGTTCCACCGCGATCCGGCCGCGCAGGCACACGTCTTCGAGACGCAGGGCTTCGAGTACTTGCACATCGTCGACCTCGACGGCGCGTTTGCCGGCAAGCCGATGAATGCCCGCGCCATCGAGCATATTCTCGAAGCGATCTCGATCCCGGTGCAGCTCGGCGGCGGCATCCGCGACATGGCGACGATCGAGGGCTGGCTCGGCAAGGGCGTCAACCGCGTCATCATCGGCACCGCCGCAGTACGTGATCCCGAGCTGGTCAAACGCGCCGCGAAGAAGCATCCGGGCCGGGTCGCCGTCGGGCTCGATGCGCGCGACGGCAGAGTCGCGGTCGAGGGCTGGGCCGAGACCTCCGAACTCACCGCGCTCGATCTGGCGCGGCGGTTCGAGGACGCGGGCGTGGCCGCCATCGTCTATACCGATGTGGCGCGCGACGGCATGCTCAAGGGCCTCAACCTCGACGCCACCATCGCACTCGCCGAAGCGGTGAGCATTCCGGTGATTGCCTCCGGCGGGTTTGCGTCGATCGCGGACGTGCAGGCGATGCTCGAAACGCGGGCGCGAAAGCTCGCCGGCGCCATTGCCGGCCGGGCGCTCTACGACGGCCGGCTCGATGCCGCGCAGGCGCTGGCGCTGATCAAAGCCTCACGGGCCGCGGCCTGAGCCATGTTCAAGGTGCGCGTCATTCCCTGCCTCGATGTGAAGGACGGCCGCGTCGTCAAGGGCGTCAAGTTCCTCGACCTTCGCGACGCCGGCGATCCGGTCGAGGCGGCGATTGCCTACGACGCGGCCGGCGCCGACGAGCTCACGTTCCTCGACATCACCGCCAGCCACGAGGATCGCGATATCATCTTCGACGTGGTGACGCGCACGGCCGAGGCCTGCTTCATGCCGCTCACCGTCGGCGGCGGCGTGCGCACCGTCGAGGACATCCGCAAGCTTCTGGCATCGGGTGCCGACAAGGTCTCGATCAACACCGCCGCGGTGGCGCGCCGGGCCTTCGTCAAGGAGGCGGCAGAGAAGTTCGGCGACCAGTGCATCGTGGTGGCGATCGACGCCAAGCGGGTGTCGCAGCCGGGCGAGCCGGACCGCTGGGAGATATTCACCCACGGCGGCCGCAATCCGACCGGGCTCGACGCGGTCGACTATGCGCGCGAGGTGGTGGCGCTCGGCGCCGGCGAAATCCTGCTGACCTCAATGGACCGCGACGGTACCCGGCGGGGCTTCGACATCGCGCTCACGCGCACGATCGCCGACGCCGTCACGGTGCCGGTGATCGCCTCGGGCGGCGTCGGCAATCTCGACCATCTGGTCGAGGGCATTCGCGACGGTCACGCCACCGCGGTCCTGGCGGCCTCGATCTTCCACTTCGGCGAATATTCCATCCGGCAGGCCAAGGAGCACATGGCGCGCGCCGGCCTGCCGATGCGCCTCGACCCGTAGCGACTGGGACCAATCGCGGGATGCTCAGTGGCGGAAGGTCCGCGCTCCTGAGGAGCGGTAAGAGCGTTGATTGGGCGCGCTCACGCGCTGACCGGGGTGATCCAGCCGATCATTGCGCCGCCGGGTTCCTCGATGAACGCCATTCGCCCGATGCCCGGCACATCGAATGCGGGCTTCATCACCTTGGCGCCGCGCGCCGTGGCCTGCGCCAGGCGGGCATCCACATCGTCGACCGCCAGGTACGAGACCCAGCGCTCGGCCATACCTTTGAACTCCGGTCCGTTCATCGGGAAGATGCCGCCGACCGGCTGGTCGCCCATTTTGGCGACCCAGTAGGTGCCGTTCGGCATCGGCATGGGGTCGAACGTCCATCCGATGGTGTCGGCGTAGAACGCCTTGGCCCGTTCGGCGTCATGGGTCATAAGTTCGTTCCAGTAGAAGATGCCGTGCGACCACGCCATGGCTTTTCCTCCGGGCTCCAATTGGACAACCATACTCGCACGGCCCCGGGGAGCCGATCACGCCTTTGCGACGGCCGTCCTCATCCTCGCCGTATTCTCGGCAACCCGATGGGCTATAGTGGACCAATGAATCGGCTCGCTGCGCTTCTGACGGTCATTGCGCTGGTGGTGGCTTGCGGCCCACCGGCATCGGCCGCTGACGTCATCTTCCCGACCGGATCGCGCGTCGGACTGGTGCCGCCGCCCGGCATGACCGCCAGCGACAATTTCTACGGCTACGAGGACCGCGCCAACCAGGTCGCCATGGTCATGGTGCCGCTGCCGCCCGACGCCTATGCGGAGTTGGAGCGCACCATCAACCCGGAGGCTCTGAAAAAGCAGGGGCTGACGCTGGAATCCCGCGAGCCCATGGCGCTCGCCGCCGGCAAGGCGTTCCTGGTGACCGGGCGCCAGCAGCTCGACAAGGTATGGATCCGGAAGCTGATTTTGGTCGCCAGCCTGCCGATCGCGACCGTCCTGGTGACGACGCAGATTCCCGAAACCGCGCTCGCCCACTACCCGGATGCTGTCATCCGCACCGCCCTCGCGACCCTCACGACCCGGCCGACCGTGCCGGTCGAGGAGCAACTCGCCCTGGTGCCGTTCAAGGTCAGCGATCTGGCGGGCTTCAAGGTCGCGGGCGTGGTCCCTGGCCGCGCCGTCATGCTGGGCGAACCGCACGACCCGACGCCGCCACCCGCTGCCCCCCACGGGGTCGCGCCGCATATCATGGTCGCACTGGCGCCCGGCGGCCCGCAGTCGGGCGACCGCGATCACTTCGCCCGGGACGTGTTCGGGACCGTGCCGAACCTCAAGGGCATCCGAATCACCGGCTCGGAGTCGCTGCGGATCAGCGGTCAGCAGGGCCATCAGATCATGGCCACCGCCCAGGATCCGGCGACCGGCGCCGGACTGACCGTGGTGCAATGGCTGCGGTTCGGCGGCGGCGCCTATCTGCAGCTCGTGGGTATCGCCCCCTCGGACGTCTGGAAGGACGTCTATCAGCGCTTCCGCGCGGTGCGCGACGGCATCGAGTCGCGCTGACGCGATACGCGAAATCACGTCCAAAACGCCCGCGTGGCGATGCGCGCGCCGTCCGCCATCGCGGCCATCTTGGCCCAGACCACGTCGGGATCGACCGCCGCCTGGCCGACCCAGGTGCCGTAGCCGCAATCGCTGCCGGCGATGACGTTCTCGCGCCCGACCAGTTTCGCGTAACGCCCGATGCGCTGGGCGATTAGTTCGGGATGCTCGATGAAGTTCGATTTCGATTCGATCACGCCGGGAATCAGCACGCGCCCCTCCGGCAGGCGTACGGTTTCGAATACGGTCCATTCATGGGCGTGGCGCGGATTGGCGGCCTCGAACGAGATCGCCTGCGGCCGTGCCTTGAACACGAGATCGATGATGCTGGCGAGCGGCACGTCGTAGTGGTGCGGGCCCTCGTAGTTGCCCCAGCACAGGTGGATACGCAGCCGCTCCGGCGGAATGTTCGACAGCGCGTGGTTGAGCGCCTCGATGTGCATCGCGGCGCGCTTGCGGAATTCGTCCAGGCTCAGGTCGGCGTACTGGATGTGCCGGCCCATGGCGAGGTCGGGGCAGTCGATCTGCAGCACGATGCCGGCGGCCGCAACCGTCTCGTACTCGGCCCGCATCGCGTCCGCGATGGCGAACAGGTAGGCCTCCTGGCTCGGGTAGTAGTCGTTGCGGAAGAACAGCGAGACCACGCCCGGCGAGGCCGCGCTCATGAACGCTTCGGTCGCCGGCGTCTGTGCCAGCGCGGCGGTGAGGTTGGCGGCGTCTTCCCTCGCGGCTGCGGGATCGCGCACCGCGATCGGGCCGTTGCAGGCCGGGGTCTTGCGCCGCGAGCGACCGGGATCGCCGAACACCCGCTTGGCCAGCACCGGAAAGTCGGCGAGGTCCTGGTAGACGAAGGTGTTGCCGGTGCCGCCGAAGCCCGCGAGCCGGTCCTTGACGTAGGTGGCGTAGCTCGGCTTCGACATTTCGCCGTCGTTAACGACGTCGACGCCCGCCTTGACCTGCTTCACCACCACTTCCGCCACTGCCGATTTCACGCGCGCGGCGAGCGCCGCCGGATCGACCGGCACGCCCTCCTCCTTGGCGTACATCATGCGGATGAGATCGTCCGGCCGCGGCAGGCTGCCGGTATGCGTGGTGAGAAAACGCTCGGTGCTGCGTTGCATAGTCCGACCCTCCCGGGGATCGGACGCACCTTAGTCCAAATGTCCGCCGGGTGGCGACGCGCCGGTCAGTCCGGGTTGTCGTTGGCGGGCGGCTGCGGTGCGGCGGCCTTCGGGCCGCCTTTCGCCACTCCGACCAGCGCGGGCCGCAGCACCCGCTCGCCGATCATGTAGCCAGGCTGGATCACCTGCGCGACCGAGCCAGACGGCCGCGACGGATCGGGAATCTCGAGCATCGCCTGGTGCAGGTTGGGGTCGAACTTCTCGCCCAGCGGATCGAACTTCTTGACGCCGTGCTTCTCCAGCGCCTTCTGCAATTCGCGTTCGGTCAATTCGACGCCGTCGAGCAGCGCCTTGAGGCCGCCGTCCGCGTTATCGCGCAGTTCCGCGCTCAGGGCCGAGGCGCCGCGCGCCATGCTGTCGGCCACCGCCACAATGTCGCGGGCGAAATTGCTGATGCCGTAGACGCGCGAATCCGCCACCTCGCGCTCGGTCCGCCGGCGGAGATTCTCCATCTCGGCGAGCGTGCGCAGGTGTTTGTCCTTGTAGTCGGCAGCCTCCTTGCTGAGCGCCTCGACCAGCGCGGCGATCCGGGCCTCCTCGGGCGACTGCTCGGAACTCTCGTCGCCGCCATCGACGGCGGTGCGCGCGGACGTGTCCGTCATCGTGTTGGTCCCACTGACGATTTGATTCGCCCCGGATATCAGGGCTCAGGCGGCAAAAATCAAGCCGAGATCGAGCCGAGGGGCTGGCCGGGGCGAAACCTCAGTTGCCGAGCAGCTTGCTGACCACCTTGGCGGTGTAGTCCACCATCGGGATGACGCGGGCATAGTTGAGCCGGGTCGGCCCGATCACGCCGAGCACGCCGATGATTCGCCCGGCGCCGTCGCGGTAGGGCGCCACGATGGTGGTGGAGCCCGACAGCGAAAACAGCTTGTTCTCCGAGCCGATGAAGATGCGGGCGCCCTCGGCGCGCTCGGCCCGGCCCAGCAGGTCGATCACGCCTCGCTTGGTTTCCAGTTCGTCAAACAGCCGCCGCACCCGCTCCAGGTCATCGACCGCGCGCAGGTCCTCCAGCAGGTGCGCGGCGCCGCGCACGATCAGCTTGCGGTCTTCACCGTCGCCGCCGGACCAGCTGGCGAAGCCGGCAGACACGATCCTCTGGGTGAGCTGGTCGAGCTCGGCCTGGCTCGCCTCCAACGCCCGCTCCAGCTCGATCTTGGCGTCCGGCAGGGTGCGGCCGCGGATATGCGCATTGATGAAGTTGCCGGCCTCGGTGAGCGACGAGGTCGGCAGCCCGGGCGGAATGGCAACGATCCGGTTCTCGACCTGGCCGTCCTCGGCCACCAGCACGACCAGCGCGCTCTCCGGTTCGAGCCGCACGAACTCGATATGCTTGAAGCGCAGGTTCGACTTCGCGGTCAGCACCACGCCCGCCGCGCGGGTGAGCCCCGACAGCATGCCGGAGGCTTCGCTCAGCACCGCCTCCATCGACCGGCCGGCGGCGGCGACCTTGGCCTCCATGTCACGGCGGTCAGCCTCGCCGAGATCGCCGATCTCCATCAGGGCGTCGACGAAGAACCGCAGCCCGAGCTCGGTCGGCAGCCGGCCGGCCGAGGTGTGTGGGGCGTAGATCAGCCCGAGTTGCTCCAGGTCGGACATCACGTTGCGCACCGAGGCGGGCGACAGCGGCGTGGTGATCAGGCGCGAGATATTGCGCGAGCCGACCGGCTCGCCGGTCGCCAGATAGCTCTCGACAATCTGCCGGAAGATATCGCGCGAACGGTCGTTGAGCTGCGCCAAGCTCACCTGCGCCGAGCCGATCGGGACGTCCTGGGCCAAGAATTACGCTCCTCCGAATAGGAGAATTGTCTATTTGGCCCATGGACTTCAAGGCGCGTTCGCTTCGATAGGAACCGTTTAGTCCACGGGTGTGAATCCCGACGCCTTCACGATCGGCCCCCATCGCTCGTAGTCGGCCTTGATCTGGCGGGCGAACTCGGCCGGGGTGAGCCCGCCAGGATCCACCGACTGAGCCGCCAGCCCGGCCTTAACTTCTTTGGTCTGCAACGCCGCGCGCAACGCGCTGCTGAGCTTCTCGACCGTCGCGCCGGGCGTCTTTGCCGGGACAAAAAAACCGAACCATTCGGCGTATTGGAGCGACGGGTATCCGGCCTCCGCAATGGTCGGCACCTCGGGAAGCTCAGGGCTGCGCTTTGCGCCGGTCGTTGCCAGCGCCCGCAGTGTCCCGGCCCGGATGTGCTGAATGAAGGGGCCGATCGGCGAGATACAGGAGGCGATTTGGCCGCCCAGCAGGCTTTGGATGGAGGGCGCCGTGCCCTGGAACGGAACGTGGAGATATTCAAATTTCGCCGCCCGGGACAGCATGACGCCGAGAAAATGCAGCGGCGAACCCGCGCCGGGCGATCCATAGGTGGATTGCTTGGGGTTGGCTTTGCACCAGGCGATGAAATCGGCCAGCGTCTTCACCGTGGCCGGCACCATCGGGCCAACGACAAACACCATGGCGGTGACGCAGGCGGTGGTCACCGGCGCGAAATCCTGTTGCGGATTGTAGCTGAGCGACTTGTAGACGTGCGGATAGAGACACATCGTGACGGCCGGCGTCAGCACCATGACCGACCCGTCCGCCGCACTGTTCTTCAGCACGTCCATCACGACACGGCCGCCGGCGCCCGGCCGGTTCTCGACGATGGTCGAAGACGCATAGCTCTTCATCTGCTCGGCGAACAACCGTGCGATGACGTCGGTCGGTCCGCCCGGCGGGAAGCCGACCAGGATGCGCGCCGTCGATTGCAACGGTTGCGCCAGGCCGGGCGAGAGTCCCGCGGCCCACGACGCAAGACCCGCGGTGCCAAGCAAGAAGCACCGGCGATTATGACTTGTCACGCGACGAACATCGTTCATTGGAGAACCCCTGCTGTTTCCTCGATGCCGCTATTTTTTCTGGCAAGACCTGCCGGCGGCACGTTTGATGGCCATGATGCCGGCACGTCTACTTTGAGAGCGACCGGGGAAGCCTAGCCGATCTCGCATCCCGCAGAAATACGCTCTTCGAACTAGTGTTGGGTTCGGTAGTGGTTTGAAAAAAATGACCCCGGCCGAAATGATTCGGCCGGGGCCATGCTGACCGGGGGTTCAATCCCCGTATGTGCTGGGCTGACGCCCTTTAAGTCTCAGTACTTGGCGACGACCGGAGCCGGAGCCTTGCCTTTGCCCCACGACGCCCAGTCGAAGCGGTAGTTGAGGCCCACGCGCCAGATGTACTCGGACATCTTGACGTCGGCGTTGAAGCAGGAGAGGCAGCCGTTGACGATGCTGGACTCGTCGCCATAGTGCATCGTGCCGAAGTTGGCATAGAGGAACTCGCTCTTCACCGACCAGCCGCCGAGCAGCGCGTATTCGGTGCCGACACCCACGATCCAGCCGGTCTTGTTGATACGGGTCGGTTGCCGCGAAACCTGGGCGGGCTCCAGCGGATTGCTGTTGTTGACATCGAACCCTGACCAGGCAACGCCGCCGGTCAGGTACCACATCCAGCGGTCGGCGGCCCAGCCGAGGCGGCCACGCGCGGTGGCGAGCCAGCGCTCGTTGGTGGTCAGGACGTATTCGGGGTTAAAGGGCGGAATGGCGTTGGCTTGGCCGCTCGCCGAAGACCAGCCGCCGTCGACCTCGATGCCCCATACCCAGGCGCCGGTCTGGTAGTTGCAGCCGCCCTGCGCACCGCCGACCGGACCGTTGACGTTGTAATTGCCGGTGATGTCAGCCCCGGTTAACTCGGGTAGGACAGGAACCCCGGCGATCAGCCCGCCGTAGGTCTGCTTGCTGGTGCCCCACTTGTAGCCGACGTGGGCACCCACGTAACAGCCGGTCCACGTGAATATCGGCGCCGGCGCAACGTACTTCAAGGGCATGTCGGCGGCGGTCGCCGGAGCGCTCAGGCCAAGCGCCAAAAGCGCAGCGCCTGCCAATAAATGCTTATGCATTTCATGACCCCCCAGCCATAAAATCAAGCAAGAATAAATTAACCATTATTTCGCGGAAATGTCTGTGCCCGGCGGGACACAATCGCCGCAATTGCGATCGACCGCCGTGGCCTCGGCGGTCATTGCCCGCGGTGGCCGACCCCAGCTAGCCACGCGGGTTCCGATCGGATTAAGTGTCGCCGGACGCTATGGGCGGCCGGGCCGCATTTGCCAGACCAATGACGCGGCCGGACCATCGCCCCAGGAGGAGACGCCAATGGCCAAGATCGTGCTCGGCATGGGAACGTCGCACACCCCGATGCTGCTCGCCTCGGACGAGACGCTGCCGCGGTTTCTCGAAACCGACATGAAGATCAAGCACCGCGACAAGGACGGCAACCCGTCGAGCTACGACGACCTGCTGCTGAAGGCCGATCCGCAGCTCGCCGGCATGACGACGCCCGAGCAGCTTGTGGTCCGCCAGAACAGCGCCCGCGCCGCCGCCAAGCGCCTGCGCCAGGTGCTCGCCAACGCGAAGCTCGACGCGCTGATCGTGCTCGGCGACGACCAGAACGAAAGCTACCTGGAAGACTGCCGCCCGGCCTTCGCGGTCTATTACGGCGACACCATCCGCAACGACAACAAGCAGCACGAAACCTATTCGCACCTGCCCGAGTGGTACATCAAGAACCGCGCCGCGTTCTTCGAACAGGACAAGCCGCGCGATTACCCGGTGCATTCGGCGCTCGCCCTGCACATGATCGAGCAGCTGATGGATGCCGACTTCGACCTCGCCGCCTCCAAGTGCCTGCGCGAGGGCGAAGGCGAAGGCCACGCGGTCGCCTATGTGCACCGGCACGTGATGGATTCGCAGCGGCCGGTGCCGGTGGTTCCTGTGTTTCTCAACACCTACTACGCGCCGACCCAGCCGCGGCCGAAGCGCTGCTACGCGCTCGGCCAGGCGATCGCACGGGCGGTCGAGAAATTCCCGGGCGACTTGCGCGTCGGCATTCTGGCCTCGGGCGGTTTGAGTCACTTCCTGGTGGACGAGGAGTTCGACCGCTCGATCCTGAAGGCCTGCGCCGACCGGGACGCGGCGTTCCTGCAGAACCTGCCGCGCAACAAGCTCAACGCCGGCAGTTCCGAAATCCTGAACTGGGTCGGTATCGCGGGCGCGCTCGAGCACCTGCATCTCGACTGGTTCGAGTACGTGCCGGGCTACCGCACGCCGGCTGGCACCGGCACTGGCCTGAGCTTCGCCACCTGGGCGTGATGCTGCGGTTGAAACTAACCGTCGTTGACGTTGACCTATCCGACTTGTCATTGCCGGGCTCGACCCGGCAATCGATCGCCTTGAAACGATTCCTTTTTCAAGATGGATGCGCGGGTCAAGCCCGCCCATGACGAGTCAACATTTATTGCCTCTGGATCAGTTCGCTTTCAGTCGTTGAGTTCAGCACGGCTTGGGGGACGCGGCCCCTGACCCGAGCGACGCTTGCGCGCCCTTAGGCGCAGAGCGGAGCTTCACCGGAACGAACGCTGCTCCAAAACGGAACGATCAAATATACCAGGGTACCAGACTCGCGTGTCGGCACAGACACACGGCAACAACAAACAGCAAACGGCTGCTACCGAGCGTTGCTGCAGCAGTCGCTCTCATTCATAATTTGAATTCTTTCAACAACAGGGGGTGCACAATGAAAAAGCTTCTTCTCGGAGCCGTCGTGGGGATTTTTGGAATCGCGTCAGCATCGGCGGCCGATCTTCCGCTGAAGGCACCGGTTGTCATGCCGGTGGCGCCGAACTGGACCGGCTTCTATGTAGGCCTGCACGCCGGCTGGGCCTGGAACTCGCTGAGTGCGACGACGACCTCGATCACCACGGACTTGTTCGGATTTCCGACCAACCACGGCCTGAACCGCAACGGCCCGGTCTACGGAGCGCAGGGCGGCTACAATGTGCAGTTCTCCAATTGGGTACTCGGTATCGAGGGCGACTTCTCTGGCGTTCATGCAAATGGAACCTCGACGGTCGATGTGCTTCCCAATGTGGTGCCGGTGATTCCGCGCGGCTCCGCTACGATCACGAGCGAGGTGGAGTGGCTCGCCTCGATCCGCGGCCGGCTTGGGCTGACCTGGGGGGCAGGCCTGGTCTACATCACCGGCGGTTACGCAGCGGCGGGCGTCTCTCACACCGGCAGCTATAATGTCGTGACGCCGTTCATCGCTTCGGCAGCGCTCTCGGCCAAAGATACTCAAACCGGGTGGGTGTTCGGCGGTGGCTACGAGAACCAGCTCACCGGAAACTGGACGGTCCGGGCGGAATATCTTTACTACAGCCTCGGCGGCAAGACGACGTCGACCAATATCGCCCACAACGTCACCATTCCTCCGTTTCCTGCAACTCTGAACCATACCTGGAGCGATCTTCACATCCAGACGCTTCGGCTTGGCTTCAACTACAAGCTTTGACGGGTCTGAGCGCCAACGCAGCATGACTTGAAGCTGACGCCACCGGTGCGTCATTGCGAGCGAAGCGAAGCGAAGCAATCCAGCGGGTTGAAGGGCTGGATTGCTTCGTTGCTGGCGCTCCCGCAATGACGGACAACCGATCCGCTTTAACCCGGCGGCCGGCGGGCGATGAAGTTCACCGCCTTGAGCGTCATCACGATCTCGTCGGCTTGATTGAGCACTTCGATCCCGGAGGTGACGACGCCGCGGTCCGGCTTCGACTTCGACGGCGCGGCCTTAAGCACGGTGACGCGGATCGACAGCGCGTCGCCGGGGCGCACCGGCTTGAGCCAGCGCAACTCGTCGACGCCGGGTGAGGCGAGGCTCGCGACGTGCGTCAGGTAGTGATCGGCGAACAGCCGCATCATCAGCGCACCGGTGTGCCAGCCGCTGGCGATCAGCCCGCCGAACGGCGATCGCTTCGCCGCTTCGGAGTCGGTGTGAAAGCTCTGCGGATCGAAGCGCTTCGCGAACGCGATGATCTCGTCCGCCCTCACCGCAATGCTGCCGAAGCGATAGATCTCGCCTTCGACGTAGTCCTCGAAATAGCGATCGTCGACGGGATGCGAGAATGTCATGAGCGGCCTTGAACAGGATTTGCGACGTTGGGGGGGAGCTGGTGCTTGGGAGGAGGGAAGGGCGAATTGAAGACGGAACCTTCAGCATCCGACGCTTCTGAGCATGCCTCGTCAACGACGCTGGTTGAGCAGCAGGCACACCGTTCACAACACTGTTATTGCGACCGATCGCGCTCTTCGCCTCCCGCGACTGGGAAACTGGTCGCAAGCGCGCTAAATTCAGGGCGTCTCGTGCCTGTTGTTGTCCTATCGGCGGAGCAACTGCAAGGTCGCCAGGAGGAGTTTACATGAACATCGTCGCACTCAACCGCCGCAACCTCCTCGCCGCTGGCGGCGCCGTGCTGGCAACCGGAGTTTCGGGCCTGCTGTTGCCCGCCAGTGCGCAAGGCATCGCACCGACACGTTCGATGTCGGGCGGCTCGAACAACTACCGCAAAGGCGCGCCGATCGTGGATCGGATCGGCAAGGGCGGCTTCTGGATGAGTGGCACCGTGCGCCGCGCCGGCGACGGCGCGCCGCTTGCCGGACAGCGCGTCCAAATCTGGGCGCACACGACCGAAGGGCAGGAGCACGAGCCGCAGAGTCATGGAGCCACGCTCACCGACAAGAACGGGGTGTTCCGTCTTGAGATGCCGCAGATCGTTCCGGTCTTCGGCCAGCCGCATGGTCACCTCGCCTATGACAGCGGTGAATTCAAAACCGTCTTTCTACGTCCGGTGATGCGGAGCGCAAAAGACAAGACCCTGGAGGCGCACTTCGTCCTTCAGCCGGTGTGACCTAGCGTCCCGATTCCGAAGTTCGCATCATTCCGCGGCGCGCTCGTTTGCGAACTTCGGAATCGAAGGACACTAGAAACTTATTGATTCAGTGTGGCTTGGTTCAGAAGTCCGCATGACGAACTCGCGGCAAGGATGATGCGGACTTCTGAACCGCCACACTGGTTGGGAACAAGGGGATGAGATTGGCCCGGGTGACCCTGATCTGGGCCGCCCTTGCAGCCGCCGTTTGCTTGCCGATCGCCGCTGCGGCGGCAAGTCCGCTGCTCGCGTACCGCGGTCCGGTCTATATCCTGGCCGGATTCGCGGGGATTATCGCACTGGGGCTCGTACTCGTTCAGCCTTTGCTGATTGCCGGATACTTGCCCGGACTGTCGGGTTATCGCGGCCGTCGCGCGCATTACTGGACCGGAGGCGCGCTGGTCGTGGCGGTGGTGATCCACGTCGGGGGCCTTTGGATCACCAGTCCGCCGGACATGATCGACGCCCTTCTCTTCGTATCGCCGACGCCGTTCTCTCCCTTCGGTGTGATCGCCATGTGGGCGATCTTCGCCGTCGCGCTCCTGGCTGTGCTCCGCCGGCGACTGGGACTGCGACCGCGTACGTGGCGCATCGCGCATATGTCGCTCGCGGTGGTCATCGTTGTCGGGAGTGTGGTCCATGCCGTCCTGATCGAGGGCACGATGGAGACGGTATCGAAGGCGGCGCTTTGCGTGCTGGTCCTCGCGGCGGCCGTAAAAGTCATGGCTGACCTGCGGGTGTGGAGAAAGCCGGCGACGTCGCCCGGAGAGAGCATTGCGCGACGGTAAACTCAGGCGCGGACGCTACGCCGGAAAACCGTAAAGCCGCGCCGGATTGTCGACCAGGATGCGGTGCCGCACCGCCGCATCCGGCGTCCACTCCTGGAACAGGTCGAGCAGGCGCCCGGCGTCGGGCATTTCGTGCTCTTCCATGCGCGGATGCGGCCAGTCGCTGCCCCACACAAGCTGCTCCGGATTCGCCCGCACCAGCGCCTCGCAGAACGGCCGGGCATCCGGATAATCGGGCGGCAATTGGCTGATGCGATGCGCGCCCGAGAGCTTCACCCAGCAGCCGCCGTCGCCGAGGAGCCGCAGCAGACTCTGGAACCCGGGCGTTCCGGTACCGGCGCGGGCGTCGCTGCGGCCCATGTGGTCGATCACCACCGGCACACCGATCGCCTGCAGCACTGGGATAGTGTCCGGCAGGTCCTTGATGTCGATCCAGAGCTGGAGATGCCAGCCGAGATCGCGCATTGCCCGCGCCAGCACGCGCGCCGATTCGAGCGTGACGCCGCCGCGGTAGTGAAGTTGCCCGTCACGGAAGAAATGGTTGAAGCGCAAACCGCGCACGCCGAGCGCTTGCCAGCGGCGAAGTTCGTCGGGTGAAACGGTCTCGTCGGCGGTCGCCACGGCGCGCAGCCGCTCCGGACATCGCGCCAGTGCGTCGAGCATCGCGGAATTGTCGCGGCCGTGGGCGCTGCCCTGCACCAGCGCGCCGCGCTCGAAGCCGAGGGTGTCGAGCATGCCGAGATATTTTTCCAGTGGCGCGTCGGGCGGCGTGTAGCTGCGGTCGGCCGCATACGGAAACCGCGTTGCCGGCCCGAACACGTGGCAGTGGGTGTCGCAGGCCTTGGGCGGCAGCGGAATCTTCGGACGGCTCGGCGCGCGCGGCGCCGGGCAGCCGGGAATCGTCTCAGCCATCAAGATCACCAGGGGTGCGACCCCCCGTCCTCATCGACCGGGCCGGCCATGTTCGCCAAGGTCGCCGCCGGGTCAAGCGAAACCAGCCGAGCCATCGACGCTGCCGCACGGCCATTGCGACACGACAGGCCGCAAGGCACGAGCGGCTTGCGGCGGGGTGCGCCCTTCACCTAAAAGCTGGGCCTTGATCGGCGCACCGCGCCGCCACCCGGGAGAGCGACCTTGCGGCCAAGCCGGCGACAGCCTGACGAGTTGCGCGCCATATCGCTCGAACGCGGTGTGGTGAAATATGCCGAAGGCTCCTGCTTCGTGAAATTTGGCGATACCCAGGTGCTGGTGACCGCGACGCTGGAGGACCGGCTGCCGCCGTGGCTCAAGGGCCAGGCCCGCGGCTGGGTCACCGCCGAATACGGCATGCTGCCGCGCGCCACATTGGAACGAACCCGCCGCGAGGCCTCGGCCGGCAAGCAGAATGGCCGCACCATCGAGATCCAGCGGCTGATCGGCCGCAGTCTGCGCACCATCGTCGACCTCCAGGCGCTGGGCGAGCGCCAGATTACCGTCGACTGCGACGTCGTCCAGGCCGACGGCGGCACCCGTACCGCTGCCATCACCGGCGCCTGGGTGGCACTGCACGACTGCATCGCCTGGATGAAGACCCGCGACATGCTGAAGGGCGAGCCGTTGCGCGATCACGTCGCGGCGATCTCGTGCGGCATCTGCCAAGGGACTCCGGTGCTCGATCTCGACTACGCCGAAGACTCCGAGGCCGACACCGACGCAAACTTTGTGCTCACAGGCGCCGGCCGCATCGTCGAGGTGCAGGGCACCGCCGAGAAGATTCCGTTCAGCGAGGAGCAGTTCCTCGAGCTCATGGCGCTCGCCAAGAAGGGCATCGCCAAGCTGGTCGACCTGCAGAAGCTCGCTGTGATGTGATGACGTCTCTATCTGCCGTCATGCCCGGGCTTGACCCGGGCATCCACGTCTTGCTTCCCGACTTGCCACCGCAAAGACTTGGATGGGTGGGCGTAGGCGGAACGGAGCGACGCCATCCTTCGGACGGCTACGTCCGGCCATGACGCGGGACGAGCATCGCCAACTCGATGGCAAGGTCGTCATCGCCACACACAACCCCGGCAAACTCCGGGAAATGCGCGAACTGCTCGCGCCCTACGGCATCGAGGCGGTGTCGGCCGGCGAGCTTGGCCTCGCCGAACCGGAGGAGACCGGCACGACGTTCCGCGACAACGCCCGCATCAAGGCGCAGGCCGCCGCGCTCGCCACCAACCTGCCGGCCTTCGCCGACGATTCCGGCCTCGCGGTCGATGCGCTCGGCGGCGCGCCCGGCATTCACTCGGCGCGCTGGGCCGGCGAGGCCAAGGATTTCGCGTATGCCATGCAGCGCGTCGAGGACGAACTGCGCGCGCGGAACGCCACCACGCCCGACCGGCGCCGGGCGCAATTCGTCTCGGCGCTGTGCGTCGCCTGGCCGGACGGCCATACGGAGGACTTCGAGGCCACGGTCGACGGCGTGCTGGTCTGGCCGCCGCGCGGCACACTCGGATTCGGCTACGACCCGATGTTCCTGCCGGACGGCCATACCCGCACCTTCGGTGAAATGCCGGCCGTGGAGAAGCATGGCCTGCCGCCGAACGGCTCCGGCCTCTCGCACCGCGCCCGCGCCTTCATCAAGCTGGCGGCGGCGTGCCTGACCCCGTCGCGCCGGTGAACTGCGGCCAACTGTAGCCGACGGCACGCGGCGCCCAAAAGCGAATCCGAGTGACCGCCATCACACCGCTCCGGTCAAAGCTCCCCTATTCAGGCCGCCGACAAATCGGGGTCTGCCGTCCCAATCGTGGACCGTGGACGCCTGCGGATGGCGAGGAGGACGGCGACATGTCGATCAACATTGGACTGTCGAACTGCGTTACGGCGATCAACCAGCACAAGAACGCCGGCATCCTGGCGGCTTCATTGGTCGCGGCCGGGGCACTGGGCGGCTGGGGCATCTCGGCCACGCTGGTCGAGAGCGCCAGGGCGGTCGAAACTATGAGGTGGGACGCCGAGCTTGCCAAACTGCCGCTCGACCAGGCCAAAGCCGCGCTGGTCGGCACCTATTCGGTGACCGGAACCGACCCTGACGGCGTCTCCTATATCGGCACCAAGGTCGTTGCCATCTCGCTGGCGCCGTCGGGCGCGCTCGAGTTCGACTGGGACGACGGCACCTTCGTCGGCGTCGGCCAGATCGTCGATAACGTCGTGGCGGTGGCCTATGCGGTGAAGGGCCGCACCGTGATCGCGCTGATGAGCATCAATTCCGACGGTTCGCTCTCCGGCAACTGGCTGCGCCGCACCGACCGCGGCTCAAAGGGCACCGAGACCTGGAAGAAGAAGTCGTAGCGTGGCGGTTCGTCACCCGGAGCGTTTAAACACGGACACCGCGCCAAAAGCCAAGCGCGGTGTCCGATGTGCTCGACGG